>NZ_JBQFVT010000010.1:0-173460 GCF_056539905.1 Ruegeria sp. AP7 | reverse complement strand
AGCGTCAGAAAATCTCAGTACAGCCCGTTCAGACTACAATTGATCACACGGTTCAATTGCTTAACCTCTTCACCTCGTCAGGCTCATAACCCGAAGGTCGTAGGTTCAAATCCTACTACCGAAACTATTACAGTCGAACAAAGTGTCATACGAGCCGCCTCAGGGCGGCTTTGTTCGTTCTGGGACACACCCAACGCAAGCAAACCTGCCAGTTCCCCAATGAGTTCAATTGTATATGTCCCATCTTCCGGGACCAATCGAATCTCTGATAGTCTACACTGGCATATATTTAGAGAAGTCCTTAGTGTGATTTCGCAGTTTGTGGCAGTTGGTCGAATCTATGAAAACCTCCCGTAACTTATGGATCGATTTTTCAGTGGCTTTATCGCAATGAACTATCACTGGGCGGATCTAGGAGACCCGTTTCCTCTATTCCATGTTACAAGGTAGTAGCGCGCTAGAAGCCCCCCTTTCTAACAGTCCTTAAGTATCGTCCGTCGTTCGGTAAGCCTACCCGTTGAGTTATCATACTATCGGAATCTCAAAATTTCGATTAATTTGAAGTTACGTGCCCCAACTCAATCAAACCTATTTCTGAAGGAAAGGGAGCATAGTTTTGTCTATTGATTTTCCAAATTGGCCACCAGAACCTTACAACTCTGACAGTTGGCCACCACCGTGGCTTAGATTTGAGCGCGAGTATCCAAATTCGGAACGGCGTTCGCGACTAATATCGCATTCCGATGCGCCATATATCGCCATCGCGACGGATGAAGAGACTGATCGGGAAACACTTGGAGCTATTGCATCGGACTATTTGGATAAAGTTGAAGATTATCTAACAAGTCATGGGCAATCGTTGAATTGGCCTGAAGGGTGGGGCGGAAATCAGTTTAATGACAACGCCAAAGCTGGAAACTGGGACTTGGTTCACTGGCTGAATATCTGGCCTCCGGTTGACAGCGGTGCGAATGACAACCCACCTCAAATTGCGTCATGGAACCTGTCCCGCGATGAACTCCACAGATTGCCAGCAACGATAGTCATGGTGGCGACAGAATTCATAAATGATCAGGGGGAACCTGCCGAGTTCTCTATCGGTGTCAGCATTCCTATGCTGGTGGAGGAAACAGATGGTGGTAAACTCCGCGTCATCATTCGCTCGTTCACAGCAGAATACCCGGTTGTATCGCAGCAGAGTTGGTCGACCGTGGATGCCAAGGCCGCATTTCCGTCTCGAGAGGAACGACAGATCGAACTTGGGGCACTTACAAATGATTTGGTAAACTATCCATCTGATATTCTAAATCAAATTGGAGCCGCGGCTTCTGTTGAACCGAGATCCATCGATCTAGAACAAATCTTTATCTTGTCCGATGTTGACCCGGATTTTCTGGAAGAACCGGTTGTGATCGAAACAGTTTCGAAAGCGCTTGGGGAAATTGAGCGATTTCCAAATCGCTTGAGCTATTCGGTGACCAACAAGATCAAGGCAATACCAATTGGCGGTGCGCAACAGCGACAATTCCACTTCGAATTGCTATCCACTGAAACCTGCCCACTGATCACCCATGTAGGTGAGGGCGAAGCAAAAATTTGGACTCAAGTTCCGCCTGCTTCGAAATTACCTTTTGATCCTGCAAATCCTGCATTGCCCTACGATTGGGATCGAAGGCGACCCACTCGTACAGATGATTTCCTTAATCGCTTCAGAGAGTTGGGGAAACTGACGAACGGGGATGAATTGACGCTGGAAGATCTGGGGTTTCGTGTTCGCCGATGCCCAGATTTTGTTCCGGGAGACCAGGATGGACTTGGCAATCCAGGACCGACCAAAGTTTTGAGACTACCTGCGAACAAGGAGATTTTACTACGAAGTAATGAGTATTCAGCGCTACTTGCCTATGTTAACTGCGTTGAATTTTTCGATTTGTTGAGATCGTTTGGAATTATCTTGGACGATTTCGTTGTTCGGGCAGAAAGGGACATTCAGATCTTTTACCGGTACGGTATTGCTCCGGGTCCCGGCAAAGATGGGCGAACGGTGAACGCGCAGGTCGCCTATGACTGCAAATCTGATGCTGCGACGTTGCCGACAATTCGAATGAATCTCGCTCTGGCGGAACTAACGCGTTGGGACCGGCCATTGAATAGCGACGGAGAGCGTACCTGGGCGCAACCTCTCGGCCTCGCGACTGACAAGCGCTGGATGCTTCATGAGTTTGGGCACTATTTGTTGGCTGCGCGTCTTGGGAAGCTTGAATTTGATTTTGCGCACAGCGCCGGTGACGCAATGGCCGCTATTGTTTGTGATCCGGATTCTAGGCTGGCTGACCCACGAAATGGCGTCGCTGAAAGCTATCGTGGAATCACATTTCCATTCGTCTTTTCAACGCGTCGCCACGACAGATCCCCCACGTTAGGTTGGGCGTGGTACGGAGAATTGAACCGGTCTGTTGTTGAGTCACCGCCGACTGGTTGTGATGACCTGAAGGGTTATTTGACAGAACAAATTCTTTCGACAACGCTCTTCCGGTTTTATCGCGCACTGGGTGGAGATTCGATGGATGCGGACGCACCGGATGTTTATCTACGCCAACGTGCCTCCTTTCTGACGATGTATTTGTTGGTAAGGGCAATCCAATCATTCGGACAATCACCATCAAGGGCAGAAATGCTGGAGCTCGCGATCGAACAAATTGACCGTTTGCAGGCTGGAGTGATTGAAATGCCTCCAAGCCCAGATCTACCAAATAACCTACCCCAACCGGATGGTTGGAAAGGGGGTATGGTCCACAAAGTGGTACGGTGGTCATTTGAAACGCAAGGCATGTTTGTCGAGAACCTTGAAGAGACGCATAATGGCATGGGCAAAGCGCCTGACGTCGATGTCTATATCGAAGATTCCCGCCCGCTTAGAGAAATGGTGAACGGCAGTTGGTTTATATTCGGTGTTGGCAGTTATTGTCCGGTCTCGCTAGATTGGCGTGATGATGCGCAATGGATAATGCCGGACCAGGTGATTTTCGGTAATCGTGGATCGGTAACGGCTGAGGGCTGCATGCTTCGCCGATGGTATGGGGTGGTCTTTAATCCAGAAGAGGATTGGGGCCTTTCCTCCATTATTATATGGCTTCCGCTCTTTTCACAGGAAGACAATTTGCCGGACATTGGAGCAGGCGACAGGCGGGTTCTGCCGTTCAACGATGAGGGCGAAGCCCTGGCAGAGATTGAGCGAATAGTGAACGCCGACCGACCGCAAGGTAGCACAGCATATGGTCTGGCGCTTTATGAAATCACTTGTCCAGACGATCGTGCCAATACAGATCCGCTGCAAAGCCTTGGGGTTGCTGTCGGGACAACAGCCAGCAACCTACCCAAAACACCCCGAGCGTTGACCGACCTCGTAGCTAATGACAACAACCTTGGGTTGCGGGTTATTCAGTTTATATGACTTCCGGCACAGGATCACTGTCCCATGGCGTGGGCCATTCGACTTTTGACGCGTCCAGCACCGTCATCAGCGTCGGACAATCGATACCCGCTATTGGATTTCCCTCGACGTCTGTGTCGTTGGCTCTATCAAACAGGGAATCCCAAATACCTGCAGCCAGATGGCGACTGGCCGTACTGTCGGTCGGGTAGTGCACGCCAATACGTTCTCGGTTCACTGCTATTCGATGCGCAATTGCAAGCAGTGGTGACTTTATGGGCGCGGTCCCTCGCAGGTCACTCCATCGTGGTTTCCGAAGCAGGTGCCCATCCTCGGGACTTGGAACAATATCCGCACCATCAATCGAAACTTTATCTTTCAGCACACCGTAGCGATAATAAATTCCCGGTATTTCAAGCAAAAGAAGCGAAATGAAATGCGCAAGAAATGAATGTCCGCTTGGGAATGCCGGATGTGCGGGTGGGCCGAACGGTACAGTCAGGCCGGGGCGGAGGATCGATGGTCGCGCTCTTTTGTAATATGCTTTGTAAGCCATGTAGATCACGTTACCGATTGCCAGCCCGACGTTTATCAGGTCGAGCGTATTGGGGTGATCAAACGAATTGATGCCCAGAAAATGAATGAGATAATCCGGTAGACCATCTGCCTGTACGTCGCTTTCCACAAGATAGTTCCACCTATCGTCCTCCATATAGATTTTGAGTTTCTCCAACTCGCCCTTGATAAAAAGGAACGCGGCCAAATTCTCAGCGGCTGTATCTCCGGGTTGCCATTTCAGGTCGTTTGCTTCCAGCCAACGCAGCTTAATCGGGTCGATACCTGGCGGGATGCGGCCAGGGGAAATCGGTAGCCATTTCCCGAATTGCCCGGCGATCTCAAGGGCTGCGAGCGTACCGGGCTCACTCCGGTCAGCGGCGCGCAGCCACTCACCCAATTGCGGATCAAACGGAAGTGTCCAGAAACGCAAATCCGGATCCCAGTCGGCGGTCGTCCATTCCAGCGGGTCACTGTTAGGTTGGTAGGGATTGATTATGAATTCGAGCGGAAATGGAGTTTCACCGGAATTGTCCGGTGTAAAGTTAAGCGACCAAGGCAACAGCGCCAGTTCAATGGGGGTAGCATAGTAGCTACGGACAAAGCCGATGCCACCGTCAGCTCCGACCGGGATCGCACCCATGCCCGTGCCGTTACCCATGCCCATGCCGTTACCCATGCCCATGCCCGTGCCGTTACCCATGCCCATGCCCATGCCGTTACCCATGCCCATGCCCATGCCGTTACCCATGCCCATGCCCATGCCGTTACCCATGCCCATGCCCATGCCGTTACCCATGCCCATGCCCATGCCGTTACCCATGCCCATGCCGCGACCCATGCCCATGCCCATGCCACTACCCATGCCGTTGGCTGTGTCCTTTCTAGAAGTCATTGGAAATCCCCCTATCGAATAATATGGACTTGAGATTTCGTCGGCTCAAAGTCCTCTAACGCGGCAAACCCGCAATAAATAACCCACTTTTTAGGGCCAATTTGTCTTCTCTACGTACAAATGGATACCACGAAACAAACCGATCCACCGAGAAATCTTTGTCGAGCCTTAGAAGCTCGGCTCCAACGGCCCGTGCCTTTTCCTCTTGACCGTTCATTGCAAGACTGGCCGCCAGAATTCTCAAGGTCGCAATAAAGCGAGAGTTGACCTGACGCGCCTTCTGCAACCAGGAAATCGCTTCAGAATAATTTCCGGAGGAAAACTCGGCGATTCCAACCCCGGTCCACCAAGTAAAGTTCAAGGTGTCAAACGGGCTTAGTTTAAATGCATTCTGAAACCGGGGTATCGCCTCGTCTCTTCGGCCTAAATACGACAATGTTACTCCACTGGTTGCCCAGCCGAGTGCATTATTTTGATCGAGGGACAGGGCCAGATCAAACATCGACATCGCTTGATGCGGATCACCCTCAATGAGGCTTGTCAGATGCCCAGCGACCACTTGGCAGAAAGGATCATCAGGATCCAATGCGATGGAATGTCTGGCATGCTCAACAGCCAGCAGTTTGTCGCGCTCAGGATTGTCGGAGCGTTCCTCGCCAACGAGGTAATTCAATCGCCAAGCGGAGTAAGCATAGGCTCTGGCATAGGTAGGATCCAGTTCCATAGCCCTTTGCAGCGCTATTCCGGATTGATGATACCCCTCATCTGTGAACCGATACAGTTCTGATGCCGCCTTGAGAACGCAATCATACGCATCAAGGCTATGGGTGGAGCGATTTCGAACGCGTTCAATTCCGTGCGCGTTCAGGCGGGGCTCGAATGAGCCGACAACTGCGGCAACTATTGTGTCTTGAAAATCGAACAGATCTTCGGCGGTCCCGTCGAACGACTCGGACCAGATTGATCGGTTCAAGGCAACATCAACCAATTCCGCTGTAATCCGAAGCCGATTACCCTGTCGGCGCACGCTTCCATCCATTACGTAGTTGACACCCAACTGCGACGCGATTTCCTGAAGATCAATCGAGCGTTTGGCAAAACGTAATGTCGACGCGCGAGCGATTACGTGAAATGCATGACTACGGGATAGACCGCTGATTATATCTTCGGTGATCCCTGATCCAAAATACTCTTCCATTTCATGGCCAGAAGACGCGCGAAATGGCAAGACGGCCACTGTAGGTCGCGATGTCCATTCAATAAAAGGTTGGTGCAGACTCGCGCTTTCTGAGGAAGAAGATTCCAATGGCACGACCTGAAACAAGTGGATAACTCGATTGATGTTTTTTAGCCGCGGCGTCCCAATATCTCTAAAGCGGACGTTGATCTTACTTCCTGCCAACTCTCGAACCAGCCCTGTCGCAACGATTTGACCCGGCGCTGCAGCGTCATGAATACGCGAGGCAATGTTGACGCCGTCACCCAATATGTTTCCGTGGCTCACCAAAACATCTTCGACATTTACTGCAATCCTTAGTTGCAGACTTTCACGTGTGCCCCTTTGCGCCTCTGGATGTGGTTTCTTCTGAGCGTCGACAGCCCATTTCAAGGCAGCCACCACGCTGCTGAATTCAACGAGGATCGCGTCTCCGATAGTTTCGACCAATCGGCCATCATATTGCTTAAGCAGTGGCAACAGCAACTCTTCTCTGAGCGATTTCCACTGGTTGCTTGTCCAAACATCGTCTTCTGCCATTAGGCGAGAAAAACCGGCAACATCTGCGAACGCGACAACTGCAAGCCTGCGCGTTTCAGAAATTGGAGGTTCGTTTTCACCCGCCATTGAAAGTCTTTCTGAAGAATCCTGTTCGTTGTTTATGAATGCTAACTTGAAGGCAGAGTAACGATAGGATTGTCTTCAGTCTATTGCCCCATCTAATGAATGGCGTCTTCTAACGGCTCTGACATAATCGATATGCTTCTTTTGCCGAACGTTTCGGCTTCTTTGACTTCCTGTTTGGTCATAGGGCGGATCATCTTGGAATAGAATCTAATTCTATAAAATCGTGCTGAGGCGGCGCGAGTACCTTCGACTAGCAGACCGATGCTTGAAGAAGTGGTCGGGGGCTTTTTGATTTGAGGCTTTAAGCCAGACATTGCAACCGTATTCGACAACGGCAGTTGCACCCTCCCGCAACCAAATTCCGAACAACCCGTTCGATCTACAAACAGTCCACCAAACTGCTTGCTTCACGATCAATCCTCCTCAGCACCATAATCTGAAACTCAGGCGGGCAAATGTAAGCGTTGCCTCTGCCCCCTTTGACAACTGACCTATCTCGCGGCATCGTCTCGCAATGGGCTATCCCTCCAACCACCCCCAACGACCCGACGACGCCGCCGCAGGTATTGATGTCACGAATGACTTTGAACGCTTCAACCAGCGTAATGATATATTTACCCGCGCTTTCTGGGATGAGCGTATCCGCAGCAAACAAACCGACGCCTTCTTTGCCTCGTACCGCATGGAAGCCATTCCGCGTCGTGGGGATGGTTTCACCCAACGCGACTTTGCGCTTAGAAACGCGGCTTGGTTGATTTCAGACTTGATCTCCGAAAGAGGAGGCGAGACCGGCAGGCGCGAGGGCTTCCAAGCCCCCATCAACAATGACACACCTGTGGCCCCGACACAGCACCCGATAGACGACCCTGTCGCGATGGCAAGGGAGGTCAAACGAATTGCGAAATTCTTTGGGGCCGATCTCTGTGGCATCACCTATATGGATGACCGTTGGCTTTACGCGGCCCGAGTTGACACTCGCGACTTCTCTGATGCGCCCAACGACCTGCCAGAAGGCACGACGTCCGTCATCGTGATGGGCCATCAGATGGATGAAGACCTTGTGGCTACATATCCGTCTGCCCTCGCGGGGGCTGCCACTGGACGCGAATACTCCCATGAGGCCAGTATCGTGATGCAGCTTGCAGCCTACATCCGTAATCTGGGCTATGAGGCCACGGCCTCTATGAATGACACCGGTCTCGTGATCCCTTATGCGATCAAGGCGGGCTTGGGAGAATATGCCCGCAACCAGATGGTGATAACACCTGAATATGGCCCGCGATTGCGGTTCTCCAAGATATTCACCAATCTGCCACTGGCACATGATCCCCCCAGGCCTTTGGGCGTACGTGCTTTCTGTAGCATTTGCACCAAATGCGCAGATGCCTGCCCGGTCAAAGCGCTCCCTTACGGAGAGCCGGAGACAACCGAGGATCCCTCGGCCATAAAGGGTGTGCGCAAGTGGACTTCCGACGCGGCTAAGTGCTTTGGGTTTTGGGCCAAACTGTCCTCCGACTGTGCAATTTGCATGCGCGTCTGTCCGTTCAACCGCGACTTTACGCTATTGCGCCATCGTTTCTGGTTGGCACTGGCGCTTTCACCCTTGCGCAGATTTGCCCTTTGGCTTGACCGTAACCGCGGCAAACGCGCCAAGCCGACCGATTGGTGGGAAAACCCCTGAGTTCAACATGAAATTTGGCCGATCACTGGAGCAATCGAATTGTGGTCCGCTCCGGTGCTCCCCAGACTGTTGGACACGTATTCAAGGGCGAAAGTCAGCAGTTTTGATCCGGGAACGAGGAGCCGACCGCCTCGAATACAATTAGCTCAAAGACTTAGCGGCAAAATTTTTTCCACGAGCCCGTTAGATATGATATCATAAAAATCGAATATATTAGAGTCACAACAGACTCTGGGAACTCGCTGAGTATTTTTTGCTTTTTGGGGGCACTATGTATCGAATTTCTGCTTGTTTTCTAACTCTTATTCTTGCGCCGACCGTTGTGCTTTCTGACGCTGTTCCAAGCGAACAGGCAGTCGAAGGTTTGTTTTCCAATCAACCATATTCGCCGTACGCACAGCGTTCTTTCCCTGAACGCCCGCTTTGGGGTGATACACATCTACACACCGGGCTGTCATTAGATGCGGGAGCCTTTGGAAATACCCTGCTACCCGATGAAGCTTGGCGTTTTGCAAAGGGAGAGCAGGTCATTTCCTCCACAGGGCAGCCCGTAAGGCTGGCTAGACCATTGGATTGGATGGTTCTGACAGACCATACGGACCTCATGGGCTTTGCTCCGGATTTGCAAGCTGGTAAACCCGGTGTTCTGGCTGATCCAAAAGGGTTGGAATGGTACGAAGGCTACAAAGCAGGAGGCGAGGAGGCCGGGAAAACAGCCTTCGACATAATTACCAATTTCTCGCAAATGACCCTGCCAGAAGTTCTGTTGGAGTCTTACAGCCCCGGTGCCGACGCATTTTCCTTTACCTGGGAACATATTGTCCTTGCGGCCGAGCGGCACAACGACCCGGGTAATTTTACTGCATTCATCGGGTTCGAATGGACTTCGGTGCCTAAGGGTTTCAACCTGCACCGGAACGTCATGCTGCGCGATGGGCCGATCCGTGCCTTGCAGATGGTGCCACCGGTCACACAACCACCCTACGGCGATACCGACCCAAAAGCACTATATGCTTGGCTTGAAGAATATCAGGAGAAAACCGGAGGACGCGCAGTTGCGTTTGCGCATAACGGCAACCTTTCAAACGGGTGGATGTTCCCAACCGAAGATACCTATCACGGTGGCAAGGTCGACGCGGATTACGTAGCCGCCCGCGCAAAATGGGAGCCTCATTATGAAGTCACCCAAATCAAAGGTGACGGCGAAGCGCATCCGTTCCTGAGCCCAGACGACGAATTTGCGGATTACGAGAACTGGGACGTCGGCAATCTCGACATAACCGAGCTGAAGACCGATGACATGCTAGCAGGGGAGTACGCCCGAGAAGCTCTGAAACGAGGATTGCTGCTGGAAGAAAAGTTTGGCGTGAATCCCTATAAATTTGGCATGGGAGGCGCGACGGACAGCCATACGTCTTTGGCCACTGCCGAAGAAGACAACTTCTTTGGCAAGTCGGTCAGCGTTGAACCGTCGGCCTCGCGGATCAAGCACCCTTTCATTGCGAATGATCTCGGTGAAATACCCGGCGACCTTTTGGTGGCATCCGGATACACGGCAGTTTGGGCCACCGACAATACGCGTGCTGCGATTTTCGACGCGTTTAAACGACGTGAGACATACGCGACAACAGGTCCTCGGATCGGTCTGAGGTTTTTTGGTGGTTGGGATTTCAGTGAAGCTGATGTTGAGACCCGTTTTCTTGCTAATGTTGGTTATACCAAAGGCGTTCCAATGGGTTCGGACATGCGCCCACGCGAGGGAGATGGTGCACCTTCATTCCTGATCGCTGCGCTGCGCGACCCTGTGGGTGCTAACTTGGATCGTGTGCAGGTGATCAAAGGCTGGCTTGATTCTGAAGGCGCCCTGCAGGAAAAGGTCTACGACGTTGCGTGGTCGGATGATCGTGTTGCAGATGATAGCGGAAAGGTTCCCGCTGTGGGAAATACAGTGGATGTTGAAGCCGCCAGTTGGGCCAACACAATCGGTGCCTCCGAGCTTGTGACCGTTTGGTCCGACCCTGAATTCGACCCAAATGCACGGGCATTTTATTATGTACGCGCATTGGAAATTCCGACTCCGCGTTGGATACTGTATGACAAGCTAAGATATGGTATCGACTTGCCCGAGGATGCGGTGCTGACGCATCAGGAACGCGCGTATTCATCACCGATTTGGTACACGCCGGCAGATTGATCAGCATTAATCACATTAGTATAAGTCGAGGTGGCGATAGTTACCTCGGCAGTTTCCTACACTTCTGCAGCGCGACAAGAGCCCACTTTATTGCAAAAACTAACTCGCTGATGTCAGCATTGGTACGTAGAACCAGATGCATTTCACGCAGGAGCCTGCATGCGCCTATTGAAAGAACCTTTGTTCCATTTCTTCCTGATTGGGGCGGCTATATTCATTTGGTTCCATATAGTCGCGCCGGAAAATGAGACCACCGAAAATCTCGTGACAATATCAATCGACAAAGATGATGTCGCGCTTCTGGTTACTCAATTTGAGGCCAGGTGGAAACGCCAACCAAACGAAGCTGAACTGCAAGCGTTGATCGATGCATCAATTCGTGAAGAAGTTTTGGTCAGAGAAGCAAGAAAGCTTGGGCTGGATCGCGGAGATAGCGTGATCAGATCGCGGCTAAGCCAAAAGATGGATTTTCTTACTGAAGCGATTGCTGCATCAGTTACCCCTGAAGACGAAGATTTGGAGGCCTATCTTCAGAAGAACCGTGAAAGATACGCGACGTCCAAAAAGGTAGCCTTCAATCAGATCTTTCTTGGCGAAGCGCCAGGTGACGCTGCGATCGCAAACGCGTTGAGCGCGGTGCGTGAGGAACAAGAGCTTCCTGAATTTGGGCGTTCAACATTACTGCCTGCCTCAATGCCTTTGACTGCAACTCGGGTTGTCGACTCGGTGTTTGGCGCCGGGTTTTCGAACGGTCTAACTGAACTCGAACGAGGTCAATGGGGAGGGCCGATCCAATCAGGTTACGGTGTTCATCTTGTTCAAGTGGTCGCTATCGAGCCTGCTCAAACACCGCCGTTATCAGAGATACGAAATGCGGTCCTACAGGATTGGCGTCGCACCATGAGTGCAGATCTGGCGCAAGCGCAATATGAGGCGCTTGCTGATGCCTATGAGATTGTGGTGCCCGACATCGCGGGACCAACCAAATGAGACATTTGGTCTGTATGTTAATTGCGTTGCTGTTCGTGTGGCCCGAAGCCGACGCCAACGCACATGCGCTTGATCCGGGATACTTGGAAATCCGCCAAATCGCGTCAAACACATGGAGCGTTCATTGGCGAAAGCCCGATGTGAATGGTCAGCCAATGGCGATTGATGCAGTGCTGCCAAATGGTTGCGCTCCTTCACGTGGTCCGGAAGCAACACTTGACAGTCGGGCCTGGGTTTCATCATGGGTCATGGAGTGTCGTGAAGATATTGCGGGGAAATCCATTGCGATTGATGGCTTGGAGGCGCAAAGAAACGATGTTTTGGTGCGCTTGCACCCCTTAGAGACCGCACCGACGACCCTTCGTCTCACCTCAGATACAGCAATCCAAACTATACCTCCTGAACAGACGACATGGTCAGTTTTCGTATCCTATTTTCAATTGGGATTTGAACACATACTGGAAGGCTGGGATCACCTTTTATTCGTGTTCGCGCTGTTTATTCTGGTCCGAGATGTCTGGAGACTGGTAGGAGCCGTAACAGCTTTTACACTAGCGCATTCAATAACTCTGGCGCTGGCGACCTTTGGTATTTTGAATGTTCCTGGGCCACCGGTCGAGGCAGTAATAGCGCTCTCAATCGTGTTTCTGGCGATGGAGATTGTCAAAGGTGGCGAAGGTCGCTTCCGACTTTCCAAGCAAAAACCGTGGATCGTTTGCTTTGGGTTTGGCCTTTTGCACGGCCTTGGTTTTGCAGGTGCCCTGGCAGAAATTGGACTACCACCAAACGATATTCCGGCAGCGTTGCTGGCATTTAATCTCGGTGTTGAGGCTGGTCAGTTGAGTTTCATCGCTGCGCTGGCCGTCTTCACTGCGATTTGGCGCTTGGTTGCCTCGCCGACTGATCGAGGACCGGTCGTTCTCACCGCCTATGGCATCGGATCGGTTTCAATGTACTGGCTTATCGAGCGCTTAAGCGGTTTCTAGTGTCTACGACCCCAATCAAGACGTCACCCTAGAAGTGCGGGTCAATAAGTAACACTGTAGGCTTGAACAAAGGACCACTCTCAGGGCGCTGAACACCAGTAGGCGATCCCGGAGGCCGACAATTCGAGAGAGCTGAGGCAAACGAGGGTCGAACAAGCAATTTAGCATCGCCAATTAAGACCATTGACAGATCGCAGGTGAAGCAAATGCATGCCCTGATCTGCGCAACAAACCCCGGCAAACGGCCGTACTATCCCATTGTTTTCGTTTTGGCGACAACATTAACCGAACATGAACAATGTATTTTCGCGACGTTCAACCGAGATGAGCCATAGTGCTCTATAGAGTTGAACGAGCGAATTATCGTTCAATTGCAAATGAGGGGAAACGCATGATCAAGTCTGCCTTTATGACTGAAGAGTCCGACACTGTTGCTGTGATGCCAACCTCTGGCAGTATCGCTGCGGACAAGTTGCCAACCAAACGCCCTACAATCAGCGGTCGCTTCCCTCCTATCGAAAATGCACTAACAGAAATTATAAAAAACAAGCGACTTTCTGATGCGCAAACCAACGTCTGAAGGTAGTTCAGTCGACCCTTGTTCAATTCCTGATACTCGTCCTAAACAACGGAATTGACAACAGAATCCCGCCTAACTTAGGCGGGATTCTTTCGTTTGGTACTATAAGAAATCGTGGGTTGTAGCTCACAAAGCATAGTTAAATGCCAGTAAACCAAGGGGCGGCCATTCCGCTTCTGATGAAGTAAATGACCGCCCCGGCTTATGGTGCTTCCGTGAGTTGTCTGCACCGTAAGAAAATTATACCTGAGATTTGAGGCTTCGATTACAAACCCAGAAGCGACTTGACCTCTTCTTCAACGGCATCGGTAACAGGTTTGTTGGCCGCCGCTTCCAAGGCTTCGCGCTCGGCTAATTCTTGTTCTTCAACAAGTTCAACCAGTTCCCGAACCTCTTCTGTCGCTTCTTCATATTCTAATGCTGCCTGACGTTCCTCATTGAGGTCCTGCGCCTCCTCAATTGAACCTTCCAGATCCATCCGTGCTTGTTCGAGTTGCTCTTCGATCACAGGGTCCTCTCCGTCGGCATCTTCCAAAGCCTGTTCAAGTTCTTCAACAAGCTCTTGATTGGTTTGAACATCATCCAATGCGACTTCTAAATCTTCTTCGATTTCTGCGACAGTACGCTCTGGTGGCTCCAGTCCGGTAAGCTCTTCCAACTGTTCTGCAAGATCCTCCCGCAAGAGATCTCCGGCCAGCACCGTGTCACGATATGTCGCTATTCTTCCGACACGTGAATTAGGTGAAGCATTGGCCAAGGCTGTCGCACTTGCGTTCGCAGCATTAAGCGCACCCAGTTCAGAAGGGTGGGCACCAAGAAGCGCCGCCATCCTGTTTCCCGTGGGCCGAATTGCAGGGCGAACAGATTCTTCGACAATCAAATATTCTGTAGTCTGCTTGTAGGTCTTGGATAATTGCTTTCCACCGCTGGTGGTCGTGCGCGTCCTGGAATTTGCAGCGCCTTTTGCTTTGCCGCTTCCATTAAAAAGATCTTTTAGTGAAAATCGACCGCGGTTCTCTGAAGTGGAACGCGAAGACTTGCTCTTTGAGTCGCCGAAAATGGATTTCCCGGAATTTCCAACATTGCGGTTTCCGTCAGACCCTTTCTTACTGTTATTGTTACCAGCTGAATCGCGATCGCCTTTGTCGGCACCACCATTGTTCCCGCTGTTCCCGTTTCCACCGGAATTGCCGCCGCCATTACCCCCGCCGTTGCCTTTTCCTTCTTTGGCAATGGCAACATCCGGCATTGCGACTGCAACAATAACGGCGGTCGATCCCAGCAAAGCGATAGCCACTGCAGAGGCTTTAATAGGGCTGAGGATAGAGGTTTTCATATCAGTCTCCTTGGTGGAACAACAGCGGCGCTTTATTCTAAGAAATGGCGCGCTGTGTTCGAATGCTGCAATTCACGTACGAATCGTCTGATCTCTCAATCATTTAACTTGAGAGCGCTTGAACGCAGGGCTAACTGCTTGTTCATCACCGGTTCACGTCGATTGACGTATCCTCTGACCTGCAAGAGTGAGGAAGTTGATGCGTGTAGCGGTTTTACTGGCGGTGGTAAGTTTGCTTGTTGCTTTACCTGTTAGGGAAGCAGCCGCCGACGTCCGTGAGCTTAAACAGAGCGAACTGCGCAAGGCGACCCTATCGGGAAATACAATTCGGCTTGCGCGGGTCATCAAAGGCGTTGCAAAAACTTACGGAGGCACCCCAGTTGATGCCCGCGCGTTTCAAGCGGGTGAGATCTATTATCGGATTCTTGTAAAAAAGCCGGATGGAAAAATCGTTAGCGTGATTGTGAATGCGCAGACGGGCGCCGTTGTGTCCAACCGGTCTGGGGTGGGTAACCAGATTTCGAAAGTTGCGCGCTCCAATTCGACCAAAGCCAATAGCAATCGTGGTAACCGCAATGGGCGCGGATCTGCTGCAAATCGTGATAATGGGAATGCGGGTGGCAATGGAAATGGTTCCGGAGGCGGCGGCGGAAATGCCGGTGGAAACAGCGGCAGTAACAGCGGTGGAAATTCTGGCGAAAACGGCGGAGGTAATGCTGGCGGGAACAGCGGTGGAAACGGCGGCGGCAATTCCGGTGGGAACGGGAAAGGCAGAAATTAGGACTTAAACCAACGCGAATGTGCCTGTAGTTTTAAGATATGAGAATACTTCTGGCTGAAGACGAATCCCAACTCTGCGAACAGATTAAAAAACTTCTGGGGGTCGAGGGTCATGTGGTGGATGTGGCCCATAATGGAACGGACGCTCTTCATATGGGCGCGACCGAACCATATGACATGATCATACTCGACATTGGGTTGCCTGAACGGGATGGAATTTCCGTTTTGCGCGAATGGCGCAGCTCAGGTGTTAAGACGCCGGTATTAATACTGACGGCCCGTGACGGTTGGAGCGAGCGTGTCGATGGTCTTGATGCGGGCGCGGACGACTACATGACCAAACCGTTTCACATGCCGGAACTGGCCGCGCGTGTGCGGGCAATTCTACGCAGGCAGAGTGGTCAGCTCAATCCGGTTATCGAAATGGGAGACGTCTCGCTGGATACCAGGAACGGGCGGGTTAGTGTTGCGGGGATTCCGGTCGACCTAACCGCGCAGGAGATTGCGGTTCTCACCTACCTTGCGCACAACTTGGGGCGCATGGTTTCCAGAACTGAATTATCGGAACATATATACGAATACGACGGTGACCGAGATTCAAACACTATCGCCGTATTCATTACCCGGCTACGCAAGAAATTGGGACCTGATCTCATCACTACGGTCAGAGGACGCGGCTATATGATCGATACCGCCTGATGCTATCGCTGCGCCATCGCGCCCTACTTAGTGGGCTGGCGTCTGCCACAGTGTCGGTAGGTGTCGGAACGTTAGTCGTTTTCTCCTACATCAATACGAGGGTGCTCCAGCAGTTTGATGAAACGTTACGTGACCGTCACACTCAGTTAGTTGTCGGACTAAGTGTCACCACCGACACTCCGGATGTCCTGAGAGAGCTGATATTCGACCCCGCATATGGTACGCCTTATTCAGGCAGATATTGGCAGGTGACGAATAACAAAGGCGACATCTATACATCGGCCTCATTGTTCGACGAAACGATCGCAGAGCCCACGCGTACTGGCAACGAAGCAACCATTTGGAACACGCTGGGACCAGACGATGAAGCTGTTCGCAGCATTTATCAGAAAATCAGCTTTGAAGACGGAACGGAATGGGGCGTGAGCGTTGCGGAAAGCAGGCTTGAACTGCTAAGCGAACGCCGGGCTGCACAATCAAACCTGCTTCCAGTCTTTGGGCTGGTTGGGCTGATTGGTGTTGCGGGCTCTCTTTTGTTGATGTCTGCGGTCATTGGCCCGCTCAGGAAATTGCGTGCTGACGTTGCCCATCGCTGGGACAACGGAGACGACCTGAAGCCGGATGATTATCCTGAAGAAGTATCGCCGCTTGTGGAAGACCTCAATCAGCTGTTGCATCGAAATCGCGAGATCGTTTCGAGTTCTCGACGACAGGCCGCAGATCTGGCCCATGCACTTAAGACGCCAACATCGATTCTCCGAAACGAGTTGTTGAACTTGTCGGAATCCGGATCCGATACCGGGCCGGCGGAAGAGGCGCTGACGCGTATAGATTCCCAACTTGGTCGAGCACTTGCACGCATGCGTGCGTCAAATACCGCCGAATTGACCCATTCGCGAACGGATATCTCGAATTCGGTCGAAAGGCTGTCTAAATTTTTTTCAATTATGGCAGAGCGCGAAGGCAAATCTCTAACTTCAGACTACAAAGCCGGTCTTTGGGTCAGCATCGACACTCAGGACATTGAAGAGGTGTTGGGTAACCTTCTCGACAATGCCCTTAAGTGGTGCCGAACGACAATTCACATCTCGGCACATCGTAGTGGGCGCAACATAAAAATCTGTATTGAGGATGATGGACCCGGCATTCCAGAAGAGGCGCAATCAGCCGTGCTACGATCTGGCGAGCGCCTGGATACCTCTGTCAGCGGGACTGGTTTGGGATTGGCTATTACTGTCGATCTGCTGAAGGCTTATGGTGGTACGCTTAAACTTGGCGTTTCGGAACGTCTCGGCGGTCTTGGTTGCGAAATACTGATACCTGAACGGAAGGACGACCGACATTTGAGTCGCATATAGCTTTCACTTTCAGGTATGAAATTCCACTCGCGCTCTCGATAAACAAGATACTTGTACCGAGGCTTGGATGAGCGGCGGCAGGTTAGGGGAGACTGGTAAGATTTTCGTATCTCGGGTCTACCGCTCCTTGCCCATCACAGATATATCCCCTCGCAACTGCATATCCACATGAGGCCCGCCATGAACTTTGACCGTTCCATCAAGATCGCACCGTCGATCCTGTCGGCAGATTTCGCAAACTTCGGACAAGAGATTCAGGCCATTGAAACGCAAGGCGCCGATTGGGTTCATGTGGATGTTATGGATGGGCATTTTGTGCCCAACCTCACATTTGGCCCCCCGGCGGTCAAAGCATTCCGACCACATGTGAAGACGGTTATGGATGTGCATCTGATGATCTCACCGGTCGATCCATACATTCAGGCTTATGCCGATGCTGGGGCTGATGTGCTCACAGCTCATGTTGAGGCCGGGCCGCACTCGCATCGCACGTTACAGGCCATTCGCGCCGCCGGGATGAAAGCAGGTATTGCCTTGAACCCGGGAACACCAGCTGAGGCGGTAGAGCATCTGCTGGATCTGACCGATCTGGTTTGTGTTATGACCGTTAACCCCGGTTTTGGCGGGCAAAAGTTCATTGATATGACCGCCAAGGTGCGCCGTTTGCGTCAGATGATTGGTGACCGCCCGGTGCATATCGAAATAGATGGTGGTGTCGATCCCAGCACCGCACCTCTGGTTGCAGCCGCCGGTGCAGATGTGCTGGTCGCTGGCTCGGCTGTTTTCAAGGGCGGGTCAGTTTCAAATCCGTCTGTTTATGGCGACAATATTCGTGCAGTTCGCGCAGCTGCTGAAGGTGTACTGAACTAATCCCAAACGCACCTGTCAGGTATTGGCGTTTCTTTGGAAACGCCTTCTCTTGCTCCGCCCGGCAACATTGGCAATTTCAATGTCGGGCGGGCAAGGAGGCCTAGATCTCAACTTGCTTTGTTGAGATCGTCAAAACAACGACCTTCGGTTGCCAGTTGTTCAAGCAAAGGCGCGGGCTGCCAATAATATGGATCTTCTCCACACCATCGGCGAATGTCATCCACCACGTTTGACAGTCCCTGCAAGTCGGCCCATTTCAATGGTCCGCCCCAGTATCGTGGGAATCCATAGCCATAAAGCAGCGTGATATCCACATCCAGTGGTCTGCGGGCGATCCCCTCACCAACTACCTTTGCCGCCTCATTCACCATCGCAATCATATAACGACGCACGATCTCTTCGTCGGTGAACTCTCGTGTAGAGATACCTTTGGCGGCGCGCTCGGCTTCGATCAAAGGCATGATTTCAGGGTTGGGTCTTCTGTTTCGATTCCCCTGCTCGTAGACATAATATCCTTTGCCGGTCTTCTGACCAAAATTCCCTGCTTCGCATAGTTTATCGGCATAGATGCTGTCACGCGCACGTGGGTCCAGGCCCGCAGCCCGTTTGCGTTTGCGCGCGGCCCAACCGATGTCTAGCCCGGCAAGGTCGGAAACCGCAAATGGCCCCATTGCAAATCCAAATCCGGTCAACGCGGCATCAATCTGAAAAGGGCTTGCCCCATCCAGAACCATGTGATCAGCGCAGGTTCGGTAGGCGTTGAGAATACGGTTACCGATGAAACCGTCGCATACGCCAGCCCTGACGGATACTTTCCCTAACCGTTTGCCCAAAGCAAATCCTGTCGCAATAACTTCGGGCGCAGTGTGGTCCGCAACAACGATCTCAAGCAATTTCATCACATGTGCAGGTGAGAAAAAGTGCAGACCGATCACGTCACTGGGCCTGCCTGTGGATGCTGCAATTTCGTTCAGGTCGAGATATGAGGTGTTTGTTGCCAGCACGGCACCGGATTTACAGGTCGCATCCAGTTTTGCAAAAACCTGTTTCTTGATCTCCATATCCTCAAAAACGGCTTCTATCACCAAATCAACGCCACTCAGCGCATCATAGTCCGTGGACAGGGTTATCCTATTCTCCAGAATTTCCACTTGCGCGTCCGGGCTCAGCTTTCCGCGTTTCACTGCACCCGCCAGATTTGCTGCGATCCGGTCTTTTGCAGCCTTGGCTGCGTCCACCGACATTTCAAGCAATACAACCGAAAGCCCTGCCAGCAGAGCGGATGTGGCGATGCCTGCGCCCATCGTACCTCCTCCGACAACACCTATCTGATGAAGCTCGCGGGGGTTGATCCCTTGTAGTTCCGGGAGTTTGGAGACAGCGCGCTCGGCAAAGAAGGCATGGATCAGCCCTTTTCGCTGATCTGACGCCATCAGCTCGGTGAACAGTTCTCGTTCGCGAGCCTGTCCTGCTGCAAAATCATGGGCTTCACAGCTGGCTTGTACAGCACGCACGGCAATCGCAGGCGACAGCTGCCCCCGTCCTTTCTTCAATACGGCATCATAGGTCGCGTCAAAGTCGATCGGCGTTGGTTTAGCCATTTCGCAGACAGGTCGGCGCGGTGCGCCCGTATCAAGTAGATCTCGTACGAAGGCCAGCCCAATCTCGCGCGGATCTCCGTCCTGAACCTTGTCCAGCAAGCCCATCTGTAACGCTTCAGAGGCCTGCACATGGCGGCCCGTCGTTATCATTTCTAATGCGGCCTCGACGCCAGCGACCCGTGGCAATCGTTGGGTTCCACCCGCGCCGGGGATGATGCCAAGGTTGACCTCGGGCAGCCCGACTTTTGTTAATGGGGTCGCAATACGGTAGTGACAGGACAGGGCAACCTCAAGCCCGCCGCCAAGGGCTGTTCCGTGTAAAGATGAAACCACCAGAAGCGGTGATGCTTCAATGCGATCGCAGAGCGCGGGTAACCAAGGATCCTGTGGTGGCTTGCCGAATTCGCGAATATCAGCGCCGGCAAAGTAGGTTCGCCCCCTACCGTAAATCAAAACGGCCCGTACGCCATCAGCTTCAGCACGCTCAATCCCTGCTAGGAGGCCTTGGCGTACTTCTGCAGCCAGAGCATTTACCGGCGGGTTATTCGCCGACAAAACCGCGATGTCGCCCACTTTTTCATAGCCAATAACCTGGGACATTTGTTCCTGCCTCCTGAAAAGATATGCGTTGTGGTCCATTCAACCCGATTTGCCACGCAGTCAGAGACTGAACCGTACTGAGACAGTATTCAACCCTATAATCGACCAACCGTTCGGTTTTTGAGCTACGGTCGCAGCGTTACGAACATGTGAAACGCACATCATCAGCGTCGGGCTAAACTGAACTTAAGGGGGCTGAATTGGACTCAGTCAAGCATGTCGGGCAGTATTCCGCTGTCGGTGTCATTTAATAAGGGAGCTACAAGATGTGTGATGTATGCGTAATGAATGCGGTAAAAGATCGGATGCTATCTCGGCGTTCTTTCTTTAAAGCCGGGGCCGCAATGGTGGCTGGAACCGCACTAAGCTCGGCTGCGACGACACCTGCAATGGCGATGGGCCATGGAGAAGTCGTAGACATGACACATATATATGATGCTGATTTTCCGACCTATTTTGGCGAACCCGGAATTGAGGCAACTCAAGCCTTCAACTTCAAGGACCACGGTTTCAATCTATTCAATCTCGCTGTAAATGAACACACAGGCACGCATATCGATGCGCCGCTACATTTCTCGGCCGATGGTCAGTCGGTTGATGAAATTCCTGTATCCAATCTGGTATGCCCACTTTGCGTAATTGATATCGCTGCGCGGGCAGCAGAGGATGCGGATGCTCAGGTTACGCCTGACGATCTTGAGGCCTGGATCTCTGCAAACGGTCCGATCCCAGACGGCGCTTGCGTCGCGATGCATTCAGGGTGGGGAGCTAAATCCGCAACGCCAGACTTCCGCAACGCAGACGCCGAAGGCAAAATGCACTTTCCGGGTTTCCATGTCGAAGCCGCACAGATGCTGATGGATGGCACAGGCGCTGTTGCCTTGGCGGTGGATTCCCTATCCCTCGATCACGGACCATCAGCCGATTTTGCTACTCACTACGCGTGGCTACCTACGAACAGGTATGGCATTGAAAATCTTGCAAACCTGGACAAAGTGCCAGCCAGTGGAGCGACATTGATTGTGGGTGCGCCAGCTCATCGCGGGGGGTCTGGCGGTCCGGCCCGCATATTTGCGATGGTCTGAATTTCTTCGTCATTCATGCCAAGTATTAAAGCCCGCAAATCTGCGGGCTTTAATAATTTAGCCGCCCTAATATGTTACCATTATCCTCAAAAACTTAAAATCATGTTACATTTTTCTTGCTGCGAATCGTGGCGTTGCTTATTAACCGACCTATCGGTCACTTAATCACGCGACATAACTCTCGGAGCCCTCGCCCAATGGACGCCTTTATCTGCGACGCGCAGCGCACACCAATCGGACGGTATGGCGGCAGCCTCAGCCAGGTTCGCACGGATGATTTGGCAGCGATCCCAATTGCTGCGCTGATAGCGCGAAACCTTCAGGTTGATTGGACAGGCATAGACGACGTGATCTACGGCGACGCCAATCAGGCTGGGGAAAGCAACCGCAACGTGGCGCGGATGGCGGCGTTGCTGGCGGGGCTGCCGGTGGATGTGCCTGGAACGACCATCAACCGACTTTGTGCTTCTGGTATGGATGCGGTAGGTATGGCGGCCCGCGCGATCCGCGCCGGGGACTATGACATGGCCATCGCCGGGGGTGTCGAAAGCATGTCGCGCGCACCATTTGTGATGCCCAAAGCGATGTCCGCCTTCTCGCGCGCTAATTCAGTCTACGACACAACGATCGGCTGGCGTTTTGTGAATCCCAAGATGAAGCAGGAATTCGGTATCGACTCGATGCCCGAAACAGCAGATAACGTAGCGGAAGCTTACGGTATCAACCGCTCCGATCAGGATGCGTTTGCCGAACGCAGCCAGGCCCGCTGGGCCGCGGCGCACCAGACCGGGGTGTTTCAGGAGGAGATCACCCCGGTCACAATCCCGCAACGTAAGGGCGATCCTGTGGTGGTCGATACGGATGAACATCCGCGTCCTGGAACCACAGCCGAGAAACTGTCGGGCCTGAAGGGCATTAACGGGTCTGAAAAGACTGTCACGGCTGGTAACGCTTCGGGCGTAAACGACGGCGCGGCGGCGATCTTGATGGCGAATGAATCCGCAGCGGCAAAGAACGATCTGACCCCAATCGCCCGCGTTGTCGGAATGTCCGTTGCCGGGGTCGAACCTCGCGTGATGGGCATCGGTCCTGTTCCAGCCAGCCGCAAGGTACTGGCCCGCGCGGGTCTCAGCATCGATCAGATGGATGTGATAGAATTGAATGAGGCATTTGCCTCGCAAGGCCTTGCCACGCTTCGCGAACTGGGGGTGCCCGATGATGCGCCCCATGTAAATCCGAACGGAGGCGCCATTGCGATCGGGCATCCGCTTGGGATGAGTGGTGCAAGGTTGGTTATGACCGCTGCTTATCAACTGCGCCGCACGGGCGGGCGCTATGCGCTCTGCACCATGTGCGTCGGGGTGGGGCAGGGTGCCGCACTTATTCTTGAACGCGTGTAAGGGAGGAGACCTCACATGTACGCTCAGATGATCAAGACAGCCGGAACAGGCGTGAAATCCCGCGAGGAGATGACCGAGCAGGAGCGCACCTTTCAGGACAAGATTGATGCCGATATCAAAATCGAGCCCAAAGACTGGATGCCCGATGACTATCGCGCGACTCTTATCCGTCAGATTGGCCAGCACGCGCATTCCGAGATTGTCGGCCAGTTACCCGAAGGCAACTGGATCACGCGCGCTCCAACACTGGAGCGTAAGGCGATCCTATTGGCCAAGGTGCAGGATGAGGCCGGGCATGGGCTGTATCTCTATTGTGCGGCCGAAACGCTGGGCGTCAGCCGGGACGAGATCACCGAGATGCTGTTGGATGGCCGCATGAAGTATTCGTCGATTTTCAACTACCCGACATTGAACTGGGCCGATATCGGCGCGGTCGGATGGCTGGTCGATGGTGCCGCGATCATGAACCAGGTTCCGCTGCAGCGGACGTCCTTTGGCCCCTATTCGCGCGCTATGATCCGCATCTGCAAGGAAGAGAGTTTTCACCAGCGTCAGGGCTATGATGCGATCCGCAAGATGGCAGAAGGCACGCCAGAACAGCGCAAGATGGCGCAGGATGCATTGAACCGGCTCTGGTATCCGTCGCTGATGATGTTTGGACCTTCCGACAAGGAAAGCGTGCATTCAGCGCAATCTATGGCTTGGAAGATCAAGATCAATACCAATGACGAGCTGCGCCAGAAATTCGTGGATCAGACCGTGCCGCAGGCCGAGTATCTCGGCCTGAGCATTCCCGACCCCGACCTGAAGTGGAACGAAGAGCGGGGCCACTACGACTACACCGACCCGGACTGGTCCGAATTCTTCGATGTGATCAAAGGCAACGGCCCCTGCAATGTCGATCGTTTGGCCGCGCGTAACAAGGCGTGGGACGATGGAAAATGGGTGCGCGACGGATTGTTGGCCCATGCCGGCAAGAAACGAACACGAAATCTGGCCGCAGAGTAAACCCAAGGAGGATACCAAATGAACAATGAATGGCCCCTGTGGGAAATCTTCATCCGTGGTCAGCATGGGATGAGCCACCGCCACGTCGGCTCGCTGCATGCGCCTGACGCGGAGATGGCAATCAAGAATGCGCGCGACGTCTATACCCGCCGCAACGAAGGCGTGTCGATCTGGGTGGTCGAGGCCAACAACATTTCGGCCTCTTCGCCTAGCGACAAAGGCCCGCTTTACGAGCCCAGTGAGAGCAAAGTGTACCGTCACCCGACCTTTTTCGACATTCCCGATGAAGTGGGGGCAATGTGATGACCCGGGACGAAGCATTCCTGCAGTTTCTGCTGCGGATGGGGGATAATACCCTGATCCTCGGCCATCGCGTTAGCGAATGGTGCGGCCACGCGCCGGTGCTGGAGGAGGATATAGCTCTGGCCAACACTGCGTTGGACCTGATCGGTCAGACCCAGATGTGGTTGGGCCTCGCCGGTGAGATCGACGGCGGCAAAAGCGCCGATGACCTGGCCTTTTTGCGCGACGCATGGGACTTTCGTAATGTGTTGCTGGTTGAGGTCCCGAATGGCGATTTCGGGCGCACTCTGATGCGCCAGTTCCTGTTCGATGCGTGGCATTCGATCATGCTGGGGCGATTAATGAAATCATCCGACGAGCGGGTCGCGGCGATTGCTGCCAAGGCCAGCAAAGAGGTCACCTATCACCTCGAACGCTCTGGCGATACGGTTGTGGGGCTCGGCGATGGAACCGAGGAAAGCCACACCCGGATGCAGGAGGCGCTGTACTATCTCTGGCCCTATGTAGGCGAGATGTTTGCCAGCGATGATGTTGATGCTGAGATGGTTGCGGCGGGGATTGCTCCGAACCCGACATCTCTGCGAGCAGAATATGACGCTCTGATCATGCGGGTTCTGAGCGAGGCAACGCTGACCATTCCCGAAAGCCACTTTGCCCATAAAGGTGGGCGTGACGGGCGGATGCATACCGAACATCTGGGCCATTTACTGACACAGATGCAGTGGCTTCAACGCGCCTATCCCGGCGCCTCTTGGTAAGAGCGCATGAGGGCCTCGACTGATCAGGTATGGGAGTGGCTGGACGCTGTTCCCGACCCCGAGATCCCAGTGATCTCGGTCGTCGACCTAGGCATTGTGCGTGATGTGCAGTGGGACGATGACACGCTGTTGGTCACAGTCACCCCGACTTATTCGGGCTGCCCGGCGACTTCGGTGATCAGCATGGATATCGAAACCGCGTTGCGTGATCACGGGATTGACGATTTGCGGATCGAAACAAGTATTGCGCCCGCGTGGACCACCGATTGGCTCAGTGACAAGGGCCGCGCCCGGCTGGAGGAATACGGAATCGCTCCGCCCCAGCCTGCTGGCGGACCCGAACGTTGCCCACTTTGTGGCAGCAAAGCGGTCGAGAAGGTCAGCCAATTCGGCTCGACCCCGTGCAAGGCCCATTGGCGCTGTACCGACTGTTTGGAACCTTTTGACTATTTCAAGTGCATCTGAGGGAGGATCGCCGGATGGCACGCTTTCATGATCTGGAAGTCACCGACATTCACAAAACCATCCGCGACGCGGTGGTGGTGACGTTGAAACCGGTAAACGGTTCGGCTGAGGAATTCGATTTCACCCAAGGCCAATACCTGACCTTCCGCCGCGATTTCGATGGGGAGGAACTGCGCAGATCTTACTCGATCTGCGCTGGTAAGGATGAAGGTATTCTGCAGGTGGGGATCAAGCGCGTGGATGGCGGGGCGTTTTCGACCTGGGCCAACACCGACCTGAAGGTGGGCGATAAGGTTCAGGCGATGCCGCCGATGGGCAGCTTTCACACTGCGATCGATCCGTCCGCCGAAAAGCAGTATTTGGGTTTCGCAGGAGGGTCAGGAATCACCCCGGTTCTGTCGATCCTGAAAACCACGCTCGCCCGGGAGCCGCATTCCCGCTTCACGCTGGTTTATGCGAACAAGGGCGTGAACACGATCATGTTCCGGGAAGAGCTTGAGGATCTCAAGAACCTCTATATGGGGCGCTTGAACGTGATCCACATTCTGGAAACGGATGCGCAGGAGATCGAGTTGTTCACCGGTTTGGTCACGCAAGAGAAATGTGCCGACCTGTTCGAACACTGGATCGACATCAAGAATGTCGACACAGCCTTTATCTGCGGACCCGAGCCTATGATGTTGGGCATTGCAGCTGCTCTACGTGCGCACGGGTTGAATGATGGGCAAATCAAATTCGAGCTTTTTGCCAGCGCCCAACCCGGTCGGGCCAAGCGCAAGGTAAGCGGCGCGGATACGGCGTCTCAGGCCAACCAGACCAAGGCCTCAATCACGATGGACGGGGCAACGCAGACAATCACCATGCCTAAGGATCAGTCGATTCTGGATGCAGCGCTGGAGAACGCGATGGACGCGCCTTACGCCTGCAAAGCTGGGGTGTGCTCGACCTGTCGTTGCCGTGTGCTCGAGGGCGATGTTGAGATGGTCGCCAATCACGCATTGGAAGATTACGAGGTCGAAAAAGGATACGTCCTGAGCTGTCAGGCCTATCCTCTGACCGACAACGTGGTCGTGGACTACGATCAATAGACCGGAGGGAATGATGGCTGAAGACATGACAATCGAGAGCTATCTGGCCGCAGGTGGCGTACTGAGCAATCCGACCAATGTTCCACCGCGTTACCGCGCAGAACTCATGAAGCTGATGGCGACCTTTGTGGATAGTGAGCTGGCAGGTGCTGCAGGCTTTGCCGACATCATCAATCAGGGCCCCGGCATCAAGGAACGCATCGCGGCGGCAAAGATTGTGTTGGAAAAGACCGACAATGCGGATCGTGTGCTGAAAATCATGGGCGAGTTCGGGGCCAACACTGATCGCTATGCAAACCATCACCCTTGGACCAAGCGTCTGGATCGCGATGCGGATATTGGGGCGACCCGGTCCGAGCATGATATGCGTCTTGCGGTCTTTAACTATCCGATCGAAGGGTGGGGCGATGCTGTGGTGATGAACCTGCTGATGAGCCAGGCGGTTGCGGTTCAACTAGCTCAATTCTCTCAGATATCTTATCAACCTTTGGCCGAAGCCTTCCGGGATATCGCTCCGATCGAGGCGCGCCATGGAGAACTGGCCCTTGAAGGCGCGCTCAAGCTGATCGAACAGGGGAAGGCTGCCGAGATGCAGGCGTCAATTGACTATTGGTGGCCCCGCGTGGCGGCCAGTTTTGGGGCCGGGGATGCGGAGAAAATCGAGACGCTGCGCAAGCTGGGGCTACGGCAACTGACCGGAGCCGCGATGAGAGATCAGTGGGTGGCGAAGGCGACTGAGCAGGTCGCGAATCTGGGGCTGAAAGCGCCCTGACTTTCAGGGCTGACGCTTGCGGCTAAGCAATCCGTATTTCACGGCCAACCCACGCAGAGATCGCCGTTTGCCTCGGTCTTTCTTCGCTGATTGTGTCTGCGCGCCAGCCTTCCGGTTGAATTCGAACACATCAATCACGCGTTCGGCGCAGCCACAGGCTTCGCCTAAGCCCACTTTGGCGAAATAGAATTTATCGAAACGATCAGGGCGTTGCATAAGGGTCCTCCGCCCTCATTCAAACCTATTTGGGTGGAAGAACCAAATTAACTCTGTTCCAGCCGCCTGTCAAAGACCGTCAACACCCGACAAAGTCAGATCACTTACCAACGCAGCATAATCGCTGCGCGCATCAGAATCTGCGCCGGCGTTCCACATGTAGAACCAATTCAGCATACCAAAGACAGACATGGTGGTTGCCCGCAGTTTTGCCGCGTCATCCTCGAAAGTGGCCGGTGATATACTGGCAATGATGTCACTGACGAACTCGACCAAATCCCGCTGATAGCCACGCAGTAGTTTCTGCTGTTCCTCGGGCAAAGCAGACATACCGCTGGTTTGCACCCGGTGTTCATCATCCACGCCCTGATAGGCCAGCAGGATTTCCCGCACCACCCGTCTCAGGCGATCCGCTGGCTCAAGCGCTTCAAGGTCCAACCCACAAATCTGATCACGCAGTTGCAGCAAATAGCTGTCGAGTATGTCAAACAGGATCGCGTCCTTGCTGTCATAGTAGTGATAGATATTGGCCTTGGATATTCCACACTCGCGCGCCAGCTGAGACATTGACGCCCGGTCAAACCCTTCTTGCGCGAAGACGCGGGCGGCGGATTTCAGAATACGAGCCCGCTTGTCGTCGTGGTCTTTTGCTATCGTCCGCGCCAAGGGCCGACCCTCCGTCTCTTGTTTAACTATCCCGATTGTCGATCACGCGCCGCGCCTTGCCCTGCGAGCGTTCGACCTCGCCCGGCTCGCCTATATCGATCTCGGTCGAGATTCCAACCACCTCTTTGATCCGTCGCGACAACATCCGGGCGGCAGCGGTTTTGCTCAGCTCATCTGCCGCGTCTGGGGTCGCCTCGACATGTACGCGCATCGCGTCCATTCGTCCGGCTTTGTAAAGTTCGATCTGGTAATAGGGTGCTAGACCGCCGGTTGCCAAAACCTGCTCTTCGATCTGGCTGGGGAAGACGTTTACGCCGCGCAGGATGATCATATCGTCCGAGCGGCCGGTGATCTTTTCCATCCGCCGCATCGACCGCGCCGTACCGGGCAACAGCCGCGTCAGGTCACGGGTACGATAGCGGATCATCGGAAGGCCCTCTTTGGTCAGCGTGGTGAAGACCAGTTCACCGATCTCACCGTCGGGCATGACCTCACCGGTTTGGGGGTCGATGATTTCTGGATAGAAGTGATCTTCCCAGATCACCGGTCCGTCTTTGGTTTCGACGCACTCATTGGCGACGCCTGGTCCCATGATCTCGGACAGGCCGTAGATATCGACGGCATGCATGTCGAAGGCCTGTTCAACCTCGGAGCGCATGGAATCTGTCCAAGGTTCGGCGCCAAAGACGCCGACAGCCAGAGAGCATTCGCGCGGATCTAGGCCAACCTTATGATACTGTTCAAGAATATTTAGCATATAGGATGGCGTAACCATGATCCCGTCGGGCTTGAAATCAGTGATCAGATCAACCTGCTTGGCGGTTTGCCCGCCGCTCATCGGGACGACCGTGGCCCCCAGACGCTCAATCCCGTAATGCGCGCCCAAACCGCCGGTGAATAGGCCATAGCCATAGGCGTTGTGGACCATGTCGCCGCGGCGCAACCCGCTGGCCCGCAATGACCTTGCCACCAGATCGGCCCAATTATCGATATCGCCTTGCGTATAGCCCACCACGGTTGGCTTGCCCGTGGTTCCTGACGAGGCGTGAACACGGATGATCTGCTCACGCGGAACGGCAAATAGGCCGAAAGGATAGTTTTCCCTCAGATCGTTTTTGTAGGTAAACGGAAAACGCGCGAGATCACTGAGAGATTGCAGGTCATCAGGATGCACCCCAGCCTCATCAAACCGCTGCCGGTACATAGGTACGTTTTCATAGGCATGGCGCAGCGACCATTTAAGCCGATCCAACTGTAAGCTGCGAATTTCATCAACCGAGGCGATCTCGATCGGATCAAGATCCGCCTTATTCGGAGTAAGATCCTTCATGCCATCCCCCTCATCTCAGGTCTCGTCAAACACTGGGCCTTTGACCGCGCGGGAAAATCCCCGAAACTCTGCGATCTTTTGGCCGGTCTGGTTGGTTACTGTTACGTCATAGATGCCGCTGCGCCCGGTCAGGCTAAGTTCCGTTGCACAGGCCGTCAGCAGGTCACCGGATCGCGCGGGCGCGACGTAGCTGATCACATTGTGCTGCGCGACTGTTGATTGGTTGCGGCTGTTGCAGGCAAAGGCAAAGGCACTGTCGGCCAGCATGAAGGTCACGCCGCCATGGCAAATACCGTGCCCATTGCAATGATGGTCCTGAACGGCGAGCGTCAGGATCGCGGTCCCTTCGTCAACTTCGCCTAATTCCATGCCCGCCCATTTCGAGGCATTGTCGCGTCCCCACATGGCAGCTGCGGCTTTTTGGGCGCGCTCCTTTGGCGTCATCTTATACTCCCCGAAAGACCGGCGCGCGTTTTTCCAGAAACGCTGTGACACCTTCGGCATAGTCTGCGCTTTCACCGCAGGTTTTCATCGCGTTTGCCTCAACCTCCAGATGGTCGGTCAGGGAATTCGTGGCTGCTGCCTGAATCGTCTGTTTCGTCAAGCCAAGTCCCAGCGTTGGACCATTGGCGAACTGTTCCGTCATTGCTCGCGCCTCAGTCATCAGGTCAGCGTCGGGGATGGCCTTCCAGATCAGCCCCCAATCCGCGGCCTGTTGCGCGGGCAATGGCTGCCCGGTCAAAGCCAGCCCCTTGGCCCGTGCCTCACCCAGCAGGTGGGGCAGATGCCAACTGCCCCCGGTATCGGGGATCAGTCCCACTTTGGAAAACGACTGTATGAACTTGGCAGATTCGGCGGCCAGTACCACATCACATGCCAAGGCGATATTGGCACCCGCGCCTGCCGCAACACCATTGACGGCGCAGACGACGGGGAAATTCAGCGACCTGATTAGGCGCACCAGAGGTGCATAAAACGTGCGCACCGTGTTGCCCAGGTCTGGCGGGCCCTCCATTGTTGCAGGGTTTCGATCCCCCAAATCCTGCCCGGCACAGAACCCGCGTCCGGCTCCGGTCAGCAGCACGGCGCGGGTTCCACCATCGCGCGCGGCTTCAAGCGCGGCGCGCAAGGCATAGTGCATCTCATCCGTGAAACTGTTCAGGCGATCTGGGCGATTGAGTGTGATTTCAACCCATTGCCCCATATTCTGCGAAATAATCGTATCAGACATGCCCGGTTCGCTTTTCATAAGTTACAACAAACTTCTTGCATAAACCGAACGGTTGGTCAATAAATTCTATAGCCGTTTGTGACTCGGCGATCAGAAATGCCCTCTGGCCTACGCGCTGAACTGCTTTTCTCGTCGTTGATAGTTACAAAACGTACCATTAACACATTCACGACTTGCGCTTTTGAGGAGGAGACCCGGTCATGAAATTCACCAAGCTCACCACGCTGCTGGCTTCGGCAACATTGGCGGTGTCAGGCACCATTGCTTTTGCAGCCGACTACACCCTGACAATTTCCAGCTGGGCTCCACCCACCCACGGCATCAATGCGAAGATGTGGCCCAAATTCGTCGAGATGGTCGAAGAGGCCACTGACGGGCAGGTTACTGCAGAGCTCAAGCTGGGCATCGCTCCGCCACCGGCACAGATGGACCTGATCATGGACGGCGCCGCCGATGCCTCGATTATTTTCCACGGGTATCAGCCCGGGCGTTTTGTCACCACCAAGCTGATCGAACTGCCAGGCTATGAAGGCTCGGCCGAGGACGCTTCGGTTGCTTACTGGCGCACCTACGATCAGCATCTGAAAGCTGCTGACGAGCATCGTGGTGTAAAAGTCATCGCCCTGCACACACACGGGCCTGCGCAGCTGCATTCCAGTGCGCCGGTCACCACACTGGATGAGGTTTCGGGCCTGAAAGTCCGCATCCCAGGCGGCGTTGGCGGAGACGTTGGTGCGGCGCTGGGCGCGACCGGCATTCAGGTGCCCGCCCCAAAAGTCTATGAAACACTGGCGTCCAAGGCGGCTGACGGCGTCGTTATGCCCTTGGAATCGCGCAAGGGTTTCAAGCTGACCGAAGTTGCACAGAACGTCTATGAGATGCCCGGTGGCCTTTATCGTGGCTCGTTTGCCTTCATCATGAACGAAGACACCTTCGCAGATCTGCCGCCCGAGCTGCAGACGGCGTTGGAAGAAAACGTATTCGGTGAACCGCTGAGCCGTGAGATCGGCAAGATCTGGGATGAGATTGATGCCACAGGTCGCGAGGCAACCGAGGCGGCAGAAGGTAATGCCATCAACGCTGCCACGGACGCGGACATGGAGAAGTTCTCGGCCATCGCCGAAGACATCCGCGGCAAGGTCATCGCCGAGGTTGACGCAACAGGTGTCGACGCTCAGGCCGCCTATGACATGATCAAATCGGAAATGTCCTCGAACTGATCCAACTTCAGGGCGGCCTTTGCGCTGCCCTGACTTACCCTGCGCGAGTTTTCCATGACCCCGATAATCCAGCTTGTGCGACGCGCCAGCGCCCTTCCCGTGATCGTGGCGTGCATCGCCCTGTTCATCCTGATGGCAATGACATTTTGCGACGTGATCCTGCGTTCGGTCTTCAATGCGCCCATTGAGGCCGCAACCGAACTGACGCGGATATTGATGGCCATTCTGGTGTTTTCAGTCCTCCCGATTGTCTCAACCACCAACGGCCATATCGCGGTCGATCTGACGGACGGGTTCTTCCACCGTCTGCACCTGTCACGTGCGCGGGACGTGGTGATCTATGTGGTCAGCGGCATCATGCTGTTCTGGCCGGTCCAACGCGTCTGGGTCCTGGCCGAGCGGGCGCGGGATTATGGGGACGTGACTGAGTATCTTTCAATCCCCACCTACCTGATCGGCTGGTTCATTACCCTGTCCGTTGCCACCACCGCACTGGTGATGATCGCCACTGGGCTGCTAAAGGCCTTCGCCCCAAATACTCTGTCGGAGCCTATGTAATGACCGCAGCGCTGATCGGATTTGCGATTGTATTGATCCTGGTGCTGGTGCGCCTGCCCATCGTCTTTGCCATGGGACTGGTCGGCACATTAGGCTTCGCCTACGAACGTGGCGGCTCGATCTTTGATGAACGCGGGTTGAAGGCTGCCATGTCTATGGTGGGCCGCCAGATTACTGACACTGCTCAGGATTATGGTCTGTCGGTGGTGCCGCTGTTCATCCTGATGGGCCTGTTCGTGAACAAAGGCGGTATGGCGCGCGAGCTTTATGCGGTGTCCAACGCTTTCTTGGGCCACATGCGCGGCGGAATCGCTATGGCCACGGTCGCAGCCTGCGGCGGGTTCTCGGCCATTTGCGGCTCGTCTCTGGCCACTGCCGCGACCATGTCAAAGGTCGCGATGCCGCAGATGCGCCGCTATGGCTACTCCGATGAACTCTCGACCGCGTCGATTGCCGCCGGTGGTACGTTGGGCATTCTGATCCCCCCATCGGTCATTCTGGTCATTTACGGGCTGTTGACCGAAACCTCGATCGGGAAACTGTTCATGGCGGGAATCATACCCGGCATTCTCGGTATCCTCTTCTACCTTTTCGCGGTGCGCTGGACCGTTTGGCGCAACCCTGAGGCTGGGCCAGCCGGGGAACGCGCCACCTGGCCGGAGCGTATCCGTGCGCTGGGTTCTGTCTGGGCCGTGCTGCTGCTGTTCTTTCTGGTGATCGGCGGGCTCTACGGCGCCTTCGACTTCGAGCCGCTTAACCTGACTTTCTCACCGACCGAGGCCGCAGGCATGGGCGCCGCCGGGGCCTTTCTGATCGCCCTGTTTCGCGGTGGCTTGACTGTCGGCTCAACCTTCGAGGTGCTGAAAGAGACCTGCTTTACGGCGTCTGCATTGTTCGCAGTTCTGATCGGCGCGCAGATATTCTCGAATTTCATCAATCTAGCCGGCTTGCCCGAAGCCCTGATTGCAATGGTCACGGCCTATGATGTGGCACCGTTTGTCGTGATTCTGATGATCCTCGGCATCTACATCATTCTGGGCTGCGTCTTCGAATCCCTCTCGATGCTGTTGCTGACGGTCCCAATCTTCTTCCCGCTGGTCACGTCGCTGGGATATGACCCGATCTGGTTCGGCATCGTTGTGGTGGTTGTCACCGAAATCTCGCTGATCACCCCGCCCGTGGGCCTGAACGTCTTCATCCTGAAAGGCGTGGTGGGCGACGTCTCGACCGGCACCATCTTCCGCGGTGTTACACCATTCTGGGTTGCCGATATCTTCCGCCTTGCGCTGATCGTGCTGCTGCCCATCGTGGTTCTGTACCTGCCGCAGCAAATGGGCGCGCTGGGGCACTGAGCCCCGCCTCATCAAACAGGAGAACATCATGTCCCTGCATCAGATTTCCAGCTTTGCCGCTGGCACTTGGGTCGCGCCCGGAGAAGGCGCACGCACCATCGCATCCGCCATCACCGGCGCACCGTTTGCCAGCGCTGGCAACGCGGCGCTCGACGTGCAGGCCATGCTGGATTACGCGCGCTACACCGGCGGCCCCGCCCTGTGCAAGCTCACTTTTCATGATCGTGCCCGGATGCTCAAGGCACTGGCGCAAGAACTTTCGGCGCATAAACAGGCACTCTACGATCTGAGTTTCGAGACCGGAGCCACCCGGAAAGACCACCTGATCGATATCGACGGTGGCATCGGCACGATGTTTGTCTTCGCCTCCAAGGGTAGGCGCGAGATGCCCGACGCGCAGGTCTACCTGGATGGAGATATCGAACAACTGTCGCGCAACGGCACGTTTCTGGGACAACATATCTGCAGGCCATTGCAAGGCGTGGCGGTCCACATCAACGCATTCAACTTCCCGGTCTGGGGCATGTTGGAGAAACTCGCTCCAACTCTTTTGGCGGGTGTTCCGGCCATCGTGAAACCGGCGACCAACAGTTGCTATGTCACCGAACTGGCGGTGCGGATCATGCTGGAAAGCGGCATCCTGCCCGCCGGTGCGCTGCAACTGGTCTCGGGCGGCTTGGGAGACATGCTCGATCACTTGGATTGTCAGGACGTGGTCAGCTTCACCGGTTCGGCGAACACCGCGTTAAAGCTACGGCAGACACCTGCGATCTTGCAAAACTCGGTCCGGTTCGTTGCTGAGCAGGATAGTTTGAATGCTTCAATCCTCGGCCCGGATGCAGAGCCCGGCACGCCGGAATTCGATCTGTTCGTTAAGGAAGTCTCTCTTGAAATGACCACCAAGGCGGGCCAGAAATGCACCGCCATCCGTCGTATCATCGCGCCCGATAGTCAGCTCGACGCCGTGATATCCGCACTCTCGGAACGGTTGGCGAAGATTACCGTCGGCGATCCGCGGGCCGAGACCACGCGCATGGGTGCGCTTGTGTCGAACGGGCAGAAGGCTGACGTGCTGGAAAAGGCCGCTTTGATTGGGCAAGAGGCTGAACGGGTTTATGGAAACCCCGACGCGTTCGACCTGAACGGCCCCGAAACTGGGGCCTTCGTTCCCCCAATGCTGTTTCACTGCGCTGACCCCGACAAAGCGCAGCGCGTGCACGATACCGAGGCGTTTGGCCCGGTCTCAACCCTGATGGGTTACCGAGATCTGGATCATGCGGTGGCACTGGCCAATCGCGGGCAGGGGTCTCTGGTCACATCACTGATCACCCACGACACTGAGGTTGCGCTGGACGTGGTTATGGGGGCTGCGGCCTATAACGGGCGGATTTACATTAACGACCGCGACTCGATGGCAGAATCGACCGGCCACGGTTCTCCGCTGCCGCATATGGTGCATGGTGGGCCGGGTCGAGCGGGCGGCGGTGAGGAAATGGGCGGCGTGCGCGGTGTGAAACACTATATGCAACGCACCGCCATTCAGGGCTCTCCGCGCATGCTCAGTGGTATCAGCACCAAATGGGTGCCCGGGGCGCCTGAAATCCAAGGTCCGGCACATCCGTTCACCCGTAAATTCGGTGAGTTGCAGGTCGGAGAGACGCTGCACACAGCCTCGCGCGTAATCACGCTGGAGGATATCGAACACTTCGCCAATTTCACCGGCGATACGTTCTACGCTCATATGGACGAGGACGCGGCGGCACGAAATCCGTTCTTCCCCGGTCGTGTGGCGCATGGCTATCTTTTGCTCAGCTTCGCGGCTGGCTTGTTTGTTGAACCGAACGAGGGGCCGGTGCTGGCCAATACCGGGCTGGATGGGTTGCGGTTCATGAAGCCGGTCGTCGCCGGGGACAGCATCAAAGTGCGTTTGACCGTCAAACAGAAAACCCCACGCAATGACGATTATGGCGAGGTTCGCTGGCACGTGTCCCTGACCAATCAGGATGACGAGCCGGTCGCAGAATACGAACTTTTGACAATGAATGCCCGCTAACTCGTTAGCGTAACCTGTTTTTCTTATTCGGCCTAATGGGTTAAACTGGTCCCATGACCAATCAAAGCTCGTGGTTCGAAACGGCCGTAGCCGATCTAGTGGATCCGCAAGACCAGCGGGTCTGGTCGATTATTGTCTCTTTGTTCGGAGATATGGCACAGGAACCGGGCGCGCAGATTTCAGGCGGTGCACTGACCCAGATTATTGAACCGATGGGCATAAAACCCGAAGCGATCCGGGTGGCGCTCCACCGATTGCGCAAGGACGGTTGGATCGAGAGTGACCGGATCGGTCGCGTCTCGCGCCATGTCCTCTCGGAATTTGGCAGAACCCAATCAGCGGCCGTCACACCGCGCATTTATGCGCGTGACTCGGCGCCTGTTGAACATTGGCATCTGCTGATTGCCGAGGACGGAACGGGTACGCAGGTGCTTGACGATGTAATGCTCAGCGATGACTACATTCCAATCGGACGCAACATAGCAATGAGGGCAGGTGCGGCTCCGCTTCAGGCGGAAGGATTACTCGCGCTGGATATCTCGCCGCAAACAGCCCCGAAGTGGATTCAGGATCGGTTATGCCCACCCGAGCTGCGCGCTTCGTGCCGGGCATTGCTAACTGCAGTCCAGAACGCAGCAAAAACTCACCCCGAGGAATGGACACCAACACCATTGCAGAGCGCCACATTACGGACTCTGCTGGTGCATCGATGGCGGCGTGTGGTGCTGCGCCAACCGGACCTGCCCGCAGCCTTTTACCCACCGGATTGGGTCGGCGCTGCCTGTCGAAAGAGCATTATTCGCATGCTTGATCTGCTTCCAAGGCCCTCAGCTGCCATTCTAAGCGGGAGCGGTTGACCAAACGGCACTCTGTTCAAAATGCGTTTGCGACCTTTATCATCTGATCAGCCGAGTGGAGCGCCAACGGAGGAGGCCGAAGGATGATGAAGCAAACAGATATGCTTATCATCGGTGCAGGTTTTTCCGGGCTAATTATGGCAATTGAGGCGCGAAAGCGCGGCATCGCAGATATTGTCATATTGGAGAAAGCAGCCGACATCGGCGGTACATGGCGCGAAAACACTTACCCTGGCGTCGCTTGCGATATCCCCTCGCATCTCTACTCGATGGCGACACATCTAAACCCGGATTGGAGCCGCGCCTATGCAGGTGGCGCCGAAATCCAGTCCTATTTGCAGAAAATCACGCGGGATGAGGGGCTGTACCAACTCTGTCACTTTCATCGGAAACTCAAATCTGCGCGGTGGGATGGTACGCGATGGCAGGTCGAGACAGAGGACGGCAACCATTGGTCAGCGCGGTTTCTGGTCTCGGCTATCGGCGCGCTGCACGTGCCGCGTATCCCGCATATCCCCGGCGCTGACAGCTTTCCAGGCCCTAGCTTCCATTCCGCAGAATGGGATCACGATGTTTCGCTTTCTGGTAAAAGAGTCGCTGTCATCGGCACTGGAGCTTCAGCCGTTCAGTTCGTCCCCGAGATCGCTAAAACTGCGGCGCAGGTCACCATCTTCCAACGCAGCGCGCCCTATGTTCTGCCTCGCCCGGACGGCCCGATTGCACCATGGGTGCGCCGCTTGTATCGGTACTTCCCAGTGCTGCCCCGCATACGGCGCCAACTGATCTATATGCTGTTTGAGTTTCGTCATCGCGTGTTTCGGGGCGAACCGCGGGCTGTCGATTTTGCAATGAAAATGTGGCGCCAGGCCTTGGACAGCGCGATCACCGATCCAGACCTGAAAGCCGCGCTGACGCCTGACTACACAATTGGATGTAAACGCATCCTCAGCTCAAATGACTGGTATCCGGCACTGGCACAAAACAACGTGGATGTGGTGCCGCATGCCGTCTCCAGGGTTGAAGGTGATCACATCATCGCGGGTGACGGCCGCGAGTTCATCGCTGATGTTCTGGTCTGGGGAACCGGATTCCATGTCACTGATGTGGTCGATAATCTCGACATAACTGGAACCAATGATCTGACACTGAAACAGGCCTGGTCAGGGGGTATGCAGGCCAACCTTGGCACCGCAATTGCCGGGTTTCCTAATTTCTTCATATTACTCGGCCCGCATACCGGGCTGGGGCACAACTCTGTCGTGCTTATGATCGAAGCACAGGTGGCTCATATCGGTCGTGTTCTAACAGAAATGCAGGAGGGTGGTCTTCGCACCATCACCCCGAAAACCGACAAACAGGTGGCGTTTACGAAAGAGATGCAGGACCGTCACCTCGAAAGCGTTTGGCAATCTGGGGGCTGCACCTCATGGTATCAGGACGCTGAGGGGCGCAATACAACGCTGTGGCCTGGCACTGTGTCCGAGTTCAGAAAACGCATGGCGCGATCCGGGCTCGAACAATATCATCCTGTGAGAGAAACGATCGGAGACCCATAATGTCGATCCTGCTGACGATTGTCCTGCTGCTGGTGGCTTTCCTGCTGTGCATGAACTTCTGGACGCGCCGCCTGACCCGTCAAGGGATCGAGATGGTGCCACAATTGGGACAAATCGTGACCGTTCAGGGAGGCAGCATCCACTATGTCGAAAAGGGCGACCCCGTTAATCCGACCATCGTCCTGATCCACGGCCTCTCGGGCCAGTTGCAGCATTTTACATACGCATTGATGGATGATCTGGCAGAGGACTATCACGTTCTCGCGGTCGACCGACCGGGTTGCGGTTACTCAACCCGTGATACCGCTGCGCTGGCCGCCCTGCCTGAACAGGCCCGGATGATCCACGCGTTTCTGGAAACCAAGAACGTCGACCAGAGCATACTGGTTGGCCATTCGCTTGGCGGCGCGGTATCGCTGGCAATGGCATTGGACTATCCCGACACTATCTCGGCGCTGGCACTTCTGGCCCCTCTCACGCAGCAGATGCCCGAACCGCCTGCCGTCTTCAAACCACTGGAAATCCGCTCCGATTGGTTGCGCAGCCTAATCGGAAACACCATCGCCGTGCCGATGGCCCGTAAAACAGCACCGCTGGTTCTGAAAGATGTCTTCGCCCCTGAACCCGCGCCTGCCGATTTTCTAAACCGCGCCGGGGGCGCTCTCGGCCTGCGACCTTCGGCCTTCATCACCGCGTCGCAAGACGTCATCGGCGTAGAAAGCAGCATGGGTGAATTAACCCAACGATACAGTGATCTGAAAACGCCCGGAGGCATCCTGTTCGGCACCGAAGATCCGATCCTGTCGGCTGAGACACACGGTGCATCAATGACGAAATTCGGCCTCACCTTCGAAAAACTGGAACATCGAGGTCACATGATCCTGATCACTGAACCTAATATCTGCGCACGTTTCATCCGCCAAATCGCCGGCATGACCCACGCCGACATGAAAAAACAAAACCCTCACTGAAAGCGCACACAAAGAATCCCATCAGACCTTCAATTCCCTCTTGACCCTCTCCGGTCCGTCGCTTACATCGCCTCTCACTCGTGGCGGAGTAGCTCAGTTGGTTAGAGCAGCGGAATCATAATCCGCGTGTCGGGGGTTCAAGTCCCTCCTCCGCTACCATTAAAACCAATCACTTAAATGAATGCTGGCTCGTCCCGTACCCTCTGCGCTGATTGCTGGGGGGCATATGGGGGACAAAGTGCGCGATTTTGATGCTTTATTGTGGCTGGAAGCCCATGTGTGCGATTCCATGCCCAGCGCTCTATTTTCCATCATTATCAGATGGCTACCTGCCACCGAGCCCTTCTTGCTTCAGGGTTTCCCAGCTTTGAGGGCATTAGAGAATGTTAACGTAGCGTGAGCGATGCATTCAAATTTGGTTCAATCTCGTTCAAGTAATTTGGTATTGCTTGCCTCAATTTTGGCCAAGTGTTTATCCGACTATTTTTGGGGGAATATTATGTCAAAATCCAAACTTACTATCATCAGCTTATTAGCGGCGACCATGGCTTTCTCGGTGCCTGTTTACGCCGAGGACGTACCTGATGACCCTGACCCGCCCACCCAAACGAAGAAAGGGGATAACGGCTGGGGCAACGGTGCCGATACCACAAATGCAGGGAGTTTCTCAGGCGGCACAAGTTCGTCAAAGAGCACAAACGGAGGCTCGCGGGACGATAGAAACTATCCTTCGGCGCTTGATAGGTTCGAAGGACGGTAACACAGCCGGAATTGAGAATCATTGTGGGCGGCGCTGGCCGCCCATTTCACGTCTGACCGGACCAATTTTGCAGGAGCAGCCAGTGTTTACGCTGGCGACCCAAATCTCAGAGTACTCCAGCATTTCGGATGTGGCTCTGTGTAGCGCCATCAGAGCACAGGTCGCCCACATAGAGATGTAATAGTCTGAATTGGAGCGTTTAGGCGGGTTACCGATGAGGAGGCGGAAATCCGGCGTAGATGCCGTGAAGATTTCCCTTTGGCTTTAATCCCTCTACAAACTCTTATCTAACCACCGCATAGCATCGTTAGTGAACGCTTGCATTTTTTCTACATCTTCTCCTGAGAATACGTCCTTACTAATCGGTTGTGGCACCGCCATCAGACTAGATGTCCCGATGGTCTAAATTTGTCGGTCCCCCAAGCTAGGAAAAGCATATCTCTCAATCGCCAAAAGCCAAATTTCCCCATACCGTTTGCTATGCCACATTGGCAGCAGATATGCGTGCGTGCGCAGGGCGGCTTCGCGACACGTCAGCGTTTCCCGTTTTCTGACGGTATCCGGATCGCTGCCAGACCGAGCCACTTTTCTTTACTCACGCGCTAACTCTCTGGCCTCGGCCAGCCTGACCAACGAGGCGGACCCCAACCCTAGGTTTCTTCTTTTCCCGTATACGACGGTCCTAAGTATCCAAGACTTACCCCGGCTTTGCCAATGCGCAGATACAGACCGCCTCCATCGCCATGCATCCCCGGCTCTTTGAGGCTTTGAACTTTTCGTACTGTATGAGAAGGCATCGTTTTTCTGTCCCATCATTTGACCGATCAAAAAACATAAGACAGTGCGAGATGGGATGAAAAAGGATAGGACGAAAAGCTGGATATTTTTCTTAGTTTACAGAATGAAGTGAGAATTTCAGGAATCACATGAGAAGATAGTTTGGCAGTCTCCTCCGCTACCAGCATCCCCAAAGTACGGTACACTTGCTCATTTTGGTGACCAAATTGCTTGTTGATCGCTTGGAGCAGCATATGAAGTTGCATCAGGCGCGATAAAACAGATAGCGATCAGGTGCGATGGTTTCAGGGCCCTGTATCGGGGTGAAACCTACCAGGGGTTGTCCTGATATCAGCAAGCCGCCGGGGCACATCACCTGTTTGACCAGAGGGCTCAGGCAGGCTGCTTCGGCAACGTCGTCTGACTTGATCCCGCGACCAAAATCATAGTGCGCTAGTGCGATAGTATGGCCAGCTTCCGCCAATTTCAGTAACATCGGTTCCGCTTCGCCTTGCAGAAAATCTTCTGCAGGAGGCGTGCTGTCAGGATGGCATTGCAATACGCGATCCATTACCCAAATTCGGCGCAAAGGCAGGATCTCGCGTAAATGGTCATAGGTACGTCCATTGCCCAGCCCCAAGTCTAGAACATCTCCGTCCATGGCGTCGATCTGTGCAGCGGCCCAATTCAACCCGTCGCGTTGCGCGGTCAGGCGTCGCAGCATGGAATCCAGTCGACTCATTCGGGTTCTCCTAGAATTTCGTTGCATGGCGCAGTCCAAGGAATTCCTGGCCCATCAAGCAGCCTGTGCAACAGGTCTTTCGTAAACGTCCAGATGTCCTGATCATGGACCAGATGATGCGTCAACACCCCAAATGCTTCTGCATTGTCTGCGCGCCCCGTGCGTCGATCCTGTAGCAGCACGACCACCTGCGAAATCAGCGTATTCGGGTCAGCCAAGCCGCGTGTTCCGCGCCAGTCGATGGGATCGAGATGCGTATTTACCTGCTCGAGACCAAGAGCGGCGAGTGTTGTTTTCCGAGGTGTTGCGGTCGATACTATCCGAAAACCCAGCCCTCGGAGATGAACTGTAACTTCAGGATCAATCCGGTTCCAAGGCGGTACAAACATCGGACGTAACTGATCACCGAACAGGTTCTGTAGCCGATTCAGTCCGGCCCTTGCGTCAGAAACAATGGCGTCGATTGGCCGGTGCAAACGGAACTCGGCTTTCTTTTCACCTATGGGTGCGTGGTTCTGATGCGCCCAGCCATGCACAACCGGAATCAAGGCAGCCTGATCACGTACATATTCCGCCAATGACACCTCAGCTGGTTGCGGGATCACAGCCAGATGGACAGGTAATCCCAGCTCAACGGATATCAATGTGAGTTTTTCGAGCTGTGGCGTCACCGTGATCGCGTCGTCATCGCGCCACCACAAGGGTAGCGTCAAATCCGCTTCTTCCCAGCGCTGCAACTCAATCATCAAGGGTTGCCAATCAGGGCTCATCGGCGGGCCTCATACAAGTCTGTCGCAATTTCCACCGATCGACGGGCGCCATCGAACCCTTCAGCCATTGAGTGACGAGTAAGACCCGACATGACACGATCCAGTGCGTTCAGCAGTGAGGGTCCGGATAGTTCAGAACTGTTTAGTACCTCAACCCCATCCAATTGCGAAAGTGCCCGCGCACGCAATCCCTGCTCGACTTCTTTGCCGTCGTCGAATGGGATCAACACAGCAGGGGCACCGCATTGCAGCAGGTCCATGGCTGTATTGTAGCCGCACATACTAACCGAGGCCGCAACAAGCGGAAGCATTTGGCGAAAATCGGGGCGAACGCGTTCCAGAATAACCGTTGTCCCCTCGGCCAACTGCGAAAGCTCGGCGATGCGCGCTTTGGCATCCTGTCCTCCCACCAACAGGCGCCAGCGCCTGTTGGGCATCTTTCGGGCGGCCTCAATGGCCGCCTGAAAGATCGGTTGGCCAACTGATCCGCCACCGGCACTTACGATGATCTCGTCCCGACCTGTACCCTCCGGATGGCTTGGCGGTGCGCTTGGTGCGACGAAACCCGTGTAGTGCAGCCGTGCCGCCAGCTGCGGTGAAACAGGCCAACTGACGTCGAGCGGTGTGATCCGAGGGTCGGCATGGACCAGAACGCCGTCATAATACTCTGCAATAACTTCGTCCGTTCGGATCGCTTTTGCAGGCTTTGATGGCGGCGCAAGAATATCGCGGATCGAACTCAGTATGACAGGGGGGCGAGAGATCCCCCGCGCGGCTTTTATTGCCGCTTGGAATTCTGCTGCGAGCGAACGTCGTCCAAACGGATATAGCTCGGTGATCAGAACCTGCGGCCCGAAGCTGCGTACTGCCTGAACCAGTCCGGTCGCGCGTGCTTCTAAATAGGCGGCGTCTGCAACGGTACCATTCTGATCAAGCAATCGGATAAAATCGGTGCCATCCGACCTCAGTGGCGGCAGCCCCAGCAGAGACATACCGTCCGTATCCAGCTGCGGTGCGGGCATACCTCCGGAGACGACAAGAACCTCATGGTTCTGAACAGCGAATGCGCGCCCTAATGTCAGTGCCCGGCTCAGATGCCCGGTGCCCAACAGGTGGGTAACGACGATCATCACCTTCATTTTCAGGCCTCACGCGCAAGCAGGCGGACGGGTTCGGGCTGGGCCCGCATCGGATTCAACTCGATGACAAATAACCTGTTGCGTTTGATTTTGAACGGGGCGGGGCCTGCAAAGTTCCAGCCCCAGGCCTTGGCCAAAATCACCCGCATGATGCCGATATGGCAGACAGCAAGATTATCGCCCATTAGACCATCCAGCCATGGCGCGATTCTTGCCCAAAGTTCAGCCGGGCTTTCACCGTTAGGTGGTCGGTAATCCCAACCCCACGCTTCAATATGACGATAGCCGCTGTCGGGAATCGCGATCAGTTCCACGCCGCGTTGCCCTTCCCATTCTCCCCAGTTCATCTCGGTCAACGCTTTGGATATTTTGGGGGCTTTGCCAGATACAAGTTCAGCGGTTTCAGCCGCGCGACTTAGCGGGCTGGACCAGATCGATGCAGTGTCCCACGGCGATGGCAGACGATATCCTGCAAGCTCGGCACGGGCATCAATATCCAGGGGAATGTCGCTGCGACCCTGAATGCGACCTGCGCGGTTCCATTCGGTATGTCCGTGGCGCAATAGGGCGAGGCGGGTCATTCTTCTTTCTCCAACAAGGGGCGCACGGCAATCCAGAACCGATCCGTCGCCGACGGGATCAGATGGCGTTGCGCGATGTAGGCGCGGGCGCGATCACCCTCGGTTCGCCGAAGGTCGGGATCATCCAAGAGCAACTGTATACGAGCGGCCAGCCCTTTGGTGCCCGAACTTACATTGGGATGATCAGAGGGCATCAGTACATCACGCACGCCGGGGCGATCTTGTGCCACGACCGGAACACCGCTGGCCTGGGCCTCAAGATAGACCATGCCATAGGCCTCGTTGACGCCGGGCCAGACAAACATCGATGCCTGACGGTAGTGCTCTTGCAATGTGTCTCGATCAAGCTGACCCAGAAACCTGACGCGGGACCCGAACTGCGCCATCAGCGCTTCGACTTTGGGACGGGCAGGGCCATCGCCAGCGATGTCCAGCACCCAATCGCCTGTGAGATGCCCCAGCGTCTCGGCCAGAATCGTGTACGAGGCCAACTTATCCCCAGAACGCATCATACCCACCGTCAGCATCGGGCCATCGCGGGCAGATGGGGAAGGCAATTCAGCAACTGGCAGAAACGGAGGCAATTCTACCAATGTCTGTGTGTGGAATTTCTCGCGCTCCAGCGTGATCAGATCGTTGGCTGTGTGATAAAATATTATCTGCGCGGCATCACAGGCGTCGTGCGCCGACTGGGCAAACCCGGCCCATGGACCCGAGAGCCGACTGGTGGCACGAGTGCTTTCCAGCTGTACATATGGGATACCCCGCGCGCGACATACTACGGGGCCCAACAGGTCCGGCGCTTTGTAGTAGTTGTGATATGTCACCCAAAGGTCTGTGTCCGATGGCAGTTCCGTGATCAGCCGCGTAGCTTCGACCATCGCTTTGTCTCGCAACTGATTCTGAAGTGGGCACTCACCCTTCTTGTCGTAAATCCGCAGGTCTGATGCGAGTTCAACAATGTTGTTTTGGGCGCGGATTGCGGTGATCAGGTTGCGTGCCATTTCGCGGTCGCCCGAAGGCTTGGGGCTGTCGGGGGATTTCATCGGCGCATAAAAAGCCACCCGAGCCATCACCGACCATCCGTGCACAATGCGTTTAACCGCTCGGACAGGCGATGTATGCCCGGATCCATACGAAAGTCGGCGATCAAACGGTCATACGCTGCCTCTGCCATTTGCGCGGTTTTGGCCGGGTTCTGGGCAAGGTTGGAAATGGCGGAGGCCAAGGAGGCCGGGTCGTCGTGCGATAGAATTCCATGGACGCCAGTTTCGATGAACTCTGGGATCGCCGATATCGGCGTCGACAAAATCGGAAGGCGCTGAGACGCCGCCTCCATCAGCACGTTCGGCAAGCCATCTCGGTCACCATCTTCAGCAATCCGGCTGGGCAGCACAAACAGGTCAGAGCGGCGCATCTCGGCAATGACCTCAGGCTGGTCGCATGCACCCATCCAGGTGATCCGATCTGACAGCCCTGCGGCATCGGCCTGTGCACTCAGTTTTTTGGCCAGAGTTCCCCCGCCGATATGGGTCCAGTGCCAGTCTAAAGTTTGAGGGAGCAGAGCAAACGCGTCGATAAGGCGATCAAAGCCCTTTTTCTCGACCAACCGCCCGACTGAAAGCATATGAAAGGGTGCGTCGGCCGCCCACTGGCCACGCTTAGGAGGGGTCGGAAAACGGGACAGGTCCAGACCGTGGTAAATCAACTCAATGCGCGCAGGATCATCAGCCAATTCGCGCAGATGCGCTGCACCGATTGCGGTGCAGGTTGCCCCAAAAGTGGCTCCGTGACTTTTCAGGTGCAGTTTTTCCTTCTTTTCCCAGTCTGGCGAGGTCCAAATATCTTTGGCGTGCGCTGAAAAACTCCACGGCAGGCCGCGCATGATCGCGGCGTAACGGGCGACCGACGATGGCGTGTGCATGAAATGCGCGTACAGCGCTTGCGTTTCCTCAGGTAACTCGGCAGCTAGCACGCAGGCCTGTCCGAACCGGCGAATGCGGTTATGGGTTTGGTCTCGGCGCAGGTCTTGCCGCCAGACCCGATATGCCTCTGGGTATCCGGGCAAACCCGAAGCGACGGCGCGTGCAGCGGCAAGCCGTTCAGGTTCGTCATAAAGGTATTCTGGCAGATAGCGTACTTGCCCATTGAAACGATCATGCAGCGGGTGCCGCTTGGCGTCGGTCGGATGGCGCAAAGACCAGATATCGAAGTTGTGGCCAGCCTCCTGCAAGGCAACGAGTTCTTGGGCAATGAACGTCTCGGACAGGCGCGGCCAGCCTTTGACTAGCACCGCAAGCCTGGGGTGTGTTTTGATCATCCTATCGCGCGCTCTTGTTCTGCGGCTAGTAGTGCGGTGATGCGATGGGTGACGTAGTTCAGACCATCCAGCAAACCGGCGCTTATGGCTTGCGACGGCAAGGGCTGAAGGGGAAGATTACGGATCGCGTGGATCATCGCGTCCGCCGTCAGACCGTCACGATTTTCATCGAGCATTCGCACCAGTCCCAGATCTTCCGCGCGAGAGGCGCGTATCCATTGTTCCAGACGGGGTGTTGTGCGCGGGACGATGACCGCGCGCTTGTCGAAGGACAGTACTTCGCAGAATGTATTGTAGCCGCCCATGCAGACCACACCGGCTGCTCCGGCGAACAGCGTTTCGATCTGGGATTCAAAGCCTACAGCTGTGACCCGGCCATCAAGTGCGGCGACGCGGGTTTCAAAATCCTCGCGCAATTCACCTGACAGGAATGGCCCATAGACTAGCACGGCACGAGGAGAAAGGTCCGGGTCTTTCTCATAGGCGGACAGCACGAGGTTGACCATCGCTTTACCATCGCCGCCACCGCCGGGCGTAATCAGGATATAAGGTTGCTTGGGGGGCTCTCCGACAGGCCCCAGATCACGCCTTAGATATCCGGTCCAGTGCATGCGTTGTTGCGCTGCCGGACTGAGGGGTAGACCTTGGGTCGGGTCATAGATCGAGCGCAAGCCATATACCCAGATCTCATCGTAGAAACGCTCGGTTGCTGAGATCGCTTCTTTGCGTTCCCATTCGGCGGCCAGTACATCGGGTTCGTCCAGAACATCGCGCAGACCCAGAACCAGCTTGGTCGAACCCGAGCTCTCAAGATATTCCAGCGTCGGCAACAATTCACCGCGAAACCCGGTCGGTTCTTTGTCGACGATCAGAACATCTGGGTCAAATTGCGTGACAGCTGTTTGGATAAGGCTTGCACGCAGCTCGGTTACATCATCAATCCCCATGCCAATGGTTTGTGAGGCGTAAGAACCGTCCGCGCGTTTGGTGACGCCAGGCAGCCGAACATGGTCAACCCGCCGTGGAAAAGTAAAACGACCCGCTACCGGAGAGCCGGTCAAGATCAAAGCCGAAGCGCGTTGATCGGCCTGTGTAATCGCTGCCGCCAAAGCTCGAGACCGGCGCAAATGGCCCAGACCGAACGTGTCGTGACTGTATAGCAGGATACGAGGCGCGCGGCCGTGATGTTCGTTTTTGTTACCTCGGCTCATGCCTTCGCCTGTTTCGGTTCCGATGCAACTCCGCGCGTTTGCACCTGAGTATCCTATTTCATTCGCGCCTGCGCGCAAAAGGTGGGAATTTTTCCCTGCAAATGCGCCAAACATTGCGAATTGGCAACAGCATATTCGTTACCTTGTCGTCAATGTGACGCGGCCCCTTTGTTGGCGATTGCCCGCAATGAACAAGATTGCGTGCGATCCTAGGGCTCAGGCCGTCATATTCAATTTTTGTTTGCTTGAAAATACCTTATCCAGACGTTTGCGCCGAGGCCACTGGCCTCACGCAAAGATGCCTTTGCGTGCGCGGATGATTTGAACAGCAGACCAAGCTTCTGTAGTCTTGCCGGCAACTGTGATTTGGGTGCGAGACACTATGAAAACGAATATTCTGGCCGGGCTGTTTCTGGTGCTTTGGGCCGCAATGCTTGCATGCGTACCCAGAGCAGAGGCGCAAACCTCGCTGATCCCAGGATATCCAATTGGATCGTCCGAAGAAACCAGCACATCAAGTTCGGCAGAAGAGGGCGATCTGGCAGCTGCGATCCGCGCGGCTTCTGAAGCTGGTGCGAGTGTCATCGTAATCGACAGCGCGGGACAGGTGGTTTCGTCAGCCAATAATGGCGGGGCAACATCTGATCCAGAGGTCGCTGACCCGATGGCGGAAGGGTCTCAACTGATGAAGGCTCAGGAGCGGTTCTCGAAATTTCGGGAATCTGTGCGCTCGCGTTTAGAAGCGCTTCCGTATTCGGTTTTTGAGGTGCAGTACGTTCTGAGACAAACCAGCCCGGATGGCCGTATTCAGACCTATTTCGAGGTCTTGGCCTGGAACATTGTTTTTCTTCTGCTGGGACGCTGGTTATCGACCGAGATTTACGGAAAGCGTATCGCCAAGCGTTGGGTTGTTGCCCGCATCAAGGAAAACCCCGTTGGCTATCGCGAGAAAATGCCTTTCTTGGTTTACCGCTTCGTAATGGGCATCGGTGGGACGATCTTTGCGATGCTGATGGCGCTGATCGTGGGGTATCTGTTCTTTGGCGAAGCCGAGGATATATCCATTCAGTTCACTGTCACCGCGATTTTTACTGCGTTCTTCCTGTCGCGCACGGTTGCGGACTTGTGGCGGATGATCTTGTCACCGTTTCTCAGCCAGTACCGTTTGCCCCCGTTTTCCGATCGGGACGCCAAGCGGCTATACCGGTGGGCGTCGGCAATCGCGACGTTTGATATCTCGGTCGTGCTTTTCTCGACTTGGGTTGCGGATTTTGGGCTGAACTACAATGTTTATGCCTTGGTTTATGGCAGCCTGACTTTGGCCGGTGCGCTGGGCAATCTCTTGATGATATTGTTCAATGCCCGCGCGATTTCTCATGCGATCCGTGGCGGGCGTATGCCCGAACAAGTTTCGTGGATATTACGATTTATCTCGTTCGCCTGGGCGCCGGTATTGATGCTCTACATTGTGTTCAGCTGGTTCAAGCTAGCAGTTGATCTGGTTTTGGAGATCGAGGATTCCGTCCCGATCGTAGCCAGCAGCTATGCAATATTTATGTCAGTGGTCGTTGCATATGGTGCGATGAACTATCTGCTGGAACGCTACTTTGATCGCAATCGTCAGATCGCGGAACTGAATACCGAAGCAGATGAAGCCGAGGCAGGTGAGGCTGCAGCGCTTGTCACACCCGAGGCTGAAAAGCGCAAACACGCCATATTGACCTACGAAGATCTTGCCCGAAGGGTGGCCGGTATTCTGGCCTTTGTGGTGGGGCTATATGCGCTGGTCGTGATCTGGAATCCGCAAGCCAACTGGAGCGATGATCTGCCAATCGAGCGAGCGCTTGATGTGATGGTGATCTTGTTCATCGGCTATATTCTGTTTCATTTTTTCCGGGTCTGGATCGACAGCAAGATTGCAGAAGAGGTTGACGATGGTGCCGCCGATGCCGAGCTCGGCGACGAAGGGGGCGAAGGTGGACAGAGCCGGCTTGCGACTTTGCTTCCCCTGTTTCGCGGTGCCATCCTGGCTGTGGTCGTTGTCACTATCGCGCTGATTGTATTGATGGAACTCGGGATCAATGTCAGCCCGCTGTTTGCGGGTGCTGGTGTTGTAGGATTGGCCGTAGGATTTGGGTCGCAAACGCTGGTGCGCGATATCTTTTCGGGTGCGTTCTTTCTGATGGATGATGCATTCCGTAAAGGTGAATATATCGATATCGGCGATGTGAAGGGAACGGTTGAAAAGATCTCGGTTCGGTCCTTCCAGTTGCGACACCATCTGGGCGCGCTCAACACGATTCCCTTTGGTGAGATCAAGGTGCTGACCAATTACTCGCGCGATTGGGTGATCATGAAGCTTCCGTTGCGTGTGACGTATGACACGGATGTCGAAAAAGTACGGAAGCTGATCAAAAAATTGGGTCAGGAATTGTTGAGTGATCCGGTGATCGGAGAAAACTTTATCCAGCCTCTGAAATCTCAGGGCGTGATCGAGATGCAGGATTCGGCGATGATTATCCGGGTCAAGTTCATGACCAAACCAGGCGATCAGTGGCTGGTGCGCAAGAAAGTATATCAAGATATCCGTGAACTGTTTGCCCGCGAAGGTATCCGGTTCGCGCATCGCGAGGTCACCGTAAGGTTGGCAGACGGCAAAGAGGCCGAAGACTTAACGCCAAAGCAGCGCGAAGCGGTTACAGGCGCTGTTCAAGCTGCGATTGACGAGGATTATCTGGATGATATCGGGCCCGGCGGCGACGATCGCTAAGGCGGCTCCCGCCTCTTTGAGCGGCGTCTCGAATGAGACGCCATACAAAACGTTGGGCGGGGCCGCGCTCCGCGCGGCGGTTGGTCTACGTGGCGAGTGAAGGCCAGACTGGTTCTGATGATCCAAGCTTTGAGGCGGGCAGAGACCATCGCATCTTGGAAGTGCCTACAGTCAGTGCTGGGTTCAAACGGTGACCTGCTCCCCATCCGGAATGTTCTTGCACATCCGAATAATCTGAAAGTGACGCACCGGTGATATCTACTTCAGTATCGCTTTTGGCGAGAGTGGCGAGCAGTTCTGCGGTTCGTGCAAGTGAAAGCCGAGCATCCATGACCGCTTGACCGGATGCAGCCTCGGCCAGAGCCGAAAGAATAGCAGCAGCCATCAAGTATCCAGTCGCGTGATCGAGTGCCTGCACAGGTAGCGGGGTTGGCTCGTCGACCCCGGCCCATTCCATTCCTGCGTGCGCGATCCCGGCGCTCATCTGAACCAGACTGTCAAATCCCCGGCGTGAGGCCCAAGGACCTTGCCAGCCATAGGCGTCCAATGTGACCTCGACCCTGTTGGGGGCAAGCTGATCACGCGTGGATTTAGCCAAACCAAGCGCGTCTAGGGCACCGGGGCGATACCCATGAACAAATACGTCAGCTTGTTTGAGAAGTTCCTGAAGTTGTCCAATTCCCGCGGGCGATTTCAGATTCAGATAGGCGCAATGCTTGCCCAGTGAGATGTCAGGAATGACGCCGGGCTCATCCCAGCCAGGAGGGTCGATCCTAAGGACTTCGGCCCCAAAACCCGCAAGTGTTCTTGTAGAAACCGGCCCTGCCAGTATTCGTGTGAGGTCGAGCACGCGTAGCCCTGCAAGGGGGCGCTCGACGGTCGCCTGTGGCCGGTCGCGTAGCTTGATATTCCGTGGGCCTTGCCAGCCGATCAATGGTTCACGTGCGAGTACACGTCCCTGCGGATGGTCATGCCATTCTGCACGACTGCGCATCGCGGAAGCAACCCCACCCTCTGCGACAATTGCGGCTTCGAGTTCCGAAATGGTCCTGTCTCGGATCGAGCGTTCAACCGATGACCGATCAGGGTTGACCTCGAGTACCTTCAAAGCAGCAGTGCGATGATGCGGCAGATTGGTGTGCAGTCTGATCCAGCCATCTGAGGCCTGATAGTCTCCTGCGATCGCGTCCCAAAGGTTGGGCATGTCCCATCCGTCGGGTTTGAATGAGAAGCCATACCATAGAGAAGCCAACCGATGGTCCACGGAAACATCCGGCGGTTCTGGCGACAGATTGAGCGCAGTCACAAGGCGTGACATTTCCTGACCAACAGCAGCAAAACTGGCCGTTGCCAGTTCCGAGACTGCAAAAGCGCTGGGCCGCGCACCCTCCCCGTTGACCCGATATGTGTCAGTTGAAGGGAGGGCGGATAGCAGGCTCATTGCTGGTAGGGGTCCAGACTGTCGCGCAGTCCGTCGCCAAGAAAGTTGAAGGCCAACACGACTACGATGATTGGTAGCATCGGAATCGCCGTCCACGGGTAGATCTCGATCGAAGCAAGGTTCTGCGCGTCATTTAGCATGACCCCCCAGCTGACCGCCGGGGCGCGCAGGCCAAGACCAAGGAAGCTGAGCGCGGTTTCTCCAAGGATCATCGCTGGTATTGACAGTGTGGCTGAGGCAATCAGGTGCGACATGAAGTTCGGAAGCAGGTGCTTGCGGATCACGCGACCCGAGCTTGCGCCCATCATCTCGGCGGCGCGAACATATTCCTCTTCCCGTAACGAAAGGAATTTGGCGCGTACGGATCGGGCAAGGCCGGGCCAGTCGAGTATGCCGAGAATGATCGAGATGATGAAGAAGACAGCAACAGGACTCCAATTCGAAGGCACGGCTGCAGATAAAGCCAGCCAAAGTGGGAGTTCCGGCAGAGAACGCAGAATTTCGATCACACGGTTTATGACCCAGTCGATGCGCCCACCAAAATACCCGGCCATCGATCCGAACAGGATGCCGAGGAAGAAAGACACTGAGATGCCGATCAGGCCTACGGTCAGCGACAATTGGGCGCCGTAAAGAATTCGACTGAAGACGTCACGTCCCAAGCGGTCGGAGCCCCATAGGAACAGCGTGGCGCCTTCAGGTGCACAAAACAGGTGGGTGTCGGATTTTATCAGGCCTGCCAGTTTGTACTCGGAGCCCTCACAGAAGAACCGGATCGGGCGCGGGTCTTCTGTGTCGGGTACGAACTTCCATTGGAAGGTTTCAAGGTCCGCTTCTGCAACAATGGGATAGACATAAGGACCTATGAATTCGCCCTCGTGGAACCAGTTGATAGACTGGGGTGGGGCATAGAGGTGCTCACCGTTTCTGTCGTTCGGCCCATAGGGTGCGATGAATCCCGCGAAGGGTAGCATCAGATAGCACAACAGCAGGAATATACCTGAAATCAGACCCAGCTTGTGTGTTCTGAACTTGCGCCAGACCAAGACCCAATTTGGGGCATCGAGATCTGCGCGCTCAAGCTGCTGGAGCGAGGCTTGCGGATCAAACGGGGCTTCGTCGACATAGCGACCATCGGGGCGTTCACTCATGCTTCTCGCCCCTCATACCGAATGCGCGGGTCAAGCATGACCAGCAGGATGTCCGAGATCATGGTACCGATCAGCGTCAGCAAGGCCACGAACATCAGAATGAAAGCAGACAGGAACTGATCCTGTGTTTTAAGCGCGGTCAGCAATGTTGGCCCGATGGTTTGCAGACCCAGAACAACCGAGACCAGAACCGAACCTGAAACCATCGAAGGCAGTAGGTTGCCAATATCGGCAACAAAGGGGTTGAAGGCCACCCGCAGCGGGTATTTCGTCAACATCCGCGACGGGGCCATCCCCTTGGCGATAGCGGTTTCAACATAAGGCTTGCCCAACTCATCTAGCATGTTGGCACGCAGGCGCTGCATCATTGCCGAAGCGCCCGAGGTGCCGATGACGAAGGTCGGAACGATCAGGTGAACAAGAATGGATTTCAACTTGTCCCAGCTCATCGGTTGACCCTCAAAGGAAGGGTCCATCAGGCCGCCAATTGGCAGGTTAAAGTAGCGATGGCCGTAGTAGAAAAGTATCAGCGCCAGCAGGAAGTTTGGCGTCGCAAGGCCCAGATACCCAACAAAAGCAGAAGTATAATCGATCCATGTTCTTGATTTGGCCGCCGCAAGAACGCCCAGCGGCAGGGCCACAGCATAGACGAATAGAATGGCAGCCAGATTAACCACGACAGTCAACCAGAGCGTATCGCCCACGATCTCGCGCACGGGGCGGTCAAATTCGAATGACCAGCCATAATTGCCCTGCAAGAGGCCCTCGAACCCGTGCGGGCCGGGCCAGAAACCTATCCAGATCAGATATTGTTCCGGCAACGAACGATCCAGAGAATACTCTTTGCGCAGAAACTCGGCCTTGGCCACGCCCGCAGACTGGCCCGAGGCCTGCAACTCAGCGATCTGATTGCTGAGGTAGTCGCCTGGGGGAAGGTTGATGATCACGAAGATCAGTACCGACACCACCAACAGCGTCAGCAGCATCGTGAAAAAGCGATACACCGCATAGCGCAGCATGACCATTTAGCTGCTCCTGATCAGTCGGCGAAGAAAAACTCGTCGGGACGATGAATGCCGAAATGCGCACCGGGCTCCCAGGCCCACATGGCCTGTTCGGGCACGTTCTTCAGCCGGTTTGACACAACGATTGGTTGCGGTGCGCCGTTAAGAATACCAATGGCATACAGCTGATCCGCGTGAATTTTCAGCATCTCAGTCCAGACTGCCGCGCGCTCTTCATCGGTTGTGGCGATTTCCCAGTCATGCGCGAGTTTCATGAGAAGTTCGGCTTCGGGCATGTCTGGTGGCTCGCCTGATCCTCCAGCTGTCTGGTAATACTGCCCCCACTTGGGCCAGGCCAGAAAGACCTGATCGGTAGGCGCCAGATAGGCAGGCGAGGTGTGCAATTGCGGGATGCCGTCATCCCAGCCAAACCAGACTGAGGCCATCGTGTTGCCCGAGAAGACCCGATTACGCAGAATGTCCCGATCCAGGGGGCGCATCACAAGTTCGACACCGATCTCGCGCCAGGTATCTGTAACGATTTGGAGGGCATTTTCTACTTCCTGCCTCTCGCCTGCAGTTTCGATAACCAACTCCATAGGACGTCCGTCAGGCAGTAGGCGAATGCCGTCTTTATCCCGCTCGGTCAATCCAGCCTCATCCAACAGCGCATTCGCCATATCGACGTCGTAGTCTGCCCAAGCCTTTGCATTTGCTTCGTCATAGAATGGCGACGCAGGCAAAACTGACATCGCGCCGGGATGGGCCAGCTTAAAATAGAGCGCTTGATTGATTGTTTTGCGGTCTATCGCGAGGGAAAGGGCCCGGCGGACGCGCACATCACGTAGTACGTTGCGCCAGGCTTCGTCTTCGAAGTTCAGGTTTGGATAGATGGCGATTTGGGATGCGACTCCGGTCTTCCACAAGAGCGTTTTGTAGTCTCCTTGCGCTTCGCCTTTTTTCAGGATCGACGCGTCGCGGAATGCCAGCCCGCGCCCTTGGAGGTCACTTTCACCCGCGTTAGTCTTGGCCGCGACAAGACCTGGGGCAACAATCTCCATCTCGACCACATCGATATAAGGGAGCTGCACCCCCTTTGAATCAACCCTGTGATAGTAGGGGTTGCGGATGAAGCTGTGCCGGATTTTCTTGCCCGAGCTTGCATTGAGCCAGGGCTGCAATGTGGGCAATTCGTGATTGTCATATTTGTACAGGTTATCCAACTTGTTATGCAGCGCCGCCCAGCTTTTGACCCGCGCGTCTTCGACCTGAAAAGCCAGTTCTTCAGGATCGGCAAACTTCTCGTGGTATTTTTTGAGAAATTCTGATGGGCGGTAGATAAACGGCGGGCGTGCCTGTGCAAGAGATTGCAGAAAGTCAGGGTTCGGATTTGCCCACTCAAACACGACGGTCGTTTCATCAGGGAAAGTTACCGTAGGCGCCTTACCTTCAACCAGCAAAAAATCAGGTGGGCCTGAAGGGCTGAGCAACTCGTTATTGGCGACGTCTTCCCACCAATATCGGAAATCCTCAGACGTAAACGGAGTGCCGTCCGACCATTTGTGGTCAGGGCGTAAATTCAAGGTAAACTTGCGATTGTCTTCGTTTTCGAAAGAGGCCAACAGATCGGGCACGATGTTGTATTCATGGTCAAAGCCGACAAGCCGCGCATAGCCATAGACCACCATCTGGCGGATGTCCTTGGACCGGGTAACCATGGTTCGCAATGTTCCGCCGGGGGCTCCGAAATCGCGCCCCTTCGCGGCCAGATCAACGATTAGCGGGTCTTGCGGAATGCGGTCGGCGACAGGTGGCAGCTTTCCACCTTCAACTTCGGCTTCCCAGTAGGGGATTTCCTGAAGATTGGCCGGGATTTCTGCCGTGGCGGGCAGACCTGCTGCAACGACCAGCGCGGTCGCCAGAAACAAACGATGAGTGGTCTTAAACATGGCAACGTACCTTATGGCCGGGCTCCAACTCTACCAGCGAGGGTATCACGGTGTCGGAAAATCGAAAGGCGTCATCCCAACTGTCGGGCGAACCCGCGCCCAAAGCAACCAGTTTCAGGTCTATCGGTCGATTGATATCCGGTTCAGGCTGGGCGGCAATCAATGCCTTTGTGTAAGGATGACGTGGGTTATAGAAGAGAGTTTCAGGCGGGGCTTGTTCAACCACCAGCCCCCGACGCATCACGGCAACTTCATCAGCGATGCGCGCGACAACGGCGAGATCATGCGAGATGAACAGGTAAGACAGGTTCAGACTGTCTTGCAGGTTTTCGAGCAGGGTTAAAATTTGTTCCTGCACAGAAACATCTAAGGCCGAAGTAGGCTCGTCACAAACGATCAAAGCCGGGTCCAACATCATCGCGCGGGCGATAGACAGACGTTGCCGCTGCCCGCCTGAGAACGCGTGCGGATAACGTTTGAGCATGTCTGCGTTCAGTCCGACCCTCTGTAACATTTCGGCTGCTTTATCGCGCTGTTCTGCTACTGTTCCGAGGCGGTGAATTTCCAACGGTTCGGTCATCGCATCCTGAATGCGCATTCGGGGACTAAGTGAGCTATACGGATCCTGAAACACCATCTGCGCCTTGCGCTGGAAGGCAGTACGCTCGGCGCGCGTCATGTTGTGAACCGTGAGCGGCTCGGCTTCCTTGTTTGTCCGGAACAGCACTTCTCCGCCTGGGTCCGGCAGTTCGGCGCCCAGAGCGATACGCGCTGCGGTGGTTTTGCCCGATCCGCTTTCGCCAACGATCGCAAGTGTTTTGCCGCGCGCCAGCTTCATATCGACGCCGCGGCAGGCGTGGATCAGCTTGTCCGCTCTCCAGCCTTTGCTGGACCGCATCGTGTAGGTCTTCGAAACCCCGGTCATCTGCAATATCAGGTCTTCATCGGGCATCGGTATGCCCACCGCATCCTGGTCAGGTATTTCTGGTGCTGCATCGAACAGTTGCTGGGTGTAGGGATGCGCCGGGTCGTTCAGGATCAGGGCGGCTGGACCGGCCTCCATCACACGACCTTTGTGCATGACAACAACCTGCTCGGCCATGTTGGCGACGACACCCAAATCATGCGTGACCAGAATTAGCGCCATACCGGTTTCACGCTGCAGTTCTTTGATGAGCCCAAGAACCTGCGCCTGAGTTGTTACATCCAGCGCAGTGGTTGGTTCGTCCGCGATGAGCAATTCAGGTTTGGAAACCATCGCCATCGCGATCATGGCCCGCTGTCGCATGCCACCGGACAATTCAAACGGATAGCTGTCATAGGCGCGGGCCGGGTCGGGAAAGCCCACCCGTTCAAATTGCGTCAGTACTTCTTTGCGTGCCTCAGATTCAGATGCGCCGCGGTGCAGCCAAAGAACTTCGCTGACCTGGTTTCCAATTTTGTGAAGCGGAGAGAGCGAGCGCATCGGCTCCTGAAAGATCATCGACACCCGATTGCCTCGAATGTCACGCATTTGACGTTCACTGAGTTGAGTTAACTCCGCCGTGCCTCTGGAATCGTTCAGGGTAATCGTACCGCTACGGATTTGAGCAGTACGGGGCAGGATCCGCAGAGCAGCGCGACACGAAATCGTCTTGCCCGATCCAGATTCACCAACCAATGCAAGTGTCTGTCCAGGCTCGACATCAAAGCTGACATCTTGAACCACGGAAGGACCCTTGCCGAAGCCGATGCTGAGATTCCGAACGGACAACAACGCACTCATGCGGGTTTTCCACCCGTCTGGCCGCTAGGTAACATCGGCTTTGTGAACTCCCTGTCTTTTTTTCGTAGTTTCGCGCGGTTCGGGCGGGGTAGTCAAACACCTTCTGCACCTGAAACGTCGCGGAATCGTGAATTCTTGGCGGTGCGCCTACACATTCCCTTGAGAATTTGTCACTACCTGATCGAAAGGCACACGTAATGTGCGGTGTCTGCTAATAGGGGTAATCGTTGTGCCGGAAGCTCAAAGTCGTCTAGATTTGTTTATTGATCGCATGGTCTCGCAGCGTGCTTGTTTGGATTATGCAATCGCGCAGACCACTGGGCATGAAGGCCCGGTATTTGAGCTTGGGCTGGGAAATGGGCGCACTTATCATCACATGGTTCAGCATATAAAGGACCGCCCAGTTTATGTTTTTGAACGTGCGGTCGCCTCGCACCCCGATTCAACACCGCCCGATGATCGCGTAATTTTGGGTGACGTGCGTGAAACGCTGCCCGCATCGGTCGCGCAGTTTGGCGCGTCGGCCAGTCTGATCCACGCCGATCTAGGGGGACATAACCGGCAAAAGAACGATACATTTTCCCGTCTCATCTCACCTTTGATTGAGCCGCTGTTGGCGCGTGGTGGGTTGATGGTCTCGAGCGATCGCATGTATTTCGAGGATTTGACCGAGCTGCCGCTGCCGAGTGGTGCGGTTGAGGGTCGCTGCTTCATCTATCAACGGTGATCTGCCGTAGGGTCACTTTGTGATCGGACTCGCGCTGTTGCACTGGGGCGGTCTAACGTTTGGGGTGTGAAGCCTCAGAGGGGATCGTCAAATGCTGTTCTATGATTGCTCGACCGCGCCCAGCCCACGCCGAGCCCGGATGTTCATTGCAGAAAAAGGGTTGGAGATTGAGACGCGCGAAATCTCGATCGCAAATGGCGAGCAACTGAGTGATGCTTTTCGGGCGGTGAACCCCGGCGCGACGATCCCGGTGCTGATCACGGATGAAGGTACCGTGCTCACCGAAAATCTCGGTATTGCGGCCTATCTCGAAGCGCGTTTTCCTGAGCCTGCGTTGATGGGCCGAACAGCGGATGAAAAGGGCAAAGTTTTGATGTGGAACGCCATTGCCGAGCAGCAATGCGGTGCGCCGATTGCCGAGACGTTGCGCAATACCCATCCCTCTTTCAAAGACCGTGCCATCACAGGAACCGCGAACCATGCGCAGATTCCCGAACTGGCGCAGCGCGGAACTGCACGGGTGGTCGCGTTTTTTGATTTATTAGAAGCTCGTCTGTGCGAAAACGAATTCGTATCAGGCGGCTCATTCACGCTCGCTGACATCACCACATTTGTATTTGTCGATTTTGCACGTGTCATCAAGATGCGCATTCCTGACGACAACACAGCCACACAAGCTTGGTTTGATTCCATTCGCGCGCGACCAAGTGCCCGGATTTAACGCGCGTTTTTTGTAGAACGCACAGAACTGTACAGAAATGTCTAGACAGAAGTGAACAGTGCGTCTAGCGTCCCTTGCGAGTCACCCGGGGGAGGTTGGGATGAAATCGCAGTATCGCGTAGTGGTAATTGGCGGCGGCGTTGTGGGGGCCTCGGTTCTGTATCACCTTGCCAAGTTCGGCTGGTCGGATGTGGTGATGTTGGAGCGTCGGCGCCTGGCCTCGGGCTCGTCTTGGCATGCGGCTGGGGGCATCCATGCGTTGAACGCCGATCCCAACATGGCGTCGCTTCAGGCCTATACCATCGATTTGCTCAGCGAGATCGAAAAGGAATCGGGTCAGAACATCGGCCTGCATATGACCGGCGGCCTGACGCTGGCGGGAACGCCTGAGCGGTGGGAATGGTTGCAGGCCAACTACCGCATCTTTCAATCTATCGGCATTGATGATTGCGAATTGTTATCCCCGGAAGAGGCACAAAAACGCTGCCCGATCATGTCAACCGACGGCGTGCTAGGCGCAATGTGGGCGGACCGCGAAGGCTATATCGATACCACTGGAACAGTTCAGGCATATGCCACAGCAGCCAAAAAGCGCGGAGCCGAGTATTACGAGGAAACCAAGGTCGAACGCCTGACGCAGACCGCGGATGGCTGGGAAGTTGTGACCGACAAGGGCACCATCACGTGTGAGCATGTGGTCAATGCCGCAGGTCTCTGGGCCAAGCAGGTGGGCCGTATGGCAGGGGTGGAACTGCCGGTGTCGCCGCTCAAACATCACTATCTTATTACTGATACCGTGCCCGAGGTGGCTGAGGCAGATTTCGAGATGCCGATGACCGTGGACCTCGAAGGTTTCACCTATATGCGGCAGGACCAGAAGGGTGTTCTGGTTGGTATCTACGAAGTCGATCATGAACACTGGGCCATGGACGGTGCGCCTTGGAATTACGGCGAAGAGCTGTTTCAGGAACAGCTTGACCGGATTGAGAATGAGCTGACTTTGGGCTTTGAACGGTACCCGTCGATCCAGAATGTTGGCATCAAAACATGGGTGAATGGCGCGTTTACCTTCTCGCCTGATGGCAACCCTCTGGTCGGTCCGGTCCCGGGCAAGCGCGGTTATTGGTCAGCCTGTGCGGTGATGGCCGGGTTCCTACAGGGTGGTGGCGTCGGCAAGACGCTAGCCGAGTGGATGATCCATGGCGAGCCAGAGGCCGACGCGTGGCCAATGGATGTGGCACGCTATGGCGATTTTGCACAGAACAAACGGTATATCCGCGAGACCACCGGGCAATTCTACTCGCGCCGTTTCGTGATGACCTATCCAAACGAGCAATTGCCAGCAGGCCGTCCTTTGAAGATGGCTCCTGCACATGACGCGATGACCGAGGCCGGGTGCAAATGGGGTGTGAGCTGGGATCTGGAAGTGCCGCTCTATTTCGCGCCGGAAGGGTTTGAGGAAACCCCGACGCTGAAACGCTCGAACGCGCATGACATCGTAGCCGAAGAGTGTAGAACAATCCGTGAAGGCGTGGGTCTGCTGGATATCTCGGGCTTCTCGCGCTTTGAGGTTTCCGGACCAAATGCCGAGGCTTGGCTGGACAAGGTGATGGCCTCGAAACTGCCCGCACCGGGCCGGGCTAAGTTGGCCCCGATGCTGGGAGAAAACGGGCGGCTTAAGGGCGACCTGACCGTGCTCAATTGGGGCGATGGCACCTGGTGGATCATGGGCAGCTATTATCTGCGCGCATGGCATATGCGTTGGTTTGATGATCACATGATGGATGGCGTCACGGTCCGCGATCTGGGTGAAGAATACTGTGGATTTGCCGTGGTTGGGCCGAGGTCAGAGACCGTGGTCGAGAGATTGGCAGAACAGGACATCTCGGGCCTGAAATTCATGGGCTGTGGCGACTTCGATATTGGACTGGTCCGCGCCCGCGTTGCCCGGATGTCAGTGACGGGCGAGAAGGGGTACGAGATCAACTGCCGCTATGGCGACCATATCAAGCTACGCCGTATGCTGTTGGAGGCCGGGGCCGATGAGGAAATCCGCGAATGCGGTTTCAACGCGATGCTGTCGACGCGGATTGAGAAGAGCTTTGGTATCTGGTCTGCAGAATTCACCCAACTCTATACGCCCGGCATGACCGGGATGGATCGCTGGATCGACTGGGACAAGGATTTTGTCGGCAAAGATGCGGCGCTGGCCGAGCGCGATGGCAACGGACCAGCGCAGGTACAGGTGACGCTTGAGGTCGACGCGTTGGACGCGGATGCCAGCGGGTATGAACCCATTTGGGCAGGCGGCGAACGTGTGGGTTTTGTGACGTCGGGAGGCTTTGGGCACTACACCGGCAAGTCCCTGGCCATGGCTCTGGTAGATCGCGACAAGGCTAATCCAGGGACTGAGCTGTCGGTGCATGTGGTTGGCGTTGAACGCCCAGCCCGCGTGGTTGAGCCGTCGCCGTACGACCCGCAGGGCAAAGCGATGCGGGGTTGATCATGGAAGCAGAGGCCGGAAGACGCCGTCGCCGAGGGCGTGGGGCCGAGGCGGTCCCGCAACCCAGTCGTGACGTGAACTATCGTCAGCTGCGCAATCCGTTTCCGCAGATGGAAGTATTTCCGGCGGATCAGATTGCTGAGATGCACGAGACGGCCTTGCGCACGCTGGAAGAATTGGGTGTGAAGGTCCTGCTGCCCGAGGCGCGCCGGATTTATGCGCAGGGTGGTGCGCGCGTGAATGAAGATAATGAGATGGTCTTCATCGGGCGCGACATGGTCGAGGCTGCGGTGGCGTCGGCCCCGAAATCCATTGCCTGCCGCGCCGGGGCGCGGCGCAGGGATTTCACGCTGGAGCTCGGTTCTTTGGTGTTCCAACCCGGGGCTGGTGCTCCGAATGCGACTGACCTGGAGCGCGGGCGCAGGCCTGCAAACGGGCAAGACTATCTGGAGTTCCTCAAGCTCACGCATCATTTCGATGTCTTCCAGATGATCTCGCCACAGGTCGAACCGCAGGACGTACCCACCAACGTCCGGCACTATTTCACCACCCAAGCGCAAATGGAATTGACGGACAAGTTCCCCTTCTTCTTCTCGCGCGGAACGCCTCAGGTGATGGACTGTTTTGAGATGCTGTCCATCGCGCGCGGGCTAAGCGATGATGAGTTTCGGGTCAATCCGCATTGTTACACGATCATCAACACCAATAGCCCGCGGACGCTGGATATTCCGATGGCGCAAGGGCTGATCGATTTTGCGCGCCACGGGCAGATGTCGATCATCACTCCATTTACCCTGATGGGCGCGATGGCGCCAATCACTGTTGCCGGGGCCATCACCCTGTCGCATGCCGAGGCGCTCGCGGCTTTGACCCTGACGCAGCTGACAAACCCCGGCGCGCCAGTGTGCTATGGGACCTTCACCAGCAACGTTGATATGAAATCCGGTGCGCCTGCGTTTGGAACGCCTTCGCATTTTCAGGCGTCGTTGGCCGCGGGGCAACTCGCGCGACACTTGGGCCTGCCTTGGCGATCGGCGGCAGGGTCGGCTTCGAACATCAATGACGTACAGGCAGCCAACGAGAACCAGTTCGGTCTTTGGGGCTGCCTAATGGCCGGAGCGACAGTGATCATTCACTCAGCCGGTTGGCTTGAAGGTGGCCTGACGGTGTCCTTCGAAAAGATGATCTGTGATGCAGAAGTCCTGAACATGGTGGCCGAACTTTGCGCCGGAGCGCAGGCAGATAGTTCAGAGATAGGTTTCGATTCCGCGCTGAGCGAAGTTGAACCCAGCGGGCATTTCTTCGCGACCAGCCAGACGATGGAACGTTACAACACTGCATTTTACGAGCCACATATTCATGACTATGCCAATTTCGGGACTTGGACCGAGCGTGGTTCGGTCGACGCAAATCACCGGGCGACAGGCGTTTGGAAAGAAATTCTAGCGAATTTCGAAGCCCCAGCCCAGGATGTGAGCCGTCTTGGCGCGTTGCATGAATTCATCGCACGTCGCACGGAAGCAGGCGGTGCACCGCCGGAGAGTTGAATGAGCACAAAACCAATCCTCCACCGGGACGATCCGGAAGCTGAACCCTTGACCGGCAATATTAAGGTCACACGTGATGACTGGTTGAACGTCGCCATGGACGTCTTGATCTCGGATGGGGTCGAGCAGGTGAAGGTCATGAACCTGGCGGAACGTATGGCGGTCTCGCGCTCCTCGTTCTACTGGTACTTCAAGTCCCGGCAGGAGTTGTTGGATGCGTTGCTGGCGCGATGGCAGGCGACCAACACGGCAGCATTGATCGCACAATCCGAACTGCCTGCAGAGACGATAACGGCGGCCGTTTGCAATGTTCAGCGTTGTGTCGTGAACTCAGAGCTTTTTGATACGGCGCTTGATTTTGCCGTTCGAGATTGGGCGCGACGATCTGGAAAAGTGCGACGCATGTTGGATCAATCCGACGCGAGACGTCTGGCAGCGCTGTGCACGATGTTCATCCGTTTCAACTATGATGAGACCGAAGCCGAGACTCGTGCACGCGTACTGTACTATATGCAGATCGGATATGATCTGGCGCAGTTGAACGAGCCGATGGCGACCAGGCTATCGATGGTGCCACACTATCTTTACGTCTTCACTGGGGTTGAGCCGCGACCCGAAGAAGTATCCGAATTCAGCGACTATGCGAAACGCCTTTGGGAGAGGACAGGACATGAGCCAACCTGATGCAATCATTATCGGAACCGGCGTAATTGGGGCCGCCATCGCCTTCGAGATGGCTAAGGCGGGTTGGAAGACTCTGTCACTGGACCGCAATACGCAAGTTGGGCATGGATCGACCGCCGGTTCATGCGCCATCGTTCGGATGCATTATTCGACTTTTGATGGCACGGCCTTCGCCTGGGAGGGATACCATTATTGGCGTGATTGGGCAGATTATCTGGGATTGTCCGATGATGCCAATCTGGCACAGTTCCGTGAAACCGGCTGTATGGTCATGAAGACGGAGGCCAATGGATTTCTTGAAAATCATAAGAAGTACAGTACCGAACTGGACTGTCCTTTTGAAGAATGGACACCGGAGAAGATTACGGAACGTCTGCCGATTTACACGTTAGACAGCTTCGCTCCGGCGCGGCGCATGGATGATCCACAGTTTGGGCAATCGAACGGGGCACATGTTCAAGGCGCGGTTTTCTGGCCGAACGCGGGATATGTGACAGATCCGGCGTTGTCGGCCCAAAACCTTATGGATGCGGCGAAGTTGCATGGTGCCGACGTTCGCACCGGTGCTGAGGTGCGTGAAATACTGACCAGCGAGGGCCGCGTTGCGGGCGTCAAACTTGCCTCGGGTGAAGAGATTCATTCCAAAGTTGTTGTAAACGTCGCTGGGCCCGGGTCGGCAATTGTTAACGAAATGGCTGGGGTTCTGGGTGACATGACCATCCAGACCCGCCCGCTGCGGCAGGAAGTCGTGCATGTACCGGCACCCGAAGGGTTTGATTTTGAGACACAAGGAACAATTGTCTCAGATAGCGACATCGCCCTTTATTGCCGCCCTGAGCATGGCAACCACATTCTGATCGGCTCGGAAGATCCGGCGTGCGATCCGCATCAGTGGTGCGAAGATGACGTGAATTATAACCACGACTTTACAGACCAATGGACAACGCAAGCCATGCGTTACGCGCAACGCGTTCCCAGCCTGGGGATACCCTCACGCACTAGGGGCGTCGTGGATTTGTACGATGCATCGACAGATTGGATTCCGATCTATGATAAATCCAGCCTTCCGGGGTTCTACATGGCCTGCGGCACCAGCGGGAACCAATACAAAAATGCTCCGATCGCGGGCAAGATGATGACCGCTTTGATCGGCTATGTCGAAGGCGGCGCAGATCATGATGCCAATCCGTTGCAGTTCGAGTTGCCCTATTTAGGCCGAACAATCGACACCGGATTTTATTCCCGCAAACGGCCCATCAATACCGAAAGCAGCTTTTCGGTTCTCGGTTAAGACACCTCTGCGCGCGCTGTTTCGAAGCTCTCTTCGCGTACCGGTCCGAACCCTCGTATCTGGTCCGCCGCCGAGAACGCGCGCAACCACTCTGCTTCTGCTCGTGCTGTCGGATTAGTCTGATACATGTTCAGAAGCCCTTCAAACCAATTCAGGATATTACGGTGCAGCCGCGCTTCGGCGTGATATCCGAACGGGTTCAGAGGTGATCCGCGCAATCCGCGCAACCTTGAAAGACCACGCAGAACCGGGCGCATCCATACGCCCACCGCAATCTTGACCGGTCGCCCGCGCTCATCCTTGCGCCAACTCAGCAGCGGTGGGGCGAAATGGTATTTGGCTTTGAAATCACCTTCGAACTGCTGTGCCAGCTCCTCAGAAAAGTCAGAAGATGTCTGCAGTCGGGCGACCTCAAACTCGTCCTTATAGGCCATGAAACGGAACAGATTTCGAGCAATCGTCTCAACAAGGCGGTCCGAGATATCAGACTTTGACGATCGGATCGCCTTGATCCGCTGTGCGTAGCGGTTGGCATATTCGGCGTTCTGATAGTCAGTAAGAAAGGCAACCCGCCGCTCGATCATCTGGTCCAGTGTGTCCTCTGTCTCGGTCGGCTGAGCCAATCCCTGAACGCGTTCCGGATCAACTGCCAAACACCGTCCAAGGGCAAAAGCCAGTCGGTTCTTTTCGACCGCGACACCGTTTAGAAAAATTGCCTGCGACAGCGCGGTGTGTGACACAGGTACCAGCGCCTTTTGCCAAGCATAGCCCAACATAATGACATTGGCGAAGACCGTATCGCCTAACAGCGCCTCGGCCATCGCGTTTGCGTCTAGGCTGGTTAAATTTTCCGCACCCACTACGTCTGCAATCGCCTGCTCCCGCGCGTCAACCCGTAGTTGGGCATCACGATGCAGCACAAGATCTCCGGTAGGCATCTCGGCCCGGTTCAGAACGACGCGCGTCCCCGGCGCAAAGTGAGCCGATGCTTTGGGGGCCGAGCTTACGACCACATCGCATCCGATCACCGCATCCGCAGCGCCCTGATCAATGCGCACCTGGTTGAGCGTATCAGGTTCTTTACCGAGGCGGATATAGCTCAGTACGGTTCCGAATTTTTGTGCAAATCCGGTGAAATCCAGAACCGAAGCCCCCTTACCTTCTAGATGCGCCGCCATGGTGATCAAGGCCCCGACTGTAACCACTCCGGTGCCTCCGACGCCTGTCACCAGCAGATCAAAGGGGGACTCCAAAGATGCGGCTGAGGGCAGGGGCAGTCCCGCCTCAAGCGCATCAAGATCCATATCAACGCTCTGCTTGCGCCGAGTTGCGCCCTCAATGGTGACGAAACTGGGGCAGAACCCGTTCAGGCACGAGAAATCCTTGTTGCAGGAGCTCAGATTAATCTTGCGCTTGCGGCCAAGAGGCGTTTCACGCGGCTCGACACTAAGGCAGTTCGATGCCACCGAACAGTCGCCACAGCCTTCGCAGACGAGATCATTGATCCAAACAAATTTCTTTGGGTCTTCCATCGTGCCGCGCTTGCGGCGGCGTCGCTTTTCGGTCGCGCAAGTCTGTTCGTAGATCAGAACGGTGACACCGGGTATGTCGCGCAGCTCGCGTTGCAGGCTGTCCATTTCTGCCCGGTCATGAAATGTAGTTCCCGCAGGGAATTCGGCACGGCAGAACTTGGTGATGTCATCCGAGACCAGTGCGATCCGCTCGACCCCCTCGGCGCGGCAGGTTTGCGCGATGCCTGCCACGCTGACTGGCCCGTCCACCGGCTGCCCTCCGGTCATTGCGACCGCATCATTGTAGAGGATTTTATAGGTGATGTTCGTTCCTGCCGCGACCGCCTGTCGGATCGCGAGGGATCCCGAATGGTACCACGTCCCTTCGCCCAGATTCTGAAAGATATGCGTGCCGCCATTGAATTGTGAGGCCACCACGTGAGGCACGCCTTCTCCGCCCATCTGAGCGTAGCCGACGGTTTCGCGATCCATCCATGATGCCATGACATGGCACCCGATGCCGCTGGCAGCAGTGGAGCCTTCGGGTACTTTAGTCGAGGTGTTGTGCGGGCAACCCGAGCAGAAATAGGGCGTTCGCGTTGCACCCGGGACGTTGATCACGGGCGCTTCCGTCTCGGTCAGCGCGCGCGCTTTAGCAGGCAGGTTTTCTTCTGGAAAGAACGTGTCAAGGCGGGCGGCTACGATGGGGGCCAGCATCAACGGGCTGAGTTCCCCGGTCCACGGGATCAGCGGTTCACCATGGCTGTCATATTTGCCCACCATCTTGTGGGGTTTATCGCCGGGCCAGTCATAGAAGTACTCTTTAAACTGACTTTCGATGATGCCGCGCTTTTCCTCGACGACCAGAACCTCGGCCTTGCCTTTCACAAAGCGCAACGCGTTGCGGCGGGCCAGCGGCCAGACCATCCCGACCTTGTAGATGTCGATCCCCAAGCGACGGCAAGCGGCTTGATCAAGGCCCAACAAACGCAGCGCCTCCATCAAATCAAGGTGACCTTTGCCGGTGGTCACAAATCCGAATTTGGCGTTGTCGATGTCATAGATGCGTCGGTCGATGGGGTTTTCTTCGGCAAATGCCCGGACGGCACGCAGTTTGTGTTGTATGCGGGTCTCGATTTCAGGCGAGGGCAGGTCGGCCGTCCGCACATGCAAGCCGCGTTCTGGCAGATCGATCCGGGGTGGGGTGAAACTGCGGTCCGGGCGCAGGTCGACCGAACGCGCGCTTTCTACTGTTTCCGAGATCGCCTTGAACCCGACCCATGTGCCCGAAAAGCGGGAAAGAGCGAATCCGTATTCGCCGAATTCCAGATATTCCTCGACCGAGGCCGGGTTCAATGTGGGCATAAACCACGCCATGAAGGCCACGTCCGATTGGTGCGGCATCGACGAACTGACGCAACCGTGGTCGTCGCCCGCCACCACAAGCACGCCGCCTTTCGGGGCGGAACCATAAGCATTGCCATGTTTTAACGCATCGCCTGAACGGTCGACGCCAGGGCCTTTGCCGTACCACATCGAAAAGATGCCCTCGACTTCGCAATGTGGGTCCAACGTGGCCTGTTGGGCACCCAGTACGGCTGTAGCGCCGAGGTCCTCGTTCACAGCGGGCATGAAGGTGATTCTGTCTGCTATTAATCGCTCTTTGGCGCGCCACAGCTCCAGGTCCAACCCGCCCAATGGCGATCCGCGATAGCCAGAGACAAAACCTGATGTATTCAAACCTGCCTGCCGATCGCGCCGCGCCTGATCCATCATGATCCGCGCGAGGGCCTGAGTGCCCGTCAAAAAGACCCGGCCTTGAGTTAGGGAATAGCGATCGTCGAGTTGATAGGTGCGAATATTTCGGTCGAGGTGGCTCATTGCATCGGGTCCATGGGATTATGCCTTTGGTTGAGGATATTTTAACCCAGTTCGAATGGTTAACCGTTCCATTTTGTGTGCTGAGATGTAATATTTTGGAGAAAAAACTCACAATATATCAAAATTCCGATTAGAATATCCAATATGATTGCTCTAGATGACCGAGACCGCCGAATTCTGACGCTGCTGCAGAATGACAGTCGAATTTCGAATGCAGATTTAGCCGACACAGTGGGGATGTCGGCCTCGGCGCTTTGGCGCAGAGTGCGCGCTCTTGAAGACGCAGGGATAATCGAACGCTATGGTGCCTTGGTGAACCCACCGGCGATGGGATTGACGTTCGAAGCAATCGTACATGTGCATCTGACGCGACACGATCCGGACAAAATCGTCGACTTCATCCGAGCGGTGGAACTAAGCCCCGAAATCCAGGAATGCTATGCAACCACGGGGCAGGCGGACTACCACTTGCGTGTCCTTTGCCGAGATCTGGCGGCTTACAATACGTTTCTGGAGGACTTCCTGTTTCGGCTGCCAGCCGTTGCCAGTGCGCAGACCAATGTGGTGTTGCGTACAATCAAAAGAAATCAACCGACCGTGCCTTAAGCTTCAGGCTGCAAAGACCACCCAGGCCCAGGCCATCCCGATATAGGTCAGGTTATGAAGCAATTGATCCAGACCAGCAGCGCGCCAGAAAGCTGCCTGATTGGGTTGTAACTGTTTGCGGTCTGAGTAATTGGCTTTTGCGAAATCTATGTGGAAATGCACGATCCATTCCAATGCAGCAATGATCAGAATAAATTCTATCGGCGCACGAAAGAGCGCAAAGATAATAACCGATCCCACAACATGCACAGCTGCATGTTGCGCGCGTCCCATGTGGAAATACGTGCCACGCCCAGAAAGCATTTTGGGCGTCTGTAAATAATAATCGGCGAACATGTGCTTGATCTGAAGCAGGCAGAGCAACAGAAACACAGCGCCAAAGTTGGCAGGCAAATGTATCCTCCCGATATCGTCCTGAATCAGAAGATTAGGGGGTAATGGCCTGCCGCGCAAATGAACTTGTTCACACAACGCGAAATAAGCGCAAATCGGATTTTCATTTGCGTCTGAGGATACGATTGCGGTAAATTCGTGCCGTTGTATTCACACCAAAATCAGTGATTTGAGCGGTGGGTCATTAGTAGGGGCGGGTTCAATCGAGCGAACGATCTTTCGGTTCATCTGGAAATACTCCAAACGCGATCAGCTGATTCTACTGGCCGTGACTGCGACGCTATTTCCATTACTTTATCTCACCTTGGAGCTCCCCAAACGCATCATCAATGATGCAATCGGTGCGACCAGTCAGATTATCGACGTTTGGGGATATAGCCTGACACAAACTGCATTCCTGACGATTCTCTGCTTTGCCTTTCTGGCTGCGGTGCTGGCGCATGGTCTGATGAAAATGCGAATCAACACCATGAAGGGTGTTTTGAGCGAACGGATGCTGCGTCGATTTCGGTATCAGTTGATCAATCGCGCGCTTAGATTTCCGCAGCCCTATTTTGAGCGTGTGAGCCAGGGCGAAATGGTGTCGATGGTCACCGCTGAAAGCGAGCCCATGGGAGGCTTGATGGGGGATGCGATCAGTCAGCCTGTGCTGCAGGCGGGTCAGATGATCACGATTCTGTCCTTTCTGTTTCTGCAAAGCGTCTGGTTCGGTCTGGCTGCCGTCGCCTTGATTCCTTTACAGGCCTGGTTGATCCCCAAACTGCAGCGTCAAATCAATTTGCTGAACAAGAAGCGCATCCAGGAGGTCCGCGTACTGGCCGCCCAGATCGGTGAGAATGCCGCCGGTGCATCGACTTTGCGTGCCAATGGGGGGTGGCGGTATCGTCGTGCGATGATCTCGGATCAGCTGGGGCGGTTGTTTGCCATCCGCTTTGAGATCTATCAGAAAAAGTTCTTTATGAAGTTCATCAACAACTTCATCTCGCAGCTAACGCCCTTCATGTTTTATCTCGTCGGAGGCCTGCTGGTATTGCAGGGGTCGGTTTCTCTGGGCGCATTGGTGGCCGCGCTGGCCGCCTACAAAGACCTGAGCTCTCCTTGGAAGGAACTGCTGACCTACTACAACCAAACGCAGGATATGTCGCTGCGGTGGGATGTTGTGATCGAGCGATTCGCACCGGAAGGCATGATTGACGAGTCGCTGTTCGAAGGCGAGCCTTCTGAACGCCCCCACTTGAATGGTGATATCGTGCTGGACCGGGTCTCGGTTCGCGATATTGATGGCAATCAGGTGCTTGACGATCTGAACCTGACTTTTCCGGCCGGCAAGACCATTGGTATCTCGGCAACCAGCGAAGAAGATCGTGATGCACTGACCGAATTGCTGATCCGAGAGATTGCACCGACCTCTGGACGGATCGAAATCGGCGGCATCAATATGGCAGGCCTGCATCAGAGCGTTGTGGCAGCGCGGATCGGTCTGGCTACCTCTCGGCCGGTGATGTTTCAGGGTACGTTGGGCGAGAACGTGATTATGCCGATGCGCCCCCGCCCATTGTCCACCTCATCTGATGATCCGAATTTTGCGGAAACGCTGCGCGCGGGTAACAGCGCGGATCCAATAGATACCAAATGGTTTGATCCGGGATTGGCCGGTTTTGACGATACCGATCAGTTGCGTGAATGGTGGCTGCAGTTGATAGACGGCATGGGTTCAGGTGCCGCCCTGTTTCAGCGCGGGGCAGAACAGGCATTTGATCCCAATGAACATCCGCAGTTGGCGGCCAAACTGATTGAGCTGCGGCCATTGGTACAACAGGCAGTGCGCGAGGCTGGTCTAGCCGAGCAAGCTTTGGTTTTTGACCGGTCCACTTATAACCCCGCATTACCGGTTGCTGAAAACCTCTTGTTCGCGACGCCCTGCGTGCCAGTCAATCAACAACTTTTGGCGCGCCAAACCGTGTTTCTGGGTCAGTTGCGTGAGCTGGGGCTGGATGAAACTCTGGTCAGTCTGACCCGTGACGTGATTGAAATGCTACGCCAGATCTTCGGACTGGATGGAACCGACCACCCATTGTTCCGCAAACTCGGGCTCGAGGCTCAAACCTACGAGGCGGCGGTCGAATTGGTTGAGCAAACCCGCAAAGAAGGCACACAGGGCTTGGACGACGAGCAATTGGCCAGCTTGTTGTCGGTGCCGTTTGTGATCTCGGCGGAACAGATCGGTCCTGCGTTTTCGGACGAGCTAAAAAATCGCATCCTCGAGCTTCGCCACAGCCACTCGGAAAAATTGCTGGAACCTCTGCACGACGTTTTTGTGCCTTTGAATGAGAACGCCTTTGCGCCTGGCCTGACTGTCATGGAAAATGCGTTATTCGGTAAGGTCAGCCAGATTGGTGGTGCGCGAACCGATGAGGCACGCAAGCTGATCGTCGATGCGTTGGCTGAAAATGGCGCGCGTCCGTTGGTGGTTGAACTGATCTATGATGTGCCGGTTTCACTTGGTGGTCAGAACTTGCCGGCGGTGTTTGCTGAACCCTTGGCCTTTACGCGCGCAACAATCAAAAAGCCGGACATTTTGATCCTGGAAACTGCGTTGGCCAGCTATGACATGGAAACGCAGGTCGCGGTTTACAAAAATCTGCGTGAACTTTTGCCCGAAACTACGGTAATCTACCTAAATGATACGTTCGAAAATCCAGATGTTTTCGACATGCATGTCGAAATTCGTCAGGGTCGGGTCGTGACTGGCGAAGGCCCAACCGACGTCGAGGGTGACAGCGCTGCATCTGCCGACCTGAGTCGCAAATTGCGAGCGCTGGAACAAACACCGTTGTTCTCGGGTCTTGACCGCCGTCAGCTCCGCCTGCTGGCCTTTGGTGCGCGTTGGTTCGAGGCCAAGGCCGGCCAGGTGGTGTTCCTAAAGGACGACCAGCCAACCGATGGGGCCTATGTCGTCCTCGAAGGCGAAGCGGGTCTTTATCTGCCGCGTTCGGGCGAGGACGACCAACTTATCATAACCGTTGGCGCTGGTGCTTTGGTCGGTGAGCTCGGATTGATCCGTAAAGAGCCACGGGCCCTGAGCATGGTGGCAGAAACGGACCTGTCCTGTCTGCGAATTGGTGAAGAAGAATTCCTGGCCGTGGTCGAAAATGATGCTGCCACAGCCTTCAAGCTGCTGCAGGTTATCGCAGGATATGTCTCGAACTGATCGGCCTAGGCATCTGGCTCACAAAACAGGCTATAGAGAAGTTCGATCATCTGCGCAGCTTTGCCATCATTCAGTGCGTAATAGATCGTTTTGCCATCGCGTCGGGTTTTTACCAGTCCTTCGTCGCGTAAGCGTGCAAGCATTTGGCTGACCGCTGCCTGCCGAAGCTCCAGCAAATCCTCCAACTCTCCTACAGAACGCTCGCCGTCTCCCAGATGGCACAGGATCATCAGGCGACCTTCATGTGCCAGGGCCTTAAGGAATACCGCTGCCCGTGCCGCACTTTCTTTCATATCTGCGGGGGTTTCCCCCGACAAAATTTGAGTGTCGTTATCCTGAGGTCTCACGCAACAACCTAAGATCTACTTCTGGGTCGGATCAATATGCCTTACTTGCCGTCCGATTGTCACCCCTCGACCACAGGAGCGCCGCCCTGAAATGCATTTCCATTTACATAGTCGCAGGGCGCTTCCTGCATCTCTAAGTGCAGACCATTACCTATGTAGGGGTGTGCGCGCGCAAGGTCCTCGTCAACGTCAATACCAAGCCCGGGCTTGGTGGGAGGAGTGACAAAGCCCTCGTTGACGCGGATGCTTCCTTTGATCAGTTGGTCGTGAAACGGCGTTTCGATACTTTCCAGAAGCAACAGGTTTGGAATCGATGCGGCCAGATGAATGTTGGCAGCCCATTCAATCGGGCCCGCATATAGATGCGGTGCCAACTGCGCGTTAAAAACCTCGGCCATGGCGGCGACCTTCTTCATCTCCCAGATACCGCCTGCACGGCCAAGTGCGGGTTGCAGTATTTCGGCGGCGCCTGAGCGCAATACCGCGCCGAATTCGGCCTTGGTCGTCATCCGCTCACCCGTCGCGACAGGTATGCGGACATTGCGCGCCACGCGAGCCATATCTTCGATCATGTCCGGAGGAGTGGGCTCCTCAAACCACAAAGGTGAATAGGGCTCCAGCGCTTGTCCTAGGCGAATTGCTCCGGCGGTGTTGAACTGACCGTGGGTGCCGAATAGCAGGTCGGCCTTGTCTCCGACCGCCTCGCGAATGGCGTTACAGAATGCAACTGACATTGAGATATCCGACATAGCAGGCATATGCCCGCCGCGGATCGTATAGGGCCCCGCCGGATCGAATTTGATAGCTGTGTAGCCGCGTCGAACCATTTCTGCCGCACTTTCACCGGCCTGTTCCGGCGAGGTCCAGAAGTCAGCCAGATCGTGCTGAGGAAGCGGGTAGAGATAGGTATAGGCCCGGATACGGTCGTTCATCCTGCCGCCCAGAAGTGCATAGACCGGTCGGTCCCGATCTTTGCCAAGAATGTCCCAGCATGCGATCTCTAAGCCCGAAAACGCGCCCATGACAGTCAGATCCGGGCGCTGCGTAAATCCGCTGGAGTATGCACGCCGGAACATCAATTCGATATTCTCGGGGTTCTCCCCTTGCATGTGCCGTTCGAACACATCGCGGATGACATGGGTCATGGCATCGTGTCCGACCGAGGATGCATAGCATTCTCCCCATCCAACCACACCCGTATCGGTCGAGACTTTGACCAGAATCCAATAGCGCCCACCCCAGCCTGGGGCCGGAGGGGCGGTAACGATGACATCGAGATCCTGCAGTTTCATCAGGCGCTCCTTTCAGGGGTTCATTCGCGGTCGAACATGATCACATTGCGCTTAGCAGCACCGGTCTTGGTATCCTCGATGGCTTCGTTGATCTGTGAAAGGGACCAGCGACCCGAGATCAACTCGTCCAGTTTCAGCCGCCCCTGTTCATAAAGATCAATCATCCATGGAATATCGCGCTGGATCACAACGTCTCCCATTTTTGACCCAACCATGCCTTGCCCAAGCGCTGCCAAAACGACGGGTTCATAGCTGGACATGTCACCAGAATGCGGCATCCCGATCATGATCGCTTTGCCACCGCGGCCCAGATAGCGCGGGGCCTGGTCATAGGCTGGGATAGCGCCAACGGTGATCAGAACCGCGTCTGCTCCACGCCCGCCAAGCGCTTTATACGCGGCTTTCCACGGCTCCTTGAGGCTGCCCAGAACGCCATGCGTCGCTCCGAACTCTTCAGCGATCTCAAGCTTTTCTTCGGTCATGTCGACAGCAACGATACGGCGCGCGCCGGCGATACGTGCGCCTTGAATCGCATTTAGGCCAACCCCACCGGCACCAATCACTACAACATCCTGCCCGGGGCGCAATTCAGCAGCGTTGACGGCTGCACCGACCCCGGTGATCACGCCGCACGAGAGCAAGCTTGCGAGATCCTTTGGTAGTGTTTCGGGAATTCTGACGATCTGACGATGGCTGACCACGACTTTCTCGGCAAATGCACCGCAAGCCATCGCTTGTTCCAATGCGCCCCCGTCTGCGGTTCGTAGCGGTCCTTTGATCGTGTCATAGGGCGTTTCACAAATTGTGGGTTTTCCCCCAGCGCAAGAGGGGCATGACCCGCACGCACGGATCAGTGTCACGACCACCGGATCACCAACCTTAAAATCGCCCGCACCGTCTCCGACTGCCGAGATTATCCCAGCGGCCTCATGCCCGTAGACGGCAGGTAGGTGACCGCCCCATGCCCCGCTGGCGAATGAGATATCCGAATGGCAGATTGCCACGGCCTCCAGCATAACTTCTACCTCACCCATTCCAGGTGGCGCGATCAGAATGTCTTCGATGATCAGCGGTTCGCCGAACGCCCTGCACACGGCTGCTTTGATGGATTGCATGTTTTTCCCCGTTCCCGTTTGAGCTCACGGTGGCCTGTCCCGGCCTAACCTGCAAGGTGGTTTCCGTCACGTATATGTCGTTGTTATGCCAATGCGGCGCGCGCGTTCATAAATGCAGCAGGCTGTTATCAATCTTTCCGCCTCGCATTCCACAAGAGCCGAACGAATAGCTGGGCCAGTTTTGCACCCCGCCTTAGCGGTGATTGCGATCGCTTGTCATCGGGCCCCGGTCACATTCGTTCCGAGATCTGGTGCATCAATCCGGCCAGATGCTCAGGGTGCGAGAAGAACGGTGAATGAGAACTGTCGATGGTCAGGCACATACCGGCGTCTGCGCATCCAGCCATTTCGGCTTGATACTCGGTCGGCACTGTACGGTCATCAGTCGTTCGGATGTATCCTTTTGGGACGCTGGCGAAGTTTTTGCCTGTATCTAATGGCGTCGCTTGCGGCGCGATAGCTTGGGGGCATAAGCGACCAAACGCGTAGGCCACAACCTCATGCGGGCAGTCATGGTAGAACAGATCATGAACCCGATCCGGCACAACCGTATACGATAGACCATCAGAGGATTTTTCGACGGCATCACCTATCAGCTGGCGAGGCGCGCGTTTACGCATTTCAATCATGGAAAGCCCGGATTGCGGGACATATGCGCTGAGATAAATTACACCCCGCATGGCGTCCGGATCAGCCTCGGCAGCGGCGCTGACGGGATAACCACCCCAGGAGTGTGCCACGATGATCGATTGTGGTGTTGAGGCTTTCAAAATTGAATCCCGGCACGCTTCGAGGGTCACATCCTGAATTGGAGTTGGGTCCGAACCATGGCTTGGCATATCGATAGCGCGGGCAGAATGCCCGAATGTGGTCAATTCCGGAATCAGGTCACGCCAGCACCAGGCACCGTGGCATGACCCGTGGACTAGTAAGAAGTCCGCCAACTCTTTCTCCCTCAGATATGGCCGATCTCGATCAGGAAATTGCCAAGCAATTCGGCATATTCCTGCGGGCGCTCGACACATGGCAGATGACCCGCCCGTCGGATCAGTGCAAAGCGCGAGCCAGGTATCAGATCAACCGTTTCATGTACCAGATCGGGCGGAGTCGAACCGTCCTCGCTGCCGGCAATTCCCAATGTGGGCAGCCGCAGGCCGCTGGTGGGCGTATAGAAATCTGTGCCCGAAATTGCGGCACAACACCCCAGATAGCCCTCAACTGGTTGCCGAACCATCATGTTTCGCCACAAGGGCATCTCAGGGCCGGACTGGAAGTGTTTCGAGAACCAACGCTCCATTGTGGCGTCAGCAAGGGCTTCGATCCCACCGGCGCGAACGGCTGCCATACGATCTTGCCAGATCTTAGGCGTCCCAATCTTGGCAGCGGTATTCGACAGCACCAGTGCGCGGATCTGGTCCATGCGCTTTACCGCCAATCCCTGCGCAATCATACCGCCGATGGACAGGCCGACAAACACGCAGTCTTTTACCTCGAGCTGATCCAGCAGTTGTTCAGCATCTCGTATCAAGCTCCCCATTGAGTATGGGGCGGCCGGTTGGGACGATAATCCGTGTCCGCGTTTATCGAATCTGATGATCCGTAACCCTTTGGGTAGAAAAGGTATAATCGGGTCCCAAAGGCGCATGTCGGTACCCAGTGAATTGGCAAATACAATGGGGGCTCCGTCGACATCTCCGTCAATTCGATAGTGTAGACTTACGTCTTTCAGGTCAGCGATACGCATGCAATCGGTCCCCGTCTGTTCAGGGTGCCTAATAAAACAAACTCGATCAGATTTTGCACTGATCGCTTCCGATTGTCAGGTAAGGAATTCCAACGCTTGTTCAAATATCTGCGGATCTACATTCCCGCCCGAGGCCACGACGATCACGGTATCCCCTTCAATCTGATCTTCCCGAAACAGCGCTGACGCCAAAGACACCGCTCCACCTGGTTCCAACACTATCTTGAGGCGCAAAAAGGCGAGGGCCACGGCGTGCAGTGCCTCTTGTTCAGATACTGCAAGTCCGGGGCCGCAAAGCCGTTGAAGAATCGGAAAGGTAATTCGCCCCGGTTGCGGTGTCAGGATTGCGTCGCAGATGTTGCCGGATGAGGCATTGTTGCTCTGGATCGCGCCAAGCTGCAAAGAGCGTTTCACATCGTCAAACCCCTCGGGCTCACATGGGCGCGCGCGTAGGCCGGGCGCATGATGTTCCAGAGCCAGCGCAATGCCAGAGGTCAACCCACCTCCGCCGCAACATACGAGGACATCGCCTTCGGTCACGTCAAGCTCGCGCGCCTGACGCGCCAACTCCAATCCGGTCGTACCTTGCCCTGCAATCACTTGCGGCTCATCATAGGGTCGGATCAGAGTCAAACCGCGCTCAGTAGCCAGCGCTTCACCGATGTCTTCGCGGCTTTCGGTTGCACGGTCGTAGAGGACCACTTCACCCCCCAGCGCGCGGGTGTTTTCAATCTTCAGCTTCGGCGCATCCGACGGCATGACGATGACTGAAGATATCCCGTGTTGAGCTGCTGCATAGGCAACGCCCTGCGCGTGATTGCCCGAAGAATAGGCGATCACGCCGCGGTTGCGCGCCGCGTCATCCAGCGCAGAGATTGCGGACCACGCGCCGCGAAACTTGAAACTACCGGTGTGTTGCAGGCATTCGGGTTTTACCAATACGCGGCGACCCGCGATTTCATCCAGAAAAGGTGATGACAGAAGCGGGGTCTCGCGCACGTGCCCCTTCAGCCTGTCGGCTGCGGCTTCGATCATGTCAATGTTGCTCATGTGGCATCCAATATTTGGTGGATAAGGTCGAGGGATTGCAGTTCGTTCAGAAACGGAACGTGACCACGGTCCGGTACTTCGGTAGAGATCAGTTTAGGGTGGCGTGCGTGCATTTCTTGTACTGTGGCAGTGCTCAGCAGGTCGGAATTCGCACCCCGAATAACGCCAGTCGGGATATCGTGCAACGCGTCGAACATAGGCCAGAGGTCAGGAGCGGGCGTGTTTGCCGCCTGTTTGATCAGAGCGTTCCTCAGGGCAGGGTCATAGCGCAGGTCCAGTCCGGTATCGGTCTGGATGTATTGGTTCTCAACCTGCTGCCTCCAGATGTCCAAAGAGATACCTGGGAATTGCGATTCCATCATGACCCCAAGGGCGTGAGCCGCATCGTCGTAGGTTTTTGAGGTTGGGCGGTTGCCGACATAGCCCATGATCTTGGCAATACCACCGAGTTCGATCACCGGACCAACGTCGTTTAGGATCACAGCTGCCAAACGGTCAGGATGGCTGGTGGCCAGCGCCATGACGATCAGCCCCCCGCGCGAGGTGCCCAATAGTGCCACCTTACCCAAGCCCAGGTGATCCAGCAGTTCAACTGCATCCTGCCCCTCGCGCAGGATGTTGTAATTCATGTAGTTCGCATCAAAATCGGATTTTCCGCGCCCGCGATAATCCATCGAAATCATTCGAAGATCCGCCACATGCGGTGCAAAAAATGAAAAGTCTCGGCAATTTCGGGTCAAACCCGCAAGGCAAAGCAGTGGCTGACCTGTACCTGTGTCTTCGTAATAGAGGCGCTTACCGTCCGAAGTGGTGAAATACGCCATCAAAGCCCCGCCAATTGCGGGATCGTTGTCAGGTCAGACAGCACATGGGCAGGTTTCCAGGGCAGGCGGTCCATCGGTTCCCCTGCACGATTCACCCAAGCGGTAACAAATCCATAGCCGCTTGCCCCAGCGGCGTCCCAGCCGTTTGAACTGACGAATAGCACTTCGTTACGCGCGCAGCCAAACCGGTTTTGCACGAGGTCATAGACGCTGGCATGGGGTTTGAAGACCTCGACGCTTTCAACCGACAACACGTCATCAAGCACATCTCCGATCCCAGCAGATTGAACCGCACCATCCAACATAGGAGGTGAACCGTTGGACAGGATGGCCGTCTGCATCCCGCCCTCTTTTAGCGCCTTCAGCATCTCGGGGACTTCGGGAAAGGCCTGCAACTCCCAATACAAATCCAGTAGGCGCTGCCGAAGGGTGTTATCCCCTTGCAGGCTAACCGCTTCCAACGCCCAATCCAGCCCATCTTGCGTGACGTCCCAAAAGTCACAGTGCGCATCAGCGACAGCACGCAGCCAAGTGTATTGCAGTTGCTTCAGACGCCAGTGATTGGCCAATTCAGGCCATTTATCCGCCAGCGCCTCGAACCCCGGTTCCGCTGCGGCCTGCCGGGCAGCAGCAGCCACGTCGAACAGAGTGCCATACGCGTCGAATACACAAGTGGTGATAGCCATCCGATCCTCCCCTGATCGGGCGCAGGTAACCACAACCGGTTCCGGGGTTAAAGAGGGCAGGGTTTACAATGCCGTGTCAGCCTCTAGGCTGCGCCGTTCATTCCTTTCAGGCCGGAGGCCCCCATGACCGCAATAAAAGATGGCGACACCGTTCGCATCCACTACACCGGAACTCTGTTGGACGGCAAAGTCTTCGACAGCTCCGAGGGGCGCGATCCGCTTGAGTTTGCGGTTGGTTCCGGGCAGATCATCCCCGGTCTGGATGCTGCCCTGCCAGGGATGGAGATTGGCGAGAAAAAGCGTGTCGAGATTGATTGCGTTGAAGCCTATGGTCCGATCAATCCGGGTATGCGGCAACAAATACCGCGTGAAGGCATCCCGGATGACATTCCGCTGGAACCCGGCACGCAATTGCAGATGCAAACACCTGACGGTCAGGCGCTGCCAGTGACTGTTGTCGAAGTAGATGAGGCGACTGTGACCCTGGATGCAAATCATCCATTGGCGGGGCAGGATCTGGTCTTTGATATCGAAATAGTTTCGATCAACTGATCCCGTTCAGATCAAAGGCCGGGGATCTGTGACAACATAGGCTCAACCGCATCGCGTACGGGCGGTTGGGTCAGAAACACAAAGGCAATCAGCAGCGATGTGAGTATTAGCAGGAACAGGCGTGCACGTCCGCTTCCTGACTTGCGTTTCAACGCTGGCGAGCGCGCGTTACTCGCAAGGATTTGTTCAAGTTTGCTCATATCGTAATCCCTGCGCGGCAAAGATGGTCAAATCTTGGCACCCGCAGGGAAAGATATGGTCACATGGCCTCGGGCTGAGGCATACCCAGAATATGATACCCGCCATCGACGCGGATGATCTCACCCGAGGTGTAGCTTCCCGCATCTGAAGCCAGATAAACGGCAGTGCCGCCAACCGCTTCAAGCGTGGCGTTCGAACGCATGGGGGCGTTCTGGTCGCAGAACTTGTAGGTCTTGCGCGCTCCGCCGATGGCGGCACCGGCCAGCGTCTTCATAGGGCCGGGTGAGATGGCGTTGACGCGGATGCCGTCGGGGCCCAGATCGTTTGCCAGATAACGGGTCGCAGATTCCAGCGCCGCTTTGGCTACGCCCATGACGTTGTAGTTCGGCACCACCTTGTTCGAACCCTGATAGGTCAGGGTCAGCAGCGTGCCGCCATTGTCCTTCATCAGCGGATAGGCGCGGCGCGCGACCTCGATAAACGAATAGGCCGACACATCCATTGAATGCTTGAAGTTTGCGCGTGTGGTGTTCAGGAAACGGCCCGTCAGTTCGTTCTTGTCCGAATAGGCGATAGCGTGGACGACAAAATCGATGGTCGGCCAGCGCTTTCCCAACTCACCAAATGCGCGTTCTAGTGATGCGTCATCGGTGACATCCGCATCGACCATGAAGTCGCTGCCAAGGCTCTGGGCCAGAGGTTCCAGCCGCTTGCCGAATGCCTCGCCCTGATAGGTGAAAGCCAGTTCAGCGCCCGCCTGGTGCATGGCTTTGGCGATGCCCCATGCAATCGAGCGGTCATTTGCAACGCCCATGATCAGGCCGCGTTTACCCTTGAGAATATCCGACATCTTGTTCACCCGTTATACTTCGACAGAACCATGGATCCGTTGGTGCCGCCAAAGCCGAAGCTGTTGGTCATCACGCTGTCCAGTCCTGCGTTTTCAACTACTTGAGTTGCAATTTCACCGGGCAGGATGCCTTCGGCAAGTGTGTCGACATTGATCGACGGAGTAATGAAATCATGTTCCAGCATCAACAGGCAGAAGATCGCCTCAAGCGCGCCAGCCGCACCCTGCGCGTGGCCGGTCATCGATTTGGTTGATGAAATCGGAGGGACATTGCCTTCGCCAAAGATACGGCGCACGGCTTCGACTTCGCCTACATCGCCAACCGGGGTCGAGGTGCCGTGGGCGTTGATATAGCCGACCTTGCGGCCTTCGGGCACGGTCGACAGCGCCAGACGCATCGCGCGCTCGCCACCTTCTCCAGAAGGGGCCACCATATCGTGCCCATCCGATGTAGCGGCATAGCCGGTCACTTCGGCATAGATTTTCGCACCACGCGCAAGCGCATGTTCGAGGTCCTCAAGAACCACAATGCCGCCACCACCGGAAATTACGAATCCGTCGCGGTTTTGATCGAATGCGCGTGAGGCTCTGTTGGGCGTGTCGTTATATTTGGACGACATCGCACCCATCGCGTCGAACAGGCAGGACAGGGTCCAGTCCAGTTCCTCTCCGCCGCCCGCGAACATTACATCTTGCTTGCCCAGCATGATTTGTTCCGCAGCGTTGCCGATGCAATGCAGCGACGTCGAACAGGCAGAGGTAATCGAATAGTTGATGCCCTTGATCTTGAACGCGGTCGCAAGGTTCGCTGAAATCGTCGAGCACATGCATTTAGGCACTGCAAACGGGCCGATCCGTTTGGTCGCGCCGGTTTTCAGCACGGTTTGGTGTGCGGTCAGCATCGCGCTGGTCGAAGGTCCGCCCGAACCCGCGACCAGACCGGTGCGCGGATTAACGACCTGATCTTCGGTCAGCCCGGCATCAGCGATGGCCTGGCTCATCGCGATATGGGCATAAGCCGCGCCCGGTCCCATGAACCGCAGTGTGCGCTTGTCCACGTGATCAGCCACGTCGATTTTCAGCGATCCGGCGATCTGGCTGCGAAAGCCATGTTCGACCATCTGTTCGTTGGCCTCAATGCCGGATTTGCCTGCTTTCAGCGAGGCAAGCACCTCTTCAGCGTTGTTCCCGATCGAGGACACAACCCCCAAACCGGTGACGACTACTCGACGCATGTGCGTACTCCTTGTTTCGGTCGGTCAGGCTCAGGCGTCTGACAGAACGACCTTCATGTCCTTGACGTCGTATATCAACTCGCCATCGGCTTCGACGATGCCATCTGCCACACCCATTGTCAGACGGCGCGTTTGGATCGCTTTTTTGAAATCAATTTTATAGGTCAGCATCTTCCGGTCCGGGCGTACCATCCCGGTAAGCTTGACCTCGCCAACGCCAACGGCCATGCCACGGCCTTGCCAGCCGCGCCAACCGAGGTTGAAGCCGGTCAGTTGCCACAGACCGTCCAAGCCCAGACAGCCGGGCATGATCGGGTTGCCGGGGAAATGGCAGTCAAAGAACCAAAGGTCGGGTTTAATATCAAATTCGGCCAGTACATGGCCTTTGCCATGCGCACCACCATCGCCCGAGATATCGGTGATCCGGTCCATCATCAGCATCGGCGGGGCGGGCAACTGCGCGTTGCCAGGGCCAAAAAGCTCGCCGCGGGCGCATTTCAGCAGATCGTCCTTGTCAAAACTGCTTGGGAATTGGGCCATTCTGCCGCCTCTCCTGCCTGGGTCTGTTCGTTATATCTGGTCTCGTCTAGCACCCGTTTGCAAGGTCCTGCAAGACCAGCACGCCATATCATGCCGTGACACGTATACTTCTTGCGAATGAATTTCATTTGAAATTGCAGGTCGGGCGCACTTATATTAAGGGCAGCAAAACACAGGTATCGGATTCATGACACCTCAGAGCCGTGACATCGCTGCAAATTGGTTGGTTGACGCAGGTTTGCGCCCCACGCGCCAAAGGGTTGCTTTGGCCGAATTGCTTGTGGGTGACGGGTTGCATCGTCATGTGACCGCAGAAAGCCTGTTTGAATCCGCAAAAGCCAAAGGTGACGCGGTTTCGCTGGCGACCGTATACAACACATTACGCGCGTTCTGCGATGCCGGGGTTCTGCAGGAAATCACTGTGGACGGATCCAAAAGCTATTTCGACACCAATACGCACGACCATCCGCATTTCTATTGGGAAGACGAAAGCCGCCTAAGCGATGCGCCGTCAGACCAATTGGTGATTCAGCAATTGCCGGAAGCTCCTGAAGGCGTCGAAATCGCATCGGTCGATGTGGTGATCCGCTTGCGGAAGAAATAACCGCTAATCCTTTCGTAACAGCGTAACCAATGCATGTTCGGCCTGCGTGATCAGTGAATCGGCAGGCCCCGTGCCATGCCGCGCCAAAACGACGGCTTCGGTTGCGTCCGGATCGATGATCGGCAGGCTTACCAGGCGGACCTGATCATAGCTGAAGCCGCTTTTAGGGCTGGTATAACTTATCCCGATACCTTCCCCATGAGCAGCCAGACTACGCGAAAGCTCGAGTGATTCCGCCCGGTGCGAGATTGTGGGATTCAGACCTTTGCGTCTGAAGAGCGCGAGCACATGCTGCGCGGACAGACCCTCTTTGGACAGAATCAATGGATGTGCCGCGAGCTCGGTTAGGGTCACCTGCTCGGCCCTCGCCAGTGTATGATCGGGTGAAAGCAGTGCATGTGGCGTGCTGTCGAACAGCTTCTTGCACAAAAAACCGGCGTCCATGCCCAGATCATACGTAAGCGCAAAATCATATCTGCCATCGATCAGGCCGGAAATCAGACCTTCGAACGTTTCAACCCCGTGTGTCAGGACGACATCGGGCAAGGCCTCTCGCAGACGGTGCAGAGACTGGGCCAGAAGAAAGGGGGCCAAATCGACGAAGCATCCCAGGCGCAATCGGTTCTCGCCGGTTAGCGGCTGTTTTGACTGTTCTAATAGGGCTGCTCGGTTCAACACGGCTTCGGCTTCTTCGATAAATTTGCGGCCTTGCGGGGTTAATGCCATCGCGGCACCCCGCCTTCGGGCAAAGAGTGGATATCCCAAATGTGATTCGACCCGGGTCAGCGCATTGGACAAGGCGGGTTGCGAGACGTTCAGGCGCTGTGCTGCCGCAGACAGGCTGCCATGTCGACCAATGGCGCAGACATATTCGTATTGGCGGAGTGTAAGGTATAACATAGAGTTAATACCTAAATCGAAAGATATGATTTGAACAGAGGGCTCATTCATGCGCAGATCGGGCGACAAATCCAAGGAGACCGCGATGACTCACCCTCTTGTTTCCCAAGCCATGATTGACGACTTCCAGACGGATGGTGTTGTGTTGGTCAAAGGCCTGTTCGCCGATCACATTGAAACCCTGCGGGCCGGGGTTGCGGCAAATATGGATGAACCGGGTCCCTATGCGTCAGAGAACAAGAAAGACGGTGAGACTGGCCGTTTTTTTGACGACTATTGCAACTGGTCTCGTATCCCGCAGTTTCGTGAAGTGATCGAAACATCCCCTGCTGCCGAAGTTGCAGCCGACCTTATGCAATCGCAATCCGTGCAGATGTTCCACGACCATGTACTGGTGAAGGAGCCCGGGACCTCAATGGCGACTCCGTGGCATCAGGATGGGCCATACTATTTTGTCGATGGCCAACAAAATATAAGCTTCTGGTCACCTTTGGACCCGGTGAAACAAGCGACCCTGCGTTGCGTCGCCGGATCGCACCGCTGGGAAAAAGAAGTGCTGCCTACTCGCTGGGTCTCGGAAGAAGGGTTCTTCCCTGATGAGGGGCAGTACATGCCGATCCCTGACCCGGATGCCGAAGGGATGAAGGTTGTCGAATTCGAGATGGAGCCAGGCGACGCCGTGGCCTTCAACTATCGCACGCTTCACGGGGCCCGTGGCAATACTTCCGACAGTCGGCGCAGGGCCTTCTCGCTGCGGTTGGTTGGTGATGATGCGCGCTATGTTGAACGTCCGGGGCGGACATCGCCGCCATTTCCGGGGCATGACATGGTGCCGGGGCAAAGGCTACGCGAGGACTGGTTCCCGGTTCTGTTGCAGCGTTAGGACCTAGAACCACTGACCCGATTCAATCAGGCCCAGATCCAGCAACTGGCGCGAATCCCACTCGAACGGAGTTGAATGGTTCCAGCAGAAGTCAGAGATATCGAACGTCGACCCGGCGTTCGTCTTCAACGCCTTGGCCGCACGGAAGGAGCAGATCGCGGCGGTCAGGTTGTTGTGCCAAGGGCATGCGTAGGTGTTGTATTCCGCCTCGTTGAACGTGTGATCCGGCAGAAGCTTCAGATCGGATTTTGCTTTAAACAGCGAAATCCGATCGATGCGGCGCCGTTCATAGGGGATATGATCTTCGAACCGCCAGCGCAGGCCGCCAGACATATCCAGCTGCCGCTCTAGCGGCTTGCCAGATGCATCATGCCGCGTGTGGGCGTAGTATCCGGTCTTGTCCAGCATTGCTTGATCGGGGGCCACGCCGTTGGGAAAGGCCGTCAGATCGTTCGCATACAGATCGATCACGTGGGTCAACATCGCCTGTCGCCGCTCTTCTGAATGGAAGGCGAGCAATTCGCCAACCGAGCGGGTCTCGCAGAACGGATAGAACAGGTATTCGGCGTTGTAGCAGTAGTATATCCAGACGCCTTGCGTGGCTTGGATGATCCGGTTGACGGCGTCAAAAACGACTGTTCTGGGCGCGCATGCCATCACAACCCTGTAGACCCTCTCGCTCAGATCATCGTCGATCGCAAATTCCTGTGGCAGGAATGCGATCACCGATTTGAACCCCAGTTTTAGGTGGTGATGCAGCGTGCTTTCCAATTCGACTTCATCTTCGGCGAAGATCAGCGCTACAGGGCCCTTGTTCAGGGCCTCACCGCCGGTTTTCAGAAGGTGATCAAGGGAATCGTACTGCATCGTTGGCTTTGTTTCCGCCTCGCTGGAAATTCCCGCCAAATTCGGGTAATTGCGCCAGCATTGCAAGCGGCGTTCGATCCGTATAGACGACGCCGACCCAGCGACTGCAAAGGCCAACCCATGTCTGAACCGAAAAAGCTGTTTATCAAGACCTATGGCTGTCAGATGAACGTCTATGACAGTGAACGCATGGCCGAAGCGCTGGGCGGGCAGGGGTATGTCGAGACCAAGTCGGCCGATGATGCGGATATGATCCTTCTCAATACTTGCCACATCCGTGAAAAGGCAGCTGAGAAAGTCTATTCCGAACTGGGCCGGTTCAAGGGTCTGAAAGCAGACAAGCCGGATTTGAAGATTGGTGTCGCTGGCTGCGTAGCCCAAGCCGAGGGCGAAGAGATTATGCGCCGTCAGCCTCTGGTCGATCTGGTGGTGGGTCCGCAAAGCTATCATCGCCTGCCCGAGATGGAGGCGAAGACGCGCGCGGGTGAAAAGGCGCTGGATACCGATTTCCCCGAAGAAGACAAATTCGAGAAGCTCAAGAACCGTCCCAAAGCGAAGCGCGGCCCGACTGCTTTTCTGACCGTGCAGGAAGGCTGTGATAAATTCTGTGCATTCTGCGTGGTGCCCTATACCCGCGGGGCCGAGGTCAGCAGGCCTGCAGACCGCATTATTCGTGAGGCGCAGGATCTGGTCGAACGCGGCGTGCGCGAGATCACGTTGCTGGGGCAGAACGTAAATGCCTATCACGGGGTTGGGCCGAATGGGGACATGACCCTTGCCGGTCTGATCTGGGAGTTGAACAAGGTCGATGGGCTGGCGCGCATCCGCTTTACCACCTCGCACCCGAACGACATGGACGATGCGCTGATCGAGGCGCATGGGACCTGCGAAAAACTGATGCCTTATCTGCACCTGCCGGTGCAGTCGGGATCGGACAAAATCCTGAAACGCATGAACCGAAGTCACACGGCTGAAAGCTATCTGCGGCTAATCGAACGCATCCGCGAAGCCCGGCCCGATATTCTAATGTCCGGCGATTTCATCGTAGGCTTCCCCGAAGAGACAGATGAGGATTTTCAGGCTACTCTGGATTTGGTGGAAGAGGTCAAATACGGCTACGCGTATTCATTCAAGTATTCTACCCGCCCCGGTACGCCTGCGGCAGAACGGCCACAGGTCGATGCCGAAGTGGCAGACGAGCGTCTGCAACGGTTACAAGCCTTGATTACACGTCATCAGCGAGTGATTCAGGATTCCATGGTTGGCAAAACAGTCAGTGTCCTTTTTGAAAAATCTGGGCGTCAACCGGGCCAGATGGTTGGAAAATCCGAGTATCTTCACGCGGTTCACGTTTCGGATGCAGATGTGGCACGTGGAGATTTACGTAAGGTAAGGATCAAATCCTCTGGCGCGAACTCGCTAGGCGGCGAAGCGATTTAATCCAATATACGTATGCTGCAAGGGTTCCTTCCGACCAAATTTAACCCTTGATTTATGACTTGGAACTATGCTCCGAGAGAGGCCAGATTTCTCGGGTGTGGGTTTTGCGGCCTACGTAACTGTTGACCCGAAGAGGCAAGCCATGATGGCGGAGGGTGCGAGTAGTGAGTTGGATATGTTTTCCAATATCGAAGATGTCCCGCGTTTTGACGGCCCTCTTATTGATGTTATCTTGCGCTGCTCCGACTTTGGCTGGGGATGTGACCGGGGAAGTCACTGAACCTGACGTGATTTCGTCCGAACGATATGCCAGCGATATCCGGGCGTTTTATCTGGGGGTGAGCGCCAGTCGTGCAACGGGTGGTTCCGATGAGTTTGGCTTGCAGGTCAATGGCGGCTCAGTTTTCGGGATCGGAGAGGTCAGTACTGACGGAAACTTTGCCGGGTTTCGCGGGGGTTGGCGCGGGATTTTGCCTGCGAGAGGCGGGCGCGACTATGTCTATGGTCTGGAGGTCGGCTACGACTTTGGTACTCTGGACGGCAGCACGTCAGGACAGATCGGCGGAACACCCGTTCGCGGCAGATCTGCAATTTCCGATGTGTTCTCGATCCGCCTTCGAAATGGGCTTACGAACCGCAGCAAGAGTGTCCTTTACTTCGTGACAGTGGGCTATGTGCGTGGTGATATCACAACGTCGGCTTCTGTGACCGAAGTGGGTGGGACTACCCGCTTTGAAGACGTTGATCGGCGTCAGGGTTTTTCTGCCAGCCTGGGTGCCGAGCATAAACTGAATGACGATTGGTCGATTACTGGTGAGCTCGAATATCTGCAGTTCGAATCAAAAACCGTAGAACTGGGCTCTTCTTTCAGCACCAAATCGACGCCAAGCTATCGCGGATTGCGGATCGGATTGAATTATACGTTCTGAACCATTCGCAAAAACTGATATTTTATGCGCAACAACGGCGTTGATCGGCGCATTTGTCATCCAGTTTGCAAAAAACGAAACTGCGCCTTGCGTCCACCTCAAGATGTTGTCTACGCTCGGGGTGAAACGCCAAGACAGGAGAACGGATTGGCCATCGGTGCCCTGACCCCACCGCAAGAAGATATGCCCCAGCGTGAGGCGCTTGTTGAGTTCCCAGACAACAGACTACTAATCGATTTGTGCGGCGAATATGACCGTAACCTGACCGATATCGAACAAAAGCTTTCGGTGCAGATCGTGCGGCGTGGAAATCAGTTGGTCGTGCTGGGTGATGAAGAATCGCAAAAGCAGGCGATTGAAGTGCTGCAGGCGCTCTACACTCGGCTTGAAGGTGGGCGAGATGTCGAAGCAGCAGATGTCGACCGAGAGTTGCGCATGGGCAATTCCGAGGCCGGAACCGGCACGCGGGATGGTGACCAGCTTGAGATGTTCAAAGGCGGAACGGTCGAAATCAAAACCCGTAAGAAGCTGGTTGAGCCGCGGACAGACGCCCAGAAGGCATATGTTCAGTCGCTCTTCAACAATGAGCTGGCCTTTGGAATCGGCCCTGCAGGTACGGGTAAAACTTATCTGGCTGTTGCTGTGGGTGTGTCGATGTTCATCGGAGGCCATGTGGACCGGATCATTCTCAGCCGTCCAGCGGTAGAGGCCGGCGAAAAGCTGGGTTACCTGCCCGGTGACATGAAGGATAAAGTCGATCCCTACATGCAGCCGCTTTATGATGCGCTGAATGATTTCCTCCCGGGCAAGCAGCTGGCTAAGCTGATCGAAGAAAAGCGGATCGAAATCGCGCCTCTGGCGTTCATGCGTGGGCGGACGCTGGCGAATGCCTTTGTCGTGCTGGACGAGGCGCAAAATGCCACCACCATGCAAATGAAAATGTTCCTGACCAGACTTGGCGAAGGCAGCCGCATGGTGATCACCGGAGACCGGTCACAGGTCGATTTGCCGCGCGGTGTGCAATCGGGTTTGGCGGATGCGGAAAGACTGCTGAAGACGATCCCGAATATCAGTTTTAATTATTTCACGTCGAAAGATGTCGTGCGCCACCCGCTTGTCGCCGCCATTATTGAGGCGTATGAGGCCGACACGGGCCGCGAAACGGGGTGAAACCCAAGGTTCCGATGGGTTTTGGAGCCTTGGAGAGCCGGTATGAATCTGGATGTAACGATCGAAGACGAGCGCTGGCGGGAATTGGAGCCGCTGGCGCAACGTGCACTCATTGAAGTTCTTGATTATTGCGGTCTCAAATCGGACCTCTGCGAAATCAGCTTGTTGGGTTGTAACGATGAACGAATCGCAGTTCTGAATGCCGAATTCCGGGAAAAACTGAAGCCGACAAATGTTCTAAGCTGGCCTGCCGAAGATTTGTCCCCTGATCAGCCTGGGGGCATACCAATGTTGCCCGAGCCCGATTTCACTGGGGAAATCGCATTGGGAGACATTGCGATTTCATATGACACCTGCGCGCGTGAGGCCATCGCAGCGGGTAAATCAATAGAAGATCATGTGACCCACTTGATAATTCACGGCACGTTACATTTGTTAGGATACGATCACATTCGTGACCTCGACGCCACTTTGATGGAACGGGTTGAGATCGAAATACTTGGCAAACTGGGTATAGATAACCCATATAATGTATGACAGGGGCAGCTTTGCCCGATCATTTGGAACAGGATAATGGGCGATACAGACGGCAGTTCTAGGGCAGCGCAAGGCGCGCATTCACAGAACAGCAACACGGATAGCGATGAAAAAGGCGGGCTTTTATCCCGGATTTTCGACGCATTTTCACCTCCGGGCGATGAAGCCAGTCAGGTGAACGGGGCTAAGGTCACGGATTCACAACCGAGGGGTATGATCAACCTGCGCAGAATGCGGGTCGAAGATGTCGCGATACCCACGGCTGAGATTATCTCGGTTCCCTCGACAACACCCAAGGACGAGTTGGCGCAAATTTTTCGCGATAGTGGATTGTCGCGAATCCCTGTGTACGAGGGAACGCTCGACACGCCACTGGGCTTTGTCCACCTCAAGGATTTCGCGCTGACCCATGGATTTAATGGCAACTCGTCCGAGTTTGATTTGACGTCAATGCTAAGGACCTTGCTGTTCGTTCCGCCCTCGATGCCGATTGGTGTACTTTTAACCAAGATGCAAACTGAACGTCGTCATATGGCGCTGGTCATTGACGAATACGGTGGTGTCGACGGCCTGCTGACCATCGAAGACCTAATCGAACAGGTTGTGGGCGAAATTGCCGACGAACATGACGCCGATGAAGATCAGCTTTGGATACAAGAAAAACCCGGCTGCTACGTGGTTCAAGCTCGGGTTCCGCTTGAAGATTTCGAAGCCGAAATTGGTCGTTCATTGACCAGCCACGAAGATGTGGACGAAGAAGAGATCGACACTTTGGGCGGTTTGGTCTTCATGCTATCCGGGCGCGTCCCGGCGCGTGGTGAGGTGGTATGCCACCCCGAAGGTCCTGAATTCGAAGTTCTTGACGCAGACCCACGCCGCATAAAGCGGTTGCGCGTCATGTTGCCGGATATCGCTGCATGAATCCTGCCCAGGGGTGGCCCTATTGGTTGCGGTTGCTGCTAGCGGCATCCTTGGGAATCGTGGCTGCTTGTGGGCTTGCCCCGTTGGGTTTTTGGCCAGCGGCATTGGTGGCGCTGATCCTGCTTACTCCATTGTACTTGAACTCTGAATCATCCCGCCGCGCGGCTTTGCTGGGGTGGGTGTTCGCCACCGGGTACTTTGCCAATGCGCTAAACTGGATCATCGAACCATTCTTGGTTGACGCAGAACGCCATGCCTGGATGGCACCCTTTGCACTGATCTTATTGTCAGGCGGGTTGGCATTGTTCTGGGCGCTGGCCTTTGGAGTTGCAAAACGCATCGGTGGATCGCCGATCGTGCAGGGTATGCTACTGGCTTTGACGCTCTCTCTGGCCGAGTTTGCGCGGGGTTACATACTAACAGGGTTTCCTTGGGCGGGTATTGCCCAAATCTGGGTGGATACGCCTTTTTCTCAGCTCCTGTCGCTGATAGGACCTTATGGCTTGGGCGCGCTGACGCTGATTGCGACTTTGCCACTCGGTGCAGCCATCGCCAGTGATCGGACTCCACGCGGTCTGGGGATGCCAATCTTTGTGCCTGCGGGGTGCGCTGTATTGGCTCTGGCTTACGCCGCGAACCGGCCGTCGGTTGAATACACCGGCCGTATCGTGCGGCTGTTACAGCCTAATGCTCCACAGCACCAAAAGTGGGACCCGGAATATGCACCCCTGTTTTTTGCCCGCCAACTTGAATTCACGGTAGCCGAGCCCAGGCCAGATCTGATTGTCTGGCCAGAAACTTCGGTTCCGGCGTGGCTTGGCAGTGCGCAGCCCTATCTTTCAGCAATTGGTGAAGCGGCGCAGGGTACGCCTGTTTTTCTAGGTATTCAGCGTGCTGCCGGACGGCAGATCTATAACTCGATGATCTATTTGAATGGAGATGGCCAACAGGCAGGGCTCTATGACAAACACCACCTGGCCCCATTCGGAGAATATGTGCCCTTTGGTGAATTGATGGCGCGGTTTGGAATTCATGGAATGGCGGCAACCACGGGAAGTGGTTTCAGCGCTGGGCCGGGCGCTGCCCTGATGGATGCAGGAGGGCTTGGGAAAGCTCTGCCGCTGATCTGTTATGAGGCCGTATTCACACAAGATGTTCTGTCCGCGCCGGGCCGGGCAGATTTTCTTTTGCAGATCACTAACGATGCGTGGTTCGGGACTCGCTCCGGTCCGTATCAGCATCTTGCACAGGCACAGATGCGCGCTATCGAGCAGGGTCTGCCGATGTTGCGCTCGGCCAATACCGGTGTTTCTGCGATGATTGACCCTTTGGGGCGAATTACTGACGCGTTGGCGCTTGGGCAGGCCGGGTTTATCGACGCCGAATTGCCGCAGCCCCAAGCCGCGACGATATATTCCCGGATTGGGGACAAACCGGTGTTTTTCCTTCTATTAGCAGCTTGGGCGTTGCTCTGGCGTCATACCCGTAGGTTCAACGGTCAAATACCGATTGACCCTACCTGACTGCGCGCGTATTCGGTCAATTGCCCTTCACAACGGCTTCCTGACGTGATGGGAAAATCTTAATGGAGCACATTTATGTCCCGACAGAATTACACTTTTACTTCGGAGTCCGTATCCGAAGGACACCCTGATAAGGTCTGCGATCGTATTTCCGATGCGGTGCTAGACGCCTTCCTGCGTGAAGAGCCCGAAGCCCGCGTTGCGTGCGAAACTTTCGCTACAACGGACCGTGTGGTCATCGGTGGCGAAGTGGGACTGTCGGATCAGGACAAGCTACACGATTACATGGCGCATATCGATGATATTGCGCGCGCCTGCATCAAAGATATCGGATACGAGCAGGACAAGTTTCACCACGAAACCGTCGAGGTGACCAACCTGCTGCACGAACAGTCGGCTCATATTGCGCAGGGCGTCGACGCCGCTGACAACAAAGACGAGGGCGCAGGCGATCAGGGTATCATGTTCGGGTACGCCACGACCGAGACACCTGCACTGATGCCAGCTCCGATCCAGTATTCGCATGCAATCCTTCGCCGTCTGGCCGAAGTTCGCAAAAACGGTACCGAGCCCGCGCTGGGTCCGGACGCGAAATCGCAGCTGTCGGTCGTCTACCGGGATGGCAATCCAGTTGGTGTCAGCTCAATCGTGCTGTCCACTCAGCATCTGGATGAGGCGCTGACCTCGGATGATATCCGCCAGATTGTCGAACCCTATATTCGCGAAACCCTGCCCGATGGCTGGCTGACCGCCGAGACCGAGTGGCATGTGAATCCCACCGGCAAGTTCGTGATCGGCGGCCCCGATGGCGACGCGGGTCTGACCGGGCGCAAGATCATCGTGGACACCTACGGCGGTGCTGCTCCGCACGGGGGCGGTGCGTTCTCTGGCAAAGACCCGACCAAGGTGGACCGCTCGGCTGCGTATGCCGCACGCTACCTGGCCAAGAACGTGGTGGCGGCAGGAATGGCGGAACGCTGCACCATTCAGTTGAGCTATGCGATTGGCGTCTCCAAACCTCTGTCGATCTATGCCGACACACACGGGACAGGCCAGATCGCTGACGCGGTTATCGAGAAGGCTGTCGGTCAAGTCATGGACCTGACACCACGCGGCATTCGCGAGCATCTGCAACTGAACAAGCCGATATATCAGCGTACTGCAGCCTATGGCCATTTCGGACGCGAACCCGATGCAGATGGTGGATTCAGCTGGGAGCGTACCGATTTGGCCGACGCTCTTAAGCAGGCTGTCTGAGCGCCGTTCACCTATTCAAAAAATACGCCGGAGGTGTGGGGGCCAGCCCCCAACCTCCACCCTTGCCTCAGGCACGAGTCAGCAGTATGGGCACGGGCATGAGCAACCAGACCCCACAGCGCCCCCGCAGGAACTTTTATGGCCGCTTCAAAGGCAAGACCTTGAAGCCCAGCCAAAAGACTTATCTGTCAGAAGATCTGGCCGCCCTGTCTCCAGGTGCGGTAGATTGGGAAACCAACCCAGAACGCACCGCTTTGGACCTAGAGGGCCTGTTCGGTGGCAAGCCTGTCTGGCTCGAAGTCGGATTTGGCGGTGGCGAGCATTTGGTGCATCAGGCGCAAAACAATCCCGGTATCGGCATTATCGGAGCAGAGCCTTACATCAATGGTGTCGCAATGTTGTTGGGCAAAATTCGTCAGGCTGGTGCCGAAAACCTCGCCGTGCACCCCGGCGATGTGCGGGATCTGTTTGATGTGCTGCCCGAGGCCAGCATCTCGCGCGCGTTCCTGCTCTATCCTGATCCGTGGCCGAAAACACGTCATCATCGGCGCAGGTTCGTGACCCCTGAGCATCTGGAACCTCTCGCGCGTGCCTTGAAGCCGGGTTCGATTTTTCGCGTTGCCACCGATATCCCCGACTATGTGCGCCAGACTCTTGAAGAGGTACCGCGTACCGGTTTTGAGTGGCTCGCCGAGCGCCCCGCCGACTGGCGCGAGCCATGGGATGACTGGATTTCCACCCGCTACGAACAAAAAGCCCTACGCGAGGGGCGTACCCCGCATTATCTGACCTTCCGACGCAAAGACTGATTGCCGCTGGACCAACCGGCCCCAATTCGCTAATCGGCCTGAGGACCGATAGCGAAAACAGGAGCCCCCATGTCCGGACACGGCACGCCCATCCCGATGACGTCGCATCCATGCGGCCCGCTGACCGGCACGGCAGAGGTGCCTGGCGACAAATCAATCTCGCACCGGTCCCTGATCCTGGGGGCGATGGCTGTTGGCGAAACCAGGATTTCGGGCCTGCTTGAGGGCGAGGATGTGCTGGACACGGCCAAGGCCATGCGGGCCTTCGGGGCCGAAGTTACGGATCACGGGGGCGGCGAATGGTCGGTGCACGGCGTTGGCGTAGGCGGCTTTGCGGAACCTGATCAGGTGATCGATTGCGGGAACTCGGGCACCGGTGTGCGCCTGATTATGGGAGCGATGGCAACCTCTCCGATAACGGCGACCTTTACCGGGGATGCCAGCCTGAACAAGCGTCCGATGGCCCGGGTCACCGACCCTCTGGCGCTGTTCGGCACGCAATCTGTCGGCCGGGATGGTGGACGCCTGCCGATGACCATAGTTGGGGCAGTTGATCCTGTACCCGTGCACTACGAAGTGCCTGTGCCATCGGCGCAGGTCAAATCAGCCGTGTTGTTGGCCGGACTGAATGCGCCAGGCAAGACAGTAGTGATCGAAAAAGAGGCAACCCGTGATCATTCCGAACGGATGCTGGCCGGGTTCGGCGCAGAAATTACCGTCGAGGATACCGACGAGGGTCGAGTGATTACTCTGACCGGGCGTCCAGAATTGAAGCCGCAGGTCATTGCGGTGCCGCGTGACCCATCTAGCGCAGCCTTCCCGGTCTGTGCCGCACTGATTACCCCCGGATCGGATGTTTTGGTGCCGGGCATCGGATTAAACCCCACGCGTGCAGGTTTGTTTACAACGCTACGCGAGATGGGTGCGGATCTGACCTATGAGAACGAGCGCGAAGAGGGTGGTGAGCCCGTTGCAGATCTGCGGGCAAAATACTCGCCGAATATGAAGGGAATTTCCGTCCCACCAGAACGCGCTGCCTCGATGATTGACGAATACCCTGTGCTGTCCGTTGTTGCCGCCAATGCAACCGGCACAATGATGATGGGCGGCGTCAAAGAGTTACGCGTCAAGGAAAGTGACCGGATCGATGCAATGGCACGTGGCCTGCGCGCGAATGGCGTGACGGTAGACGAGGGTGACGATTGGTGGTCAGTCGAGGGCCTAGGCATTGGTGGTGTTCCTGGCGGCGGCATTTGTGAGAGTTTCCTCGATCACCGCATTGCCATGTCCTTCATGGTGATGGGTATGGGCGCGAAAAAGGCGGTTTCGGTAGATGATGGTGGTCCGATTGCAACTTCGTTCCCGATCTTTGAGCCGTTGATGACGGGTTTGGGTGCCAAGCTGCTTCGCGACAACCGGCCCGTCTGATGCTCGAGCAGCGTTATACGGTTGCGATCGACGGCCCTGCTGCGGCAGGTAAGGGCACGATCTCGAAGGCGGTAGCCTCGCATTTTGGGTTTGCCCATCTGGATACTGGATTGCTTTACCGAGCGGTTGGACGACGCATGCTGCAAGGTGAAGAGCCTGTTACGGCGGCGCAATCTCTAAACGCAGAAGAGTTGGGTCAGGGTGAACTTCGTACGGCCGAGATCGCACAGGCGGCCTCAAAAGTGGCTGTCATACCTGAGGTTCGTAGCGCGCTGGTTGATTTCCAACGTGCCTTTGCGCGACGTGTCGGAGGCGCAGTTCTTGACGGTCGTGATATTGGAACCGTTATTTGTCCGAATGCCGAGGTCAAACTGTTCGTCACGGCCAGTGCCGAAGTGCGCGCGGAACGGCGATATCTGGAGCTTGCAGCCAAAGACGATGACGTCTCGCGCGAACAGGTGCTGGCAGACGTCAAAGAACGCGATGCCCGCGATGCTGAACGCAGCACTGCACCGATGAAGCCCGCAGTTGATGCTGTGCTGCTGGATACCTCGGACCTGAGTGTCGATGCTGCACTGGCCCGTGCGATCGAAGTCATCGAAATGACCCTGCCTAAAGTATAATCGCCTTCAGGCAGGGCCAATTCCTTACAGCTCGCCTACAGCGATGCTTTTGATGTTGGTCCACTGATCATCGGCGGTTTTTGCTGTACCGGTGACGTCTTTCAGGAAAGATGCACGGGTGTCTGCGTTCAGGAACAAGAACAGCTTTCCGTCGGCAACCAGATATTGATCCGGGTCGCCGTCAAATTTCTTTCCGACCGAAACACCGAATGAGCAATATCCGCCGTGTTGAGGCAAGTATACTGCTGGGTTGGCCTCAAACGCTTCAAGGTTTGCAGCACTGGTGAAATAGTAGGACGCGCCGTCATAGGTCGCTGTATGGGTTGCAAAACCCTCGACCGGATTGCCGTCATTCACCAAGGCCACCAGATCTACACCATGTACCGCCAATGGAGCGCCAGCAGCAGAGATACCCTTTGAGACGTTTATTTCATCCGCAGCAAATGCAGGGGCAGTAAGGGCAAGTGTCATCGCAAGGGCCGTAAGGGCAAGAGATTTCATTTGGTTATTCCTTTCCATTTGGTTCCTGGCCGCAACAGTCGTCGGCCGATGGGGTGAAAATAGGAAAGGCTTTTCGGACGCGTAATCGCCGATAGAACGCAAAGTATTGCAGATCGTCCTAACCGATGCATGATGTGTGATAATTGTTCACAGAGCTTTGTTTGGTTCGTCAGAGCTGAACGTCATATTGTCGTTTCTATATCTGTAGGAGGCGCCACATGATCCGAATAGTTCTGTTTCTGGTGTTAACAGCCACAGGCATCGCTGCTCAGGAAGCTGAAACCCCGTCTCCGATCAATGAGCCCCCGATGACCTACGAACGTTTGGGTAAAATCCTGTTTGCACTGGATCCCGAGGCGCAACCACACGGGCCTGGTTTTGAGCTGATGATCTCAGAGACGCGTGTATTTGTTGTGACGGATACCAATGCGGATCGTATGCGCGTGATGGTTCCGATCCGATCTGCAGACGGTCTGAGTCAGGCCGACATGCAACGGATGATGCAGGCGAATTTCGATACGGCATTGGATGCGCGATATGCGATCGCGAACGGTAGGGTTTGGGCGGTATTCTTGCACCCGCTTTTGTCGTTGGAAAGGGATCAATTGATATCGGGCATCGCGCAAACGGTGAACATCGCACTAACATATGGCACCCTCTATTCCAGTGGGGGGGCACAGTTTGGCGGCGGCGACAGCGGTGAGTTGCAGCAAGAGCTGTTCAAGGAACTGTTAAAAAAGGGCGAGGAAATCTAATTTCCGACTGTACGGCCCAAAGAACGTCTTGCTAAAAGGTTTATGTTATATGATATCGTAACACAGGCTTGAAAGATGGAGTTTCTGTGTGTCTGCGCGTTACGATGTAAAACGAGGTGTGATCCCTGCCAACGCCGGTAGGGCGATCAAAGGCAATTCAGGCCGTAATTTGCGGACTCAGCTCAAACGCCGTAGGCGGCGGGGCTCGCCGATGCAGGCCTATGACGCATTACCGCAAGGCCTTAGGCAGTGGCTGGCGTCTGCCTGTTTGCCATGGAGTCCGGCCTCGGCTCTCAAAATCTGGGACCAAGCTGGGGGTTCGGCAAATCCCATGGCCGCTATTCTGCGGCTTGACGCCATTGAGCGATCCATGTTGCAGCGAGATGCGTTGATCTGGGGCACGCCGGGCAAGCAATCAAGCGCTGATCCCGCCGCATAAGCCAGCGTTTGTTGGCTTTGCACTTGCGCAAGCATTGGAAACCGCCTATACGCGCGCTGTCGATACAAGGGCGGTCAACGTCCGGATGACGTTTCTGAGCAGGGCCGGGTAACCTCGGCCCTTTGTGTTTGTTTGCTCAGGGGCGCACCGGATCACGCCTGAAGACATCATGAAACAAGACCGGCGGAGACAACCGCTCGGCCAGCAAAAACGTACTGTAAAGGAAAACAACGCCACATGGCTAACGCATCCATGGAGGAATTCGAAGCCCTCCTGAATGAAAGCTTCGAAATGGACACACCCGAAGAGGGTTCTGTTGTCAAAGGCAAGGTTCTGGCGATCGAAGCCGGCCAAGCCATCATCGACGTAGGCTACAAAATGGAAGGCCGCGTTGATCTGAAAGAATTCGCAAATCCCGGCGAAGCCCCTGAAATCGCTGTTGGTGACGAGGTCGAAGTTTACCTGCGCGCCGCAGAAAACGCCCGTGGCGAAGCCGTCATCTCGCGCGAGATGGCCCGCCGTGAAGAGGCATGGGATCGTCTGGAAAAAGCTTATGCCGACGACCAGCGTGTCGAAGGTGCAATCTTTGGTCGCGTCAAAGGTGGTTTCACCGTCGATCTGGGTGGCGCAGTTGCGTTCCTGCCAGGCTCGCAAGTTGATGTTCGCCCCGTGCGCGACGCTGGCCCGTTGATGGGTCTGAAGCAGCCGTTCCAGATTCTGAAAATGGACCGCCGCCGTGGCAACATCGTTGTGTCGCGTCGCGCAATCCTGGAAGAATCGCGTGCCGAACAGCGTGCCGAAGTGATCGGCAACCTGTCCGAAGGTCAGACCGTCGAGGGTGTCGTCAAGAACATCACCGAATACGGTGCGTTTGTCGACCTGGGCGGCGTTGACGGCCTGCTGCACGTCACTGACATGGCCTGGCGCCGTGTGAACCACCCGTCCGAGATCCTGACGATCGGCGAAACCATCAAGGTTCAGGTCATCAAGATCAACAAAGAAACCCACCGCATCAGCCTGGGCATGAAGCAGCTGCAGGAAGATCCGTGGGATCTAGTTGCTGCCAAGTACCCGCTGGGCTCGGTCCATCAGGGTCGCGTCACCAACATCACCGACTACGGCGCGTTCGTCGAGCTGGAAGCCGGTGTCGAAGGTCTGGTGCACGTGTCCGAGATGTCCTGGACCAAGAAAAACGTCCACCCCGGCAAGATCGTTTCGACCAGCCAGGAAGTCGACGTCATGGTTCTGGAAATCGACGGCGCCAAGCGTCGCGTGTCTCTGGGCCTGAAGCAGACTCAACGCAACCCATGGGAAGTGTTTGCAGAAACGCACCCCGAAGGCACCGAGGTCGAAGGCGAAGTCAAGAACATCACCGAATTCGGTCTGTTCATTGGCCTCGAAGGCGACATCGACGGCATGGTTCACCTGTCCGACCTGTCCTGGGACGAGCGTGGCGAAGATGCGATCCAGAACTACCGCAAAGGCGACATGGTTTCGGCCGTTGTCTCGGAAGTTGATGTTGAGAAAGAACGTATCTCTCTGTCGATCAAAGCCCTGGGCGGTGACAAGTTCGCCGAAGCCGTGGGCGGCGTGAAGCGTGGCTCGATCGTAACCGTCGAAGTGACCGCGATTGAAGATGGCGGCATCGAGGTCGAGTACGAAGGCATGAAGTCGTTCATCCGCCGTTCGGACCTGAGCCGTGACCGCGCCGAACAGCGCCCCGAGCGTTTCTCGGTCGGTGACAAGGTCGACGTCCGCGTCACCAACGTCGACAGCAAGACCCGCCGTCTGGGTCTGTCGATCAAGGCACGCGAGATCGCCGAAGAGAAAGAGGCTGTAGAACAGTACGGTTCTTCTGACTCGGGCGCATCGCTGGGCGATATCCTGGGTGCAGCGCTGAAGTCCGGCGACTGATTCAGGGCGAAAGCCTAACCAAGAAATTCGGCCCCGTGCGCATGCGCGGGGCCGTTTTTGTTGCGAATCAATATGTTCCAATTATCCGGGTTTTTTCCCGTCATGTTCGCTCAATAGGTGTAGAAAACGAGCTTGTGCGCTAATATTCGCGTTAGAATATGGCAAAATAAGTCCAATCGATGCAGAGTATGCGTTCCCCCAAACCGGGTTTTTTCCTATACTGTCAAATCAGTAGGCCAGACATACCGGACGCCTGGGAGGGTATTACGCATGATCCGTTCAGAACTGATTCAAAAAATCGCCGACGAAAACCCGCATCTTTATCAGCGCGACGTCGAACGGATTGTAAATACGGTTTTTGAAGAAGTGACCGATGCAATGTCGCGCGGTGATCGCGTTGAACTGCGTGGATTTGGCGCTTTCTCCGTGAAAAAACGCGATGCACGTGTCGGACGGAATCCCCGTACTGGAGAAACCGTACAGGTTGAAGAAAAATGTGTTCCGTTTTTCAAGACCGGCAAGTTGCTAAGGGATCGGTTGAACGGTAAAGCGTAAGTCATGATGCGCTACATTCGTTATGCTTTTCTTGCTGCCTTAGGGATCATATTGGTTTCAATCTCTCTGGCCAATCGTGAGCTGGTTGAATTGAAGCTGATGCCGGATGCACTGGCAGAGTTGCTTGGGTTCAACTTTTCAACCTCGCTCCCTTTGTTCTTGGTTGTCCTTGGTGGCGTTGTGGCCGGTCTGGTCATCGGCTTCCTTTGGGAGTGGCTACGTGAGCACAAGCACCGTAAAGACGCCACTGTGAAGAAAAGCGAAGTGCGTAAGCTTGAGCGCGAGGTCAAGAAGCTCAAGAAAAAGCAAAATGAAGGACAAGACGACGTTCTTGCCCTGCTGGATGAGGCAAGCTGAGGCCGACTATGTCCGGTGAAATCAGTGTCAAAATATGCGGTCTTACCGCACCTGATCATGTGCGTGCGGCAGTTGAAGCAGGTGCACGGTATCTTGGCTTCAATTTCTTTCCTAAATCGCCGCGTTACGTATCCGCTGTGCAAGCGGCAGAGTTGATGCAATCTGTGCCTGTTGGGGTCGCTAAGGTGGCTTTGGTTGTGAATGAGTCGAACGAGGTTTTGGATCAGATTACCGAAACCGCACCGTTCGATATGTTGCAGTTGCACGGTGGCGAAAGCATCGAACGGGTCTCGGAAATTAAATCACGCTATGGGTTGCCAGTGATGAAGGTCATTGGAGTGGCTGATGCTGAAGACTTGGATGCGATTGATGCCTTTAGCGACGTCGCTGACCAGATTTTGATCGATGCCAAACCACCAAAAAATGCTGTTCTACCGGGCGGCAACGGCTTGGCGTTCGATTGGCGTCTTATGGCCGGGCGGAAGTATTGGCGCAAGCCGTGGATGCTGGCGGGTGGTTTAACTCCCGACAACGTGGCGGAGGCCATTCGTACCACGGGAGCCCGGCAAGTGGACGTCGCTTCGGGCGTTGAAAGTGCTCCGGGTATCAAGGATGAGGCCTTGATCAGCGCATTTATCGACGCCACGCGGTGATCTGAACAATTGTCTGCTGCGTATCTCCGGAAAAGGGGAGACGACAATGCTTGCGGCAATTGGCGGTGTTTCGTTAAGACGATGGTACAACGGGCCGGAGCTATTCTGGCGGGCGCGTCAGGCGTTGCTTCAGGCGCGAGGCGATCCATTGTGCCTTGAAGCACAGGTCTTTTTACATCAGGGCATGTTTTTTTCACTCAGTGTTTGGGAAGACGTAGAGGCTATGCTGACATTTGCCCAATCGGGCCCGCATCGATGTGTGGTGGATGCAGCTTCGCGCTTGGCCAGAACCTATGAATTCCACCATTTTCCCTGCATTGCTGTCCCTAGCAGGGATCAGGCCTTGAAGGTCTGGGCGCAATGCGTCCAGGATCAGCAATGATGCGTTTTGCCATGGCAAATCCTGCCGCTACCACCTATGAAAGTCGCGTACGACGAGTGGAGACACCCATGGCCAACGATCTTTTTAATTCCTTCATGTCCGGCCCGGATGAGCAGGGCCGTTTCGGCATCTTCGGTGGACGGTTCGTCAGCGAAACGCTGATGCCGCTGATCCTGTCGCTGGAAGAGGAATATAACAAAGCCAAGGATGACCCTACTTTCTGGGCCGAGATGGATGATCTGTGGGCCAACTATGTGGGCCGCCCCTCGCCGCTTTATTACGCGGAACGCCTGACCGAGCATCTGGGCGGGGCCAAAATCTATCTGAAGCGCGATGAACTGAACCACACTGGTGCGCATAAGATTAATAACGTGCTGGGCCAGATCATTCTCGCGCGTCGCATGGGTAAGACCCGGATCATCGCGGAAACCGGGGCAGGGCAGCACGGCGTAGCCACCGCTACCGTCTGTGCCAAGTTCGGCCTGAAATGCATCGTCTATATGGGCGCGCATGACGTACAGCGTCAGGCCCCGAATGTATTCCGTATGCGCCTGCTTGGGGCTGAGGTGATTCCAGTGACAAGCGGTCGGGGTACGCTGAAAGATGCGATGAACGACGCGCTGCGCGACTGGGTGACCAATGTGCGCGACACGTTCTATTGCATCGGCACAGTGGCCGGTCCGCACCCGTACCCGGCGATGGTACGCGATTTCCAGTCGATCATCGGTAAGGAAGCCAAAGAGCAGATGCACAAGGCCGAAGGCCGTCTACCCGACACCATCATCGCAGCCATTGGCGGTGGGTCGAACGCGATGGGCCTGTTCTATCCGTTCCTTGATGACAAAGAGGTCAACATCATCGGCGTCGAAGCAGGCGGCAAGGGCGTGAACGAGAAGATGGAGCATTGCGCCTCGCTCACTGGTGGTCGTCCGGGCGTGCTGCATGGCAACCGCACCTATCTGCTACAGGATGATGACGGGCAAATTCTCGAAGGCTATTCCATCTCGGCGGGTCTGGATTATCCGGGGATCGGGCCCGAGCATTCCTGGCTGAACGATATCGGCCGTGCCAACTATGTCTCAATCACCGACAAAGAGGCGCTGGAGGCATTTCAGCTGTGCTGTGCGACCGAGGGCATCATCCCGGCGCTCGAGCCCAGTCATGCGCTGGCGCATGTGATGAAGATCGCACCAGATTTGCCCAAAGATCACCTGATCTGCATGAACATGTGCGGACGCGGCGACAAGGATGTGCAGACGGTCGCGAAATACCTGAACTTCGACATGTCCGACACCGAAGGCCGTACAGCAGACTGATCACCAAAACAGGCTTTGCGCCTTTGAGGAACTGTGCCAGTTTGCTAATCATGAGCAGCGCATCCTCAAAGGCTGAACTTGATCGACTTGACCAAAAATACGATCAGGCAGCCCCAGGCTGGGCGGATAAGATGCGGCTGCTAGGGTATTTTGATGCCTACCTAGGATTTCTGTCGTCAGATCCGCTTGCAGACTTGGGGCGTAATGCGCTGGATATCGGGTGTGGGACGGGTGCTTTCGCCGAAGCACGCACAGTCATCCGGCCCGAAGGTAACATCGCGCTGCTCGAGCCTTCTGCCCGGATGCTGCACTTGGCGCATTCAGCTTTGCAGCGCCGCGGATTCGATGCGAAGCTCATTCAATCCAGATTGGACGATTTTCAACCGGAGGCCCGATTTGACTGCCTACTGGCCGCGCATGTTCTGGAACATTGCGCCGACCCTACTGAGGCTCTGCGCCAAATGCGCGATCTTGCCGAACCCGGTGCGACGCTCTGGCTGGTCGTGAGCAAACCGCATTGGTGCAATGCGATCATATGGTTTCAGTGGCGGCACCGGACCTACAGGCCAGAGACGGTGGTGGAGATGTTGTCCCGCTCAGGATGGGATCTGCAAGCTGAACACAGCTTTCCGACCGGGCCTCCATCGCGCACGTCACGTGGATATCGGGCGACCGCGATCTAGGTCTCGTCTTCGGAACGCTGCGCCTGCAGGATATGCAGGGGAACGATATCCAACGCTCTCTGATGGGTGGCTTCAAGGTGGACCAAGGGTGCACAGCCCTCGTCATAGGCTTGCAAGAAGCGCGACGCACATAGGCACCAGCTATCGCCGGGTTTGAGACCTGGGAAATCGAATTCAGGTCGAGGCGTGCTCAGGTCATTGCCGACATATTTCGAGTACGCCAAAAACTCAGCGGTCATTACTGCGCAAACCGTGTGGCTGCCCTGGTCTTCCGGGCAGGTGTTGCACACGCCGTCGCGAAAGAACCCGGTCAGAGGATCGCGAGAACAAGGGGCGAGTACGCCTCCCAAAACATTGATGCTGTCTAGCTTTTGCATGGCTGCATCTTACAGGCTTTGCGCAATTTTGCGGAACATTTCGACATTCAGCTCGTTGACGCCGGGTTCGCGGAACTTTCGGTCAGCGCCAGTTGTCACGATCAAGACCCCGCGTGGCTGGTCGAAATAGATATACTGGCCATAGATGCCGCGCGCCATGAATTCACCTTCGTGCGCTCCAGTCGGAATCCACCATTGATACCCATATCCGATCTTTCCGGGTTCAGTCGGTGCGCTTGGCCAAGTCGAGGCACTGATCCAATCGGCCGGCACCACCTGTTGTCCATCGCGTGCACCGTTTTGTAGGATCAGCTGTCCAAAGCGCGCGAAATCCCTTGTTGTGAAATTGAGTCCCCCAAGTACAAATGCCACGCCAGCACCATCGGTGATGTAGTATCCATCCCGCTCGAGCCCCAAGTGTTCAATGATCTTCTGGGTCAACAGATCCGCAACGCTCTGTCCGGTTGCACCTCGGATAACCATTCCGATTATATGAGTGTCTATGGACACATATTGCCAAGTTTCGCCCGGCGCGACAAAGCTGTCCCGCAGTGAGGCCGCAAAATCATCCAGCTCACCACCCAAGGCAACCACACGCCCCATTCGGTTGATGTCAGAGTCGTAATCCAGATAATCTTCGTCGAAGGTCACGCCGCTGGCCATATTCAAGACATTGCGGATCGTCGCAGTGTCATAGGCGCTGCCCTTGAGCTCTGGGGCGTATTGTGCAACCGGGTCATCCAGCGATGAAATAGCACCCTCGGCCATCAGAATACCAAACAGGGCCGACAAATAGCTTTTTGCAACTGACCACGAAATCCTCCGGTCATCGGGTCCTGTGCCCAGATAATATTCCTCAAACCGGATCGCTCCGTCTTGCATCACAAGCAAAGATGTTACCGAGCGATCTTCGATCCACTGGTCAGTTCCATCGGGTAGATCGAAACCGGGGCCATAAGGCAGTTCCCAGGTCGGGCCGTCACCGCGCGGTAAATCGGTGGTCAGAAACGCCTCGTCCATGTGCGAAAAATTATACACGATCTTTTCTTCTGAAAACAAAGAGTTCACGGCCATCAGGCGTTGAATCTCTTCGCGTTTCCAAAAGCCGACCACCAACGCCGCTAACGCCAGAGCCAACACAAGACGTAGCAGCCACTTAAAAGCAGATCTCATCCGAAGTCTCCCATTACACCTGACAGTGGACCCCGGTCAGTTCCATTACGCAATTACTACGTTGCGGAAGCATTACCTGAATTTGTCCAGCAGCTTCTGCATGGCCGAACGCTCATCTGGCACAGATGCGGCCTCGGCGATCGTTTTAGGGGGGCATTCAGGTTTGCCAGACTGCTTCGACGATCTTGGCGGAGCGGTTCGCAAAGCAACAGCATTCATGAACTTGCCGCTTTCGTCATCTGCAAGATAATCCGCACCACCCGAAACCCCGCGCAGGACGCTATCCAGCCAGTCTGCATCGGCTTTGGTAAAATCACTCAGAACATAGGGTGAGACCATTTCCTTACGGCCCGGATGCCCAATGCCCAGCCGCACGCGATCATAGGCCGGGCTGATATGTTCGTGTATCGACCGCAACCCGTTATGTCCCGCATGTCCGCCGCCAGCTTTCACACGTACCTTGCCCGGGGCCAAATCAAGCTCATCATGGAAGACGGTCACGTCGGTCGAATCGAGTTTGTAGAACCGCATTGCCTCGCCCACGGACTGGCCCGAACGGTTCATAAATGTCTGAGGTTTGACCAGCAGCACTTTCTGCCCGCCCAGGCGACCTTCGGCGATCTCAGCCTGAAATTTAGATTTCCACGGGCCAAAGCCATGGTCTTCGGCGATCCGCTCCAATGCCATAAACCCGATATTGTGCCGGTTACGGGCGTATTTCTGCCCGGGATTTCCTAAGCCGACAAACAGTTTCATCGCATCGTCCTTAACAGCGTAATCTCAGCGGTTGATGCCACATCTTACCGTCTCGTTTCCAGCCCAACATCTGCATAAAAAAACGGGGCTACAAACGAGCCCCGTTACACTATTCGGATATGATCCGAACTTATTCTTCAGCTTCGTCCTGGCCGATGACTTCAACTTCATCAGCTGCAACTTCGCCCTCTTCACCCTCTTCATCGTCGCTTGTCGACAGACCGGTGGGTGCCGAAACGTTGGCGATCACGAAGTCACGATCGATGGTTGGTTTGGTGCCAGCAGGCAGATCAACCGAAGAAATGGTGACAACGTCGTTGATTTCCATGCCTGTCAGATCAACGGTGATCTTCTCAGGAATGTCACCCGCGGTGCACAACAGTTCAACTTCTGGACGCACAACGGTCAGAACGCCACCCTTCTTGATGCCGGGGGCCGCTTCTTCGTTGACGAATTCAACAGGTATGAACAGCGCGATCTTTGTGGTCCGACGCAGGCGCATCAGGTCCAGGTGTGTCGGCAGGTCTTTGACAACGTCACGCTGAACGTCGCGGCAGATGACGCGAACGTCTTCGTGGCCTTCAACCTTCAGGTTCCACAGGGTCGACTTGAACCGGCCTGCTTTCAGTCGCTTGAACAGGACGTTGAACGGGATTTGGATCGGCAGCGGGTCTTTGTCGCCACCAAACACAATGCCCGGAACCATGCCGTCGCGGCGTGCTTGACGAGCGGCGCCCTTGCCTGTCCCCGTCCGTTCCAGAGCTACGAGATCAGGAATCTCTCCAGCCATGATAATTCTCCAATGTTAGGGCGGGCATCCTCCAAGGCTGTATGCCCGCGTGAAGCCGCGTCCTTAGCTTGATTCAATTGGTTTGGAAAGGGCTTTTTGTGGCCTGAGGAATTTTGCGAGGCTCTGCCTCGCGCTCCGGGATATTTACGGCCAGATGAAGATGGGGTCCACTTCTTCATTGGGCTGCAAATATCTCGGGGGAGACGCCCAAAGGCGGCAGGGGCAGCGCCCCCTTTTTTTGGTAAGTCGAGGATCAGGCCTGCCAGCGGCCGCCGAAGTCTTCCGGGACCAGAAGATTGTGGCGCCCCAGATCAGCCACGTTGCGCTCACCGCAAAGTGCCATCGTCGTATCGAGCTCTTTCTGGATTACCTCCAAAGCCGTCGTCACACCCTTCTGACCCATCGCACCCAGCCCATAAACAAAGGCGCGGCCTATGAAGGTTCCTTTGGCCCCAAGCGCCAGAGCCTTTAGCACGTCTTGCCCCGAACGAATGCCGCTATCCAGATGCACTTCGACATCATTGCCAACGGCATCCATGATCTCAGGCAGAACCCGGATTGAACTGAGCGCACCGTCCAGCTGTCGCCCGCCGTGATTTGATACGACGATGGCGTCCGCACCCAGCTTGGCGGCCATCTTTGCGTCTTCGGCGTCCAATATACCCTTGAGGATTACTTTGCCGCCCCACTGTTCCATCAGCTTCTCAACCTTGCCCCAGTCGAGGCTGGGATCGAACTGTTCAGCAGTCCATGTTCCCAGTGAGCGGGTATCGGTGATGCTGTCGACATGACCGACGATGTTACCGAATTCCCGGCGCTTGGCGCCCAGCATTTCGATACCCCAGGCCCATTTTGTCATCAGGTTGGCAATGGTTTTGGGGGTCAGCTTTGGAGGGGCGGAGAGGCCATTCTTCAAGTCCTTGTGTCGCTGACCGAGGATTTGCAGGTCGAGCGTGATCACCAAGGCTGAGCATTTCGCATCCTTCGCGCGCTGGATTAGTCGCCCGACGTAGTCTTGATCCTTCATTGTATAGAGTTGGAACCAGAACGGAGCGGTCGTGTTTTCAGCAACATCTTCGATCGAGTTGATTGACATCGTCGAAAGGGTGAAGGGCACGCCAAAGGCCTCGGCAGCTTTGGCCGCTTTGATCTCACCATCTGCGTGTTGCATGCCTGTGAGACCTACCGGAGCCAGTGCCACCGGCATCGACACATCCTGTCCGATCATCTGCGACGCGGTCGAGCGCCCGGTCATATCTACGGCCACCCGCTGACGCAGGCGGATGTCTTCGAAATCCGAGGTGTTCTCGCGGAATGTTTGTTCCGTCCAACTGCCGCTTTCCGCATAGTCAAAAAACATGCGTGGAACCCGGCGTTCATAGATCCGTTTGAGATCTTCAATATTGGTAATTGTCGGCATGGATCTGGCTTCCGCAGGATTGGTTAAGTTTCTTTACCAATTTTTCTATCGCCCTGCAATGGTGATCAACTGCGGTTGGTTGCCGCGTGGTTAAAAAAGAAAAATACCGCAGCAAGTTGAACGCCTGCTGCGGTGGATACCGATTTGAAATATCATAAGTTATCAGGCGGTGTGCGCGCCGTCAGCAAGTGATTTGACGAAGTCCAACACCTCAGTCACTGGTTTTCCAGACCCGATTTGGCTGACTATTGCGGACCCGACAACGGCGCCATCTGACACGCTGGCAATGTTGCGTGACTTCTCTGGCGTATTGATCCCGAACCCGACAATGACCGGTAAATCGGTTGCGGCTTTGATCCGTGCAACCTCGGGTCCGACATCGGTCGCCTGCGCCTCAGCAGCGCCGGTGATGCCGGTAATCGACACGTAATAAACAAAGCCAGACGTGTTCTGCAGCACGCGAGGTAGGCGGTTATCGTCGGTTGTCGGTGTTGCCAGCCTGATAAAGTTCAACCCGGCAGCCTGTGCTGGCAGGCAAAGCTCTTCGTCTTCTTCAGGTGGCAGGTCGACGACAATGAGCCCGTCGATTCCGGCGGATTTGGCATCTTCCAGAAAGACATCGACTCCACGGCTGTAGATCGGGTTGTAGTATCCCATCAGCACAATCGGCGTGGTATCATCGGTTTCGCGGAAAGCGCGTGCCATATCCAGCGTGCGCTGCAACGTCATCCCGCCATCCAACGCCCGTTGACCAGCGGCCTGGATGGTGGGGCCATCCGCCATCGGGTCGGTAAAGGGCAGGCCCAGTTCGATCACATCGACGCCTGCGCCGGGCAAACCCTTTACGACCTCCAGCGACGTTTCATAGTCGGGATCCCCGGCCATGACATAAGCTACAAATGCCTTTTTGCCCTGTTCTTTCAGAGCGGCGAATTTGGCGTCGATACGGGTCATCGGAAGTCCTTGCACTCGGGTTTGGACCTGATGTGCAGAAACTTTCGCTGAAAATCAATCCCGCTTGGTGGACTAGAGATCAGAACGAGTAATGATACCGCAGCAGTAGTGAGTTCACACCGGGGTTATCGCCCTGCGTACTAGCATTGGATTTGTGCGTGATGGCAACCGACAGTTTGTTCCCACTTTCAAGCGTATAACCAAGACCCAACAGGCTGCGAATCTGAAAACGGCCTCCCAAATCATTCTGATCGCTTCCTTCGCTATAGTAGCCGGGCATGACGCTGCCTTCGATAAACCATCGGTCGGCAAAGCTATACACTCCGATTAATCCGGCACCAATATGCGTGTCTCCGTCTGTATCAACCGAGAGAGCTCCGCCCCATGTTGCGCTGAACCGAGTTGCCTCGTGAAACGGGCGATGCTGATACTCAAGCGAAAAAATGGCCTGATCGTCTCCGTCGCTGTGGGAGTAATCTGCGTAGCCAGCGCCGAAAATGATGGATTGTGCCTGCGCAGAAGTCGCCGCCGCCAGCGCGAAGGCCAGAATAACAAGGGGTTTCATCGTACCTACTATGTCCGTCGTTCGTTGGTATTAGTTTTATTGGGGACTGTATGTGCATGAATTCAATGAGGGCAAGAACACAATGTCATGCCAATTTCGTGATGTAGCAGATCAGACTCGGAGGTGGGAGGGAGTGCTACGCCTTGCGCATTGCGCTAGACCTGCCTAGAAGCGGCGCTCGAATGGTATCAGGAGGCCGTCATGGGCTTTAAAATGGGAATCGTGGGTTTGCCGAATGTGGGCAAGTCGACCCTCTTCAATGCGCTGACAAAAACTGCGGCAGCCCAGGCGGCGAATTTCCCATTCTGTACCATCGAACCCAACGTGGGTGATGTTGCTGTTCCTGATGATCGCCTGGACAAATTGGCGGCGATCGCCAGTTCTAAACAGATCATTCCAACGCGCATGACCTTTGTAGATATCGCCGGTCTGGTAAAAGGCGCATCAAAGGGCGAAGGACTTGGCAACCAATTCCTGGCAAATATCCGTGAGACCGATGCGATTGCTCATGTTCTGCGCTGTTTTGAGGATGGTGATGTGACCCATGTGGATGGTCGTGTCGATCCCGTGGCGGATGCGGACACGATCGAAACCGAGCTTATGCTGGCCGATCTGGAAAGTATTGAAAAGCGCCGTGCCAATCTGGTGCGCAAGCTGAAGGGGAACGACAAAGAGGCGCAGCAGCAGGATCGCCTGCTGGCCGAGGCACAGTTGATGCTGGAAAACGGCAAGCCCGCGCGATTGGTCGAAGTCTCGGACGAAGACGCCAAAGCCTGGAAGATGTTGCAGCTTCTGACGACTAAGCCGGTGCTCTACGTCTGCAACGTGTCCGAGGAAGAAGCCGCCGAAGGTAATGAGTATTCCGCCAAGGTTGCCGAGATGGCCGCTGCGCAGGGCAATGCCCATGTCATCATCAGTGCTAAGATCGAAGAAGAGATCAGCCTGCTGGAAGACGAGGAAGCGCAGATGTTCCTTGAGGAAATGGGGCTAGAAGAACCCGGCCTCGACCGCCTGATCCGCGCTGGTTACGATCTGCTCAAGCTGGAAACCTATTTCACCGTAGGCCCGAAAGAGGCCCGCGCCTGGACCATCCGCACCGGCACCGCCGCACCACAGGCGGCTGGCGTGATCCACGGCGATTTCGAGAAAGGCTTCATCCGCGCCGAGACCATCGCTTATGATGACTATATCGCCGCCAATGGGGAACAGGGCGCGAAAGAAGCGGGCAAGATGCGAGCCGAAGGTAAAGGCTACATCGTCAAGGACGGCGATGTGATGCATTTTCTATTTAATACATAGACTGCGACGCTTTCTGCGTGATTTTTCGCACATCAGAGGCAGGGACTGCATTGAGAGCAAATATACTGGATTTAACAGGGCACACTAACGGCAGTCTATTCAGCCGAACAGAAAACCTTTGACGCAAGCGAGTTTTGAGCGATGTTTCAAGGATTCAAAAACAGTATCGATTATTTTGGACACACTAAAATGACCGAAGAGGAAAAAGAACCTGCCTATTCCACTGAAGAACTGTCAAAGGCTTTGGAAGTCTGCAAGTATTCAAGTCGGAGTTCATTGAAAACAAGCGGTCAAAATCCGGGATATTTGTTCTGGCGTTCCCAACGTTGGGTTGATGTCGAAGAGCACTGCGGTGACAGCAAATCTAAGGTGTTGTTGGCGGCACTCGAAGGCATCTCTGACGACTTCCGCAACCTAGAGAAAGCTTTTTTGCTGCAAACTCGAAACAAGGGCGACTCGCGGCCAGCGTTTGATTGGCGCGAGCAGATAGTAAAGGCATTTGAAAATAAGTTCCCCGACGTGCCGGCAAAGGTTGTATCGTGTTTAGAGGCAGACTTTGCACATAGGCACAGATAGCTCCATCAAATTCAATTTAGACAACCATGCCAGCGATTGACTAAATGACCGCCTAAAGCAGTAGTCGACCCAGCCGCAGCGAACGGCAACTTTATCCGCTTCTCTGGCATTCAGATAATATCTCAGTAGATCCGCTTACTGGTACACTGCCTTGCATGCTCGCGCTGCGCGGAAATGCCAGTCAGATCATGCGTTCCTAAGCATTGAAAACCTTGCTAAATAGCTTTCTAGCCCGCCGTTTGAGATACCTCTAAATGATCGAAATCCGCGACCTCCAACTGCTCAGCGCCTTGGCGCGGCACCGTCATTTCGCAAAAGCGGCTGAGGAGTGCGGCATTTCCCAGCCTGCGTTCTCAATGCGCATCCGAAATCTCGAGGATCGATTGGGTGTCTCTATTGTCCGGCGCGCCAATCGGTTTCAGGGCCTGACCGAAGAGGGCGAGATGATCGTTCAGCGGGCGCGACGCATTCTCGATGACACCAAAGCTTTGGAACAGCAGGTGTTGGCTGCCAAGGGTGAGATCACCGGCACGCTTATTCTGGGCGTGATCCCTACGGCGATTGCCTTCACCGGACGACTGACCAAGCGGTTGCGCGACGCCCACCCGCGTATCGTGACCCGGATCGAGACCATGTCCGCGACCGCGATCCAACACCGGTTGGACGAAGGCAGTCTGGACGCGGGTATTACCTATGGCGACAGCATCGGCACCGACTTGCGGCAGGTGCAGCCGCTTTACGAAGAAACCTACGTCCTGTTGGTTCCTTCGCATATGACCGATGAGACAGGCCCTATCCCATGGGCGCGCGTGGCCGAGTTCCCGCTCAGCCTGTTGGAGCCTCAGATGCAAAACCGGCGAATTCTAGACCGGATCTTTGCCGAACAGGGCTTGCACCCGGATATAGTGGCCGAGACCAGTGGGTTCACCGCCTCGATGGTTATGGCGCGCGAGGGGCTGGCTGCCACAGTGATCCCGCGCGTGCTGGTGCGGGCGCTAGGGGATCTGAAAGATACCAAAGTGCTGCCTCTGGTCGACCCGGTGGTTAGCAAGCCAATTTGTCTGGCGACCCTGACTCGCGACCCGGAATTGCCCACGGTTGGCGCATTACGTTATGTGGTGGCGTCGTTAAGGTGATAATCTGTCGTTATCGTACGATTGGGATATGCGATTTGACGATATGCTAGTCTGATGAGACACGGAGCCTTAATCGGAGGGCATCATGGCACCATTAGATACCAAGCCATCAGGCGCACCCAAGGGCGTCTGGAAGTCAGGTAAAGGCAAAGGGCGGCACACACCTAAAGGCCGTCAATTCACGGATGAGGCGCAGGCTGAAATCGCGCGTCTGCTGGGCGACCACCCGCGCCGTCGTGACCTGCTGATCGAATTTCTGCATTTGATTCAGGACGAACACGGCCATATCAGCGCCGACCACATTGCCGCCTTGGCGGTTGAGATGCGGATCGGGCAGGCTGAGATTTATGAGACGGCCACCTTCTATGCGCATTTCGACGTGGTGAAGGAAGGCGAGACGCCTCCGCCCGCGCTGACGATCCGGGTATGTGATTCTCTTTCGTGTGAAATGGCCGGTGCCCAGCAACTTCAAAAGGCGCTTGAAGATGGTCTTGACCCGGCAGAGGTCCGCGTTGTTCGCGCACCTTGTATGGGCCGTTGTGACACCGCGCCTGTTCTTGAGATCGGTCACAATCATATCGATCATGCGACCCCTGAAAAAGTACAGGCGGCGATTGCGACCGAAGACACGCATGCGCATCTGCCCGACTACGAAGCCTTTGCCGCTTATGAAGCTAATGGCGGCTACGCCAAGCTGAATGAGCTCCGCGACGGCGGTGACTGGGAGAAGGTGCAGGAAGACGTTCTGTCCTCGGGCCTGCGTGGTTTGGGTGGCGCTGGCTTCCCATCCGGCAAGAAATGGGGCTTTGTTCGCATGAACGAAGGTCCGCGCTATCTGGCTGTAAACGGGGATGAGGGCGAGCCCGGTACGTTCAAAGACCGCTACTACTTGGAGCGTACACCGCATGTCTTCCTCGAAGGTATGCTGATCGCCGCATGGGCAGTCGAGGCCGAGACGTGCTTTATCTACATGCGTGACGAATACCCGGCGGTTCTGGAAATCCTACGCCGTGAGATTGCCGCGCTGGAACAGGCCGGGATTGTTGAGCCCGGCTATATCGATCTGCGCCGCGGCGCCGGAGCTTATATCTGCGGTGAAGAATCCGCGATGATCGAGTCGATCGAAGGTAAAAAGGGCCTGCCGCGTCACCGTCCTCCGTTCGTGGCGCAGGTTGGGGTCTTTAACCGCCCGACCTTGGTGCACAATGTCGAGACCCTCTATTGGGTGACCAAAGTTTGCCGTGAAGGGCCTGAATGCCTTAACAGCACCGAAAAGAATGGTCGCAAGGGTTTGCGTAGCTATTCGGTCTCGGGGCGGGTCGCGAAGCCGGGTGTTTACCTTCTGCCTGCTGGCTCGACCATTTTGGATGTGATCGAAGCTGCTGGTGGTATGGCCGAAGGGCAGACCTTCAAGGCTTATCAGCCAGGTGGTCCATCCTCGGGCCTGTTGCCCGCGTCGATGGACGATATCCCATTGGACTTCGACACGCTGCAACCGCACGGCACCTTCATCGGCTCTGCCGCTGTGGTGGTTCTGTCCGATCAGGACACCGCGCGCGATGCGGCGCTGAACATGTTGCGCTTCTTCGAAGACGAAAGCTGCGGCCAGTGCACGCCCTGCCGTGCAGGCTGCGAAAAGGCGGTCAAGCTGATGCAAGCCGAAAAATGGGATCAGGACCTGCTGGAAGACCTGTGTCAGGTCATGGGCGATGCCTCGATCTGCGGTCTGGGGCAGGCGGCCCCGAACCCGATCCGCCTGGTCATGAAACATTTCGCTGACGAAATCTGAGGGAGACAGCCATGCTTGATGCAAGCCCAAACAAGACCGTCACCTTCAACCTGAATGGCGAAGATGTCACCGTGCCCGAGGGCTGGACCATCTGGGAAGCCGCCAAGGGGCAGGGGTTCACAATCCCGCACCTGTGTCACAAGCCGCAACCCGGTTACAAACCCGACGGCAATTGCCGTGCCTGCATGGTCGAGGTGGAAGGCGAGCGCACGCTGGTTGCCTCCTGCATCCGCCCGGCGGCGGACGGTATGGTCGTGAAGACCGACAGTGATCGGGCCGAGAAATCGCGCGCCATGGTCATGGAACTGTTGGTCGCGGATCAGCCTGAGGAAGCACACGACACCTCCAGCCACTTCTGGGATATGGCCAAGCTGAACCATGTCAGCGACAGCCGTTTCCCGGCGAAAGAGGCCGAGAAAATCCCGCTGTTGGATGACAGCCACGTTGCGATGCGCGTCAATCTGGACGCTTGCATCAACTGCAACCTCTGCGTCCGGGCCTGCCGCGACGTGCAGGTCAACGATGTGATTGGTATGGCCGGACGTGGCCACACAGCGCAGGTGGTGTTCGACCAGAACGACCCGATGGGTGCTTCGACCTGTGTGGCTTGTGGTGAATGCGTGCAGGCCTGCCCGACCGGTGCATTGATGCCCGCCACTATTCTGGATGAGAACCAGCAGGGTGACAGCAAGGATTACGACAGTGAAACCGAAAGCGTCTGCCCGTTCTGCGGCGTCGGCTGTAAGGTCTCGCTGAAGGTCAAAGACGGCAAGGTCAAATATGTCGAGGGCATCAACGGTCCCGCAAACGAAGGCCGTCTGTGCGTCAAAGGCCGCTTTGGTTTCGACTATATCCACCATCCGCATCGCCTGACCAAGCCGCTGATCCGTCGTGAAGATGCGCCTGAGAAGGGCCTGAATGTCGATCCCGGCAACCTATCAACTCATTTCCGCGAAGCGACTTGGGAAGAGGCGATGGATCTGGCCGCCACCAAGTTGAAAGCCCTGCGCGAGGAAGACCCGCGCAGTGTTGCGGGCTTTGGTTCGGCCAAGTGCACCAATGAAGAGGCGTATCTGTTCCAAAAGTTCATCCGTCAGGGCTTCCGCCACAACAATGTCGACCACTGCACCCGCCTGTGCCATGCGTCGTCGGTTGCGGCCCTGATCGAAAACGTCGGCTCCGGCGCTGTTACTGCGACCTTCAACGAGATCGAAAACGCGGATGTGGCGATCATCATCGGGGCCAACCCGATCGAGAACCACCCCGTAGCCGCGACTTACTTCAAGCAGTTCACCAAACGTGGCGGCAAGCTGATCGTGATGGACCCACGCGGCGTCGGCATGCGTAAATTTGCTGATGAAATGCTGCAATTCCGTCCGGGAGCGGACGTCTCGATGCTCAACGCGATCATGAATGTGATCGTGGAAGAGGAGCTCTATGACAGCCAGTATATCCACCGCTGGACTGAGAACTGGGAAGCCGAGAAAGAGCATCTGCGCCAGTTCACGCCCGAAGCGATGTCGCAGATCTGTGGTATTGAACCAGATCAACTGCGCCGAGTGGCGCGCACCTTTGCACAAGCCAAGGCCGGTCTGATCTTTTGGGGTATGGGCGTCAGCCAGCACATCCACGGAACCGATAATTCGCGCTGCCTGATCTCGCTGGCCTTGATGACCGGTAACGTTGGCAAGCCGGGCGCGGGTCTTCACCCGTTGCGGGGCCAAAACAACGTTCAGGGCGCCTCAGATGCGGGTCTGATCCCGATGTTCCTGCCGGATTATCAGTCAGTCACCGATGACAGCATCCGGGCCAAGTTCAACAATGTTTGGAACGATGAACGCGACTTCTCGAACGAGAAGGGCCTGACGGTAACCGAGATCATCGATCAGGCCTATGGGGGCAACATCAAAGGTATGTACATTCAGGGTGAAAACCCTGCCATGTCTGACCCGGATGTAGGCCACGCGCGTGATGCTCTGGCCAAGCTGGAGCTGATGATCGTGCAGGATATCTTCCTGACCGAAACAGCGAACTATGCCGACATCATCCTGCCCGCCTCGGCGCTCTATGAGAAGAACGGCACCGTGTCCAACACCAACCGTCAGGTACAACGTGTGCGTCCTGCTGTGACGCCTCCGGGTGAGGCGCGCGAGGATTGGAAGATCACTGTCGAGCTTGCGCAGCGCATAGGTCTGAACTGGGAGTACACGGATGTGTCCCAGGTCTTTGCCGAGATGAAGCTGACCATGGCCTCGCTCGACAATATCACTTGGGAAAGGTTGGAGACCGAGACCATCACCTATCCTTCGCTCAGCGAAACCGATCCGGGACAGGCCATCGTGTTCGGTGACGGGTTCCCGCGCGCAGATGGCCGGGCCCGGTTCACCCCGGCCAGCGTCATTCCGCCGGATGAGGCGCCGGATGACGAGTACCCGATGATCGCCACCACGGGCCGGCAGCTGGAACACTGGCACACCGGGTCGATGACCCGCCGGGCCACTGTTTTGGACGCCGTAGAACCTGAAGCGAACTGCTCGATGAACCCGCGTACGTTGAAACTGATGGGGATTGAGCCGGGCGAGATGATCCGTCTGACTACTCGCCGCGGTTCGATTGAAATCATGGTGCGAGCTGACCGAGCGATTGCCGAGGATATGGTGTTTATACCATTCGCCTATGTCGAGGCGGCGGCGAATATCCTGACCAACTCGGCCATCGACCCATACGGCAAGATCCCCGAGTTTAAATTCTCGGCCATTCGTGTCGAAAAGATCGAAGACGCCATCGCGGCGGAATAAACTTCACGTACTCTTAGAAAGGGCGGCTCATTTGAGGTCGCCCTTTTTTGTGATCAGTAATCCCGTTCGAAGAATATACCCAACCCCGTCTCACCCCGGCCATCCACCGTACCACGCACTGTAAAGCTGTCGGTGACGTCTAGGTTCAAATTCACTTCGGTATCGCCTTCGGTATTGACGGTGAAATCGGTGTAGAGGTTGTCGCTTAGATATGCGCCTGCCCCTAGGCTGCCACCGCCGCCTTCCGTTGCGCCAAGGTCTACAGTGTCAAGCCCCGTAGCCTCGCGCACGCCCTTGGTTGCATCCCCACCCGCGCCGCTGAGCTGGGCCAGTGAAGCCGCCATCTGCGCGATCACAAAAGGCGACAACTCCGAAAAACGGTTGCCGAACAGCAGCATGGCCAGTGCTTCTTCGGTCGGGCGTTCGGGGTCTGAGAACACGTCCACTTCGGGCGAATCCAGAGGACCTGCGATCTCAATGGTGGCTGTACCGTCCGAGGTGCTGGTCGAAGATTCAAACTCGATATAGGGGGTCAGGTCACCTTGCAGTGTCACCAGACCCTTGGTCAGCGCAAGACGACGGCCCAGAATGTCGATGTTACCCCGGATCAATTCAATCTGACCCGAGGGGACGACGGATGTGGTGGTTCCGCCAATTTGAATGCGCCCTCCCAATTCGGCGTTGACACCTCGGCCTCGAACAAACACGGCTTTGGGGGCAAGCAGGCCGATGTCCAATGACATGCGCGAGTTGCTTTTGGCTTTGTCTTCGGTTTCGACCAGATTGGCACGTTCCCGCGTCACAAAACCGGCACGGCTTTCGTTAATATGGTCGATTGTTGGGATTGGTGCTGCGCCAACTGCGCCTGCCGCTGCGGCAAGGTTTATGTTAGTTTCACCAAAGTTTATCTGACCGGCCAGAGCACTGTTTCCAGCCAATGCCCCGGTCAGGGCAATCTGGCCGTTCAATGTGGTCTCATACAAAAGCCTGTCTGTCAGAACGAGATTATTGAGCTTCGTGGTGATCTGGGCGTTGAAGGGCGTGGCCAAATCGACCGGTCCGTTGACGGTGAATCCTCCTCCTGCCCGCAGGCCACCCTGCAGTGCAACAGTTGCACGGGTTTGCACGATGTTGACCGTTCCGCCGATATCGGTGATCGTTTGCCCCACATCTGGCAACGCCATTGATGCGCCGGATGTTGAAATCGTTCCGCTGAGCGCATCCAGTGCAGGCGCCCCTTTCAGGGCTAGATCGAACCGAGCTTTACCTGCCAGGCTATTGGGTGAAATAAACGCATTGGCGATACCTATGTTGATACCGCCTTGCATCTTCAAGTCTGCCTCGCCGCTACTTTCATCAAAGGTACCCGCGACCGTAGTGTTAATCTCGGCGGGGCCGTCGGCTTTGGCGTCGATAGTCCACTTGCCTGCATCACGACGAGCATTTCCATTGGCAGACAGGGTTCCAGGGAAATCGGGGATCAGACGTTCGAGCCGATTGATTTTGGCCTCAAAATCAAAGTCGGCTGAACCATTGGTGTCAACGGTTCCCGACAAGTCGGCATAAGAGCTCTCAGGTCCTTGCAAGCGGGCGTTGCCCTCAAGGCCAGACCCGGTCGGGGCGACATTGCCATCAAGTTTTAGCGGGCCGGACAGAGTAGGCGAGACCCGACCCACATTGTCCAGCATGGCCGAGAAATTCAGGCCACCTGCTTCACGGTCCAATCGTCCCGATGCATCTGCAGTCAGGGCTGTTCCGTTCAGATTGAACGTGCGGATGTTAAGACCTTGATCGTCGTTTGCGGCATCCACGTTTAGCGTTGTTCTGCCCTGAACAAGCGCATCGATCACGTTTATACCTGTTCCAAGATCATCCGCGCTGAGGTTGCCAATGATCTCAAAAGTCTTGCTACCTTGCGCGGCTCTGCCTGTGACATCAGCATTGATTGATCCCGTCAGGTCGCGCCCGACGAGGCCTGAGAACACTGACAAATCCGGTGCCGTTACCTTGGCACTGCCGTCTACGGCAATGTCGCCGATAGGATCATTAATCGTAGCACCGACCTCGGCGGTCAACGCGGCGCTTTTGATTGTAGCATTTCGGACGACGACCTGATCGCCGGAATGTGCGCCGTCCAGATTGATCGATACCCGGCCTCTCAACAGCGGATCGAACTCACTCATCCCTGTTTCGATATTTGTTCCGATTACGCTGGCCTGGCCGTCAAACTCCAGTGTTTGTACGGTGCCCTTGCCATCCAGCCGGGCCTGCACCGCACCGGAGAGATCACGCTTAGCGAGGCCCGAGAATACCTTCAGATCGGGGGCGTTGACGTTGGCCTGCCCATCGATCGTCATGTTGCCATCAAGGGTCGTGACCGTACCGCTGGCCTGAGCAGTCAGTGCATCACCACTGATCGAAAGCTCCCGTATGGACACGCCATCGGTTCCGCGTTTGGCATCTAACACAATGTCGGTTTTACCGGTGATCATTGGGTCGATATCGTCGCGGCCAGTAACCAAATCGCGCCCGTTTACTGTTAGCTTGCCATCAAAGCTGCGTTCCAGCGGTGAGCCTTTGCCTTCGACTTTGATCGAAGCTTCGCCACCTAGCTGCAGCTGTGCGAGGTTCGAAAACCTCGATAGGTCGGTGGCCTGCAGCAGTGCCGCGCCATCAACCTGCAACCCTGTCTCAAGCCCGCTGATCACGGCATCGGTTTCAAGGGTATAGTCGCTTCCAACCAGTTCGAAACCGGTCAGTTGTAAGGACTGGTCACTGCCATAATCGAACCGTCCATCCAGCGTGATCTGATCCCCAACGGCAGCTTTCAGCGCTGGGTCAGTCAAATCGATGCCATCAAGCACGGCCTGGACGTCTCCATCCATCGATAAGCCGCTGGACTGATCCAAGGTGCCCTGCCCAGTAATTCTGGCGTGATCAATATTCAGATTGGGGGTCTCAACGTTGTCAGTTGTCAGGCTCAGATCCCAATAGTTACCGTTTTTGGAGTTGTACAAGGCCGAAATCTGCGCCGCGCCAATGGACGTGTCGCCGCCACTGACGGGCAGAACAACTTTGTCGCCTTCTGGAGGCGTGATGCGGCCTTGAAGGGCAACCAGTTGCAATGCACCGCCCGAGGCAAGGCTCACCTCGCTTTTCAGTTCCAATGCTTCTGAGGTGATCTCAATTTCCGAGATGTCCAGCGCGCCATCGGAATGGGTGCGCCCGTCCACGAAAAGCCTCGTGTCTGTGCCAAAAAACGTGTCCATCTCTTGGGCCAGGAACGGAGTCAGGTCGCCGCCGACATCGGCAGTAAATGCAATCCCATCGGATGCAGTGCCATTCTCTTCGGCTGTCCGCAGTCGAACTTGGCCAGATACGCGAAGCTGTTGATCGCTGCTCAGCCCGATATCGGCGTTGAAATCTGATACCGGCCCCGAACCTTTTGCGGTCAGTCTTAGCGGCGGGGCATCGGGGATGGACAGGGCCGTTGCGATCAACCCGCCCGAGGCTTCGGCGACGGTGAGGTCCAGGTCGATCTGGCTGTTATCGTTCTGGAATCCGGCTTTAAGATCAATCGTATCACCCGCTCGATCCAGCCGGTCGATATCCAGCCTTGTATCCAGCGTTCCGTCCGCCAGCGAGAGGTTACCATTCACGGCAAGATCAGCCGCAATACCGATCAATGGCTCACCCAAAGACAAGTCATCGACCCGAAGCTCGCCAATTTCGATGGAAACCGGAAGCTCGGGCAGTTGAAAGGGTTGGGTCTCAGCTGAAGGCGCCGGCGTGTCCTTAGTCGTCGTGCCCGGGGCACGGGCGATGTCAATCTCTTGCGCCGACAATGTATTGACTGAGAATCGACCCCGCAGCAACGCCAGCCGGTTCCAATCCAGCTCAGCATTTTTGATGGTCAGCCAGACACCTTCGTCATCGGCGACGATAATTTCCTGAATCGTCGCTCGTGAACTCAGCGCGCCTTCCAGACCAATCACCCGCACATTTTGATCGTCACCTGACAGGGTGTCCTGCAGGAACTGCTCGATCATGCTGCCGCCTTCGTCCTGCGCGGTCGCTGCGAAGGGTACGATGATCACTGCTGAACTCAGCAACAGAGGATATATAAAGCGACGCATCAGAAGGCCTGCCCGATCCCGAGGTAGAACTGCAGCCCATCGCCCGTGTCACCCTGAACTGGGACGGCTAGGTCAAAGCGCAATGGCCCGAAACCGCCTAGATCATAGCGAATACCCAGCCCGGCGCCAGAATGCTCTTCCGCGCCGCTGCCGATGAACGAGGACGTGTCGACGACGCCATAGTCATAGAAGCCGACCAACGAGATTGTGTCGGTGACTTTGCCACGAACTTCAGCTGACAGTCCCAGAAAGGACTTACCGCCGGCAACACCGTCCCCGACTGGGATGCCGAGGCTTTCATAGGGCTGACCGCGTACCGTTCCCGCGCCGCCCGAGAAGAACAGGAAATCCGGCGTCACACCGTCTGGCGGCGGGCCAAGGACTGATCCAAGTTGAACGCGCCCGGCGAGCACCAACCGGCCGCCTGTGCCTATGTCGTTATAGTAACGCCCGTCAAAAAACATCCTCAGGCCAGTGTCAGAACCAGAGAACCCGACAAAGGGCATCACCTGCGAATCCAGATAGTAGCCACGCGTGGCGCTGACCTTGCTATCCCGTTCATCCCATTCAGACCGGAAAGGCAGGATGAAGTACCGGAACTTGCGGCCATCGCCATAGGCGTCATCCGCGTCTGACCATTGGAAACCGGCTGAGGCTTCGGCATAAAGACGGTCCGAAAATGTGCGGCGGGCACCATAGGCAAGCGAGGCGATGGTGACGTTGTAATTCTCGGTGTTTCGCCGTTCCAGCAGCCCGCTCCAGAATGTATTGTCGTCAGGGCCGAGCCGGTCTGGTTGATCCAGACGCAGGCCAATGCGCCCATCGATATCCTCGGCGCCGCCAATGTTGCGGATCGCAGCCTCGAACCTTAACCGCTCTGCCCGCCGGAATACATTCCGATGGGTCCACGTGGCAGTTAAATCCAGCCCATCGCGCGAGGCGATCTCGGCCCCGAAAGTCAGCCGACGAGGGGGAAGATCTTCGAATGTGGCATCGAAATCCAAAGTGCCGTCCGGGTTGGGCTCATCATGCTCCTTTATAGAGACCGTGCTGAACGTGCCGGTGCGCCGCAGCCGGGTTCCAACCTTTTGTACCTGTTCTGGCGAATAAACTTCACCCGAGGGAAAGCCTGCAATTTTTTCGATCGACCGATGACGAACGTTAGTGTCGCCTTGGATGTTCATTTTGCCGAACCGAAGCCTTGGCCCCGGTGCCAGATCAATTGTGGCATCCAGTCGTGCCTGCGCATGTCGCGCGATTACTTTTTGGTCCGACACCTCTGCCTTTGCGTGGCCCGTATCGCGCCAGCCTTGGACTCCTGCGGATGCTGCTTGCTGGATTGCTCCGGTGGTGGCCGTTTTGCCTGTGGCAAATTCCTCGGGTAGCACGGTTTCTGGTGCCAATGGTTGAACGACAGCCGTGCCAAATTTGAACTTCGGCCCTGAAGTCACCAATATCGTTGCACGTTTGAACTGGGTAGGAACATTCAAAGAGTTGATGTTTGCAGCTTCCTGCCCGTCCAACTTTATGCTGACGACGGGGCTGAAATACCCTTCGTCATACATGATTTGAACGATGGTGCGGTAGTCGGACAGAGCAGCCGACAGGATTTCCAGCGACGTATCCAGTCCACGCGATTCTGAGGTGAAAACCGATGAGGTCTCTTCCAGTCGGTCAATCAGATCTTTAGATGCGCCGGGAGCGGAGAGGGTGGTTTCCAGCGCGGATGCAAGATTTGGAGACAATGCCAAAAGAGCGCAAAAAAGCCAGCTTCTCAGAACGCTGCGCGGTCTGCTCCCTATCATTGTCTGGCTCCAACTGCCCCAAGTCGAAATCACTATGGCCGCGAAACAATAGAAATGCGGCTTGTTGAATTCATTTAGAGCATTTGGCGACGCCAAGGGGAAGAACTAAACCAAACTCAGTTGCTATTATTGGCTCGACCGTGTCCCAATTTTTCACAGATCGGCATTTTGGAACCACCTAATGATTGCGTCGCGATCTTCGGGCTCCATGTAAGTGACGTTTGCGGGGGGCATTGCGTGGGTGACGCCGGATTGCAGATATATCTGCTGCGCGTTCTGCGCGATGTCGGCCTCGGTTTCTAGCAACACACCTTTGGGTGCCCACAGGATGCCTTCCCAGACAGGCTCACGCGCGTGGCACATGGAACAGCGCCCCAAAACAATGTCATGCGCTTCTTCAAAGCCATCCGCCGCTGCAAATTTCTTTTCATATGGTGTAAGCTCTTGCGCTTCGGCCTCTTCCAACGGGTCGTGCATAGAAGCGGTCGACAGCCACATGATGGCCATGAACAGCAGTGCAGTCACCAGCCAGGTCCAGGTTGGATTACCGGTGCGCGCATGGCGGGTGTTGAAATAGTGGCGAATGGTGACGCCCATCAAAAAGACCAACGCGGCGATGATCCAATTGTACTCGGTGGCAAAGGCCAGCGGGTAGTGATTCGACAGCATCAGGAACACAACGGGCAAGGTTAGATAGTTATTGTGAGTCGAACGCAATTTGGCGATTTTGCCGTATTTGGGATCAGGCGTACGTCCGTTTTTGAGGTCATCCACAACAATGCGCTGGTTTGGCATAATTATGAAGAACACATTCGCCGTCATGATCGTGGCTGTGAAAGCACCCAGATGCAGCATCATCGCACGGCCGGTGAAGATTTGGTTGTAACCCCAGCCCATGGCCACCAGTAGGACAAACAACAGAACCATCAGCAGCGTCGGGCGTTCACCGAGACCAGACTTGCACAGAAAATCATAGACCAGCCAGCCAATGGTCAGCGACGCAGCCGAGATAAGGATGCCCTGCCACAGCGCCAGATCAGCTTTATGCGCATCGATCAGATAAAGCTCACCGCCAACCCAGTAGACGATCATTAATAGCGCGGCGCCGCTCAGCCAAGTCGCGTAGCTTTCCCATTTGAACCAGGTCAGGTGGTCAGGCATGCGCTCCGGCGCGACAAGATATTTCTGGATGTGATAAAAGCCACCGCCATGGACTTGCCATTCCTCGCCGTCCGCCGGGCCGGGAATATCGCGGTTCAGGCCAAGGTCCAGCGCGATGAAATAGAAGGATGATCCGATCCAGGCGATCGCAGTGATGACGTGCAGCCAGCGCACGCCAAAACCAATCCAATCCCAGAACACGGCGAAGTCGTACATTGATGAGGTCTCCGATAAGTTATCGCCACACTAGGCAAACGGGCTTTTCTTCGGTATTCCCGTATATTGTCAAACTGTATCAAAAAAAACGATAAGATGTCCTATCTCGATAACATTCGAACCTTTGTACGGGTTTATGATCTAGGCAGTATGTCAGCCGCCGGACGCGATATGCGAATCTCACCTGCGGTGACGTCAGCGCGGATTTCGCAGTTAGAAGATCACCTCGGGGTTCGTCTGTTCCAGCGAACCACACGCAACTTGACTCCAACTGAGCAAGGGCGTGCATTTTACCCCGGTGCAGTCGCAGTTCTGGATGCGGTGGATGAGGCAGAAGCGCAAGTCACACATCTGACCGAAGCGCCGCGCGGGTCGCTGTTCGTCGCAGCGCCCCTGGGTGTCGGACGCCGTCTTCTGGCACCTCATGTGCCTGATTTTCTGTCAGAATACCCTGAGATTGATGTGCGTCTAAGGCTGACAGACCGCTCTGTCGACCTAACCACCGAAGGGTTGGATCTGGCCTTTTTCATCGGTCAGCCCGAAGACAGCACATTGCGCATTCGCAAGATCGCGGATTGTCAGCGCGTGCTATGCGCGGCCCCTGATTACGTAAGCCGTTGTGGGATGCCCGAATCTGGAACGGATCTGATTTCAGGCAAACATGAGTGTTTGAATCTACGCTTCCCCGGAGCGGCAGAGTTTCAGTGGATGCTGGAAACGCTCGATGGCCCGAAACGGTTCGCTGTTTCAGGTCGCTATGAGTGCGACGATGGCGATGTTTTAACCGATTGGGCGTTGTCGGGGCAGGGAATTGCTATGAAACCTGTGTTCGAAGTGTCCGAACATCTGAAGGCAGGACGATTGATCCCGGTGGCGATGCAAACGCCACCGGTGCCGGTTCAAATGGCTTGCCTGTATACCCATCGCCGCCACCAAGATCCCAAGGCACGGCTGTTTATGGATTTCATGATTGATCGTATCGGCAAGGTGGTCCGCAGCGCCGAAATCTAGGTCTAGCTGCCCCGATAGGTCGAATACCCATAAGGGGATAGAAGCAGCGGCACATGGTAATGGGCATCCGGGTCGGACATACCAAAGCGGATAGGCACATGATCCAGAAACAGAGGATCATCGCCGTCCTGGCCCGTCGCGCGTAGGTAATCGCCAGCAAAGAAAATCAGTTCATACGTGCCGGCTTTGAAGTCGTCCTGCGGTAGGATCGGACTGTTGGTGCGACCATCCGCGTTGGTCTCCATCTCGACCAGTTTGCGATGAGAATCTCCCGACACTTCGTAAAGAGAGATTTTCAACCCCTCAGCGGGGCAGCCGCGTGCCGTGTCCAGAACATGGGTCGTCAGATAGCCAGCCAAGGGTCTCTCCTATGTGTTTCTTTTGGTGTGCCACAGTCTGGGCCAAACAGCAAAATGGTTGAAATGCCGAAAGAACTGGAAACAGTGTTCGGATTGATTTGATAATCAATGGACCGTTTCTGCGGTAAAGCTGTTAAAACACCTAATCGGACTGGAAGACCCTATGCAGCCGCCTCGTTACCCTCGCGACATGATCGGATACGGAGCCAACCCGCCTGATGCCGCGTGGCCCGGTGGGGCAAAACTGGCTGTTCAGATCGTGTTGAACTACGAAGAGGGTGGCGAGAATTGTGTTTTGCACGGGGATGCCGCGTCTGAGGCGTTCTTGTCTGAGATCGTTGGGGCGGCGCAGTGGCCGGGCCAGCGACACTGGAACATGGAATCGATCTATGAATACGGTGCGCGGGCGGGGTTCTGGCGCTTGCATCGCCTGATGAAAGATCTACCGATCACTGTCTATGGCGTGGCGACAGCTCTGGCGCGCTCGCCGGATCAGGTCTCCGCGATGAAATCTGCCGGGTGGGAGATCGCCAGCCATGGCCTGAAATGGGTCGAGCATAAGGACATGCCCGAGGATGAGGAGCGGGTCCAGATCGCCGAGGCGATCCGCCTACATACCGAAGTTGTCGGGGAACGCCCGCGCGGCTGGTACACCGGACGCTGTTCGGACAACACCGTGCGTCTGGTCGCCGAGGAAGGTGGCTTTGCGTATGTCGCCGACACCTATGCGGATGATCTTCCATACTGGATGCAGACCGGTGGCCGGGATCAGTTGATTGTTCCCTACACGCTGGATTGCAACGATATGCGCTTTGCCACACCGCAGGGGTTCAACGCCGGGGATCAGTTCTATTCTTATCTGAAAGACAGCTTCGATGCGCTTTATGCAGAAGGCGAAGCTGGCGCACCCAAGATGCTGTCGATCGGTCTTCATTGTCGCTTGATCGGGCGTCCGGGACGCGTCATGGCGCTGAAACGGTTTCTGGATTACGCGCTCGGGTTCTCGGATGTGTGGTTTGCAACGCGATTGCAGATTGCGGAACATTGGGCTGAAATGCACCCGCCGGCTGAGCGCCCAAAACCTTCACAGATGGGCCGCGACGAATTTGTCTCCGCTTACGGAGGTATCTTCGAGCATTCCGCATGGATCGCCGAGCGAGCACATGGTCTGGAACTGGGCGCGGCACATGACACGGCGGGTGGATTGCACAATGCTCTGACCCGCATGTTCCGGTCCGCCTCGGACGAGGAACGGCTGGGTGTGTTAACGGCCCACCCCGATCTTGCTGGTAAACTGGCGCAGGCCAAGCGGCTGACACAGGAAAGCACGTCTGAGCAGGCTTCGGCCGGTCTCGATGGGCTGACGGATGACGAACGAGCCACCTTTACCGAATTAAATCAGCGCTACACCGAAAAATTTGGTTTTCCGTTCATTATCGCCGTTAGGGACCACAACAAGGCCTCGATCCTGGGCGCATTTGAGCGGCGGATCGAACAGGATCGCGAGACCGAGTTCGCAGAGGCATGCCGACAGGTCGAACGGATCGCCGAATTCCGTCTGCGCGATGTGCTGCCTTCATGACCCAGATTGTCGCTGAAACGATTTCGGCAGCAGCGTTCGCGCCATTTGGCGATCTGATTGATATCTCAGGTGAGCCTGACAAGATCATCAATCAAGGCCAATGCGGCCGTTATCACGACCGGGCTGGGCTGGATTTCGGTAAGGCGCGTGCCGGTATTAGCCTGTTTAACGCCAACCCGCGCGAATTGCCTTACCGGCTGGAAATGGTCGAGCGTCATCCCGATGGCAGCCAGGCCTTTATTCCGATGACTCACCAGCCTTTTCTGGTGATCGTCGCACCGGATGAGGGCGGAAAACCCGGGCAACCAAGGGCTTTCATCACGCTCCCCGGGCAAGTTGTGAATTATCACCGAGGCACTTGGCACGGGGTTCTAACTCCTCTGCACGGGCCCGGCCTGTTCGCGGTCGTCGATAGGATCGGGGACGGTCCAAATCTAGAAGAATACTGGTTCAGCACTCCGTACGAGGTGGTCGACCGCTGAATCCAAATACGAAGCCGCCAAAGAAGCGGTAAGAACCCCATTGGATCTTAGGGAGGACAATGAGATTATGGCCGAAACTACGATAGGGACACCCGAACAGCTTCGGGACCCGAACTATACGCCCGCCTTACACAAGGCGATACCGCTGGGCATTCAGCATGTGCTGGCGATGTTTGTTTCAAACGTCACGCCGGCCATTATCGTGGCCGGAGCCGCCGGGTTTGGATTTGGATCCAATTCCCCCGATTTTCCTGAGCTGCTCTACCTGATCCAAATGTCGATGCTGTTCGCGGGTCTGGCGACCTTGTTGCAGACTGTGACGCTGGGCCCAGTTGGCGCGGCACTGCCGATTGTTCAGGGAACAAGCTTTGCCTTTCTGCCCATCATGATCCCGCTTGTCGCTGGTAAGGGTGTGGATGCTTTGGCAGCACTGTTCGGTGGCGTCCTGATCGGTGGTCTTTTTCACGCCTTTCTAGGCCTGTTCATTGGCAAGATACGTTTTGCGCTTCCGCCGCTGGTGACCGGGCTTGTCGTGACAATGATCGGTTTGGCGCTGGTCAAGGTTGGCATTCAATATTCTGCTGGTGGCGTGCCTGCGATTGGTACTCCGGAATACGGATCGCTGCTCAACTGGTCGGCGGCGTTGGTCGTGGTTGTCGTGACGCTGGGCCTCAAGTTCTTTGCGCGTGGTATGCTGTCGGTGTCTGCCGTACTCGTCGGATTGGCGGTTGGCTACGTCTATGCCCTAATGGTCGGCATGGTGACGTTCGAAGCCATCGGCAACAGCTGGTCGCGGGCCTCTGCATTCGCACTGCCAGTCCCGTTCAAATATGGCTTTGAGTTCTCATTGGCGGCCATTATCGGATTCTGTCTGATGTCTTTCGTCTCGGCCATTGAGACCGTCGGTGACGTATCGGGGATCACCAAGGGTGGTGCAGGTCGCGAGGCGACAGACAAAGAAATCGAAGGTGCAACATATGCCGATGGTTTTGGAACTGCACTCGCCGGTATGTTCGGCGGGTTTCCGAATACATCGTTCAGCCAGAATGTCGGCTTGATCGCGATGACAGGCGTCATGAGCCGTCATGTTGTGACCTGCGGGGCCTTGTTCCTGATCCTGTGTGGTCTCGTGCCGAAGGTCGGAGCGATCATTCGCACAGTACCCATCGAAGTGCTGGGTGGCGGCGTGATCGTCATGTTCGGCATGGTGGTTGCGGCAGGCATCTCGATGCTGTCGGACGTGGATTGGAATCGCCGCAACATGGTGATCTTTGCGATCTCACTGTCGATTGGTCTTGGGTTGCAGCTGGAACCTGGTGCGGTCCAGCACCTGCCGGATACGCTCCGCATTCTGATGACAAGCGGCCTGCTGCCAGCGGCTCTGATCGCCATCGTGCTGAACCTGGTCCTGCCTGAAGAGCTGGCAGAAGAATCGACCGAGGAAGTTTCTGGCGGAATGGCCGGTCACGGCTCTGGCAGCCTGCCTCACGAATGAGGCCTATGAACAATCCCGCAGCGCGGGTCAGCGCTGCGGGTCACCCCGCTTCGGCCATCAAGCGTGCGACATCCAGCATGCGGGCCGAAAACCCCCATTCATTGTCATACCAACCAAAGACCCTGATTTGGTTCTCTCCGATCATACGCGTCTCGGGCCCGGCCAAAACGAGTGATTCAGGACGGGAGCGCAAATCAGATGATACCAAGGGCAGATCGGTCCAGCCCAGTACGGCAGAAGCTGCGACCGCGTTGCGAAACGCTTGGTCGAACTGATCCGCGCTCTTGCCCCGTTCAAGGGTGGCGACAAGATCGACAGCAGATACGCTGGCCGTGGGAACACGCACCGCAGCCCCTGAAATGCGACCGGCAAGATTTGGCAGTACAACATCGATCAGATGTGTGGCGCTTGAGGTCGTGGGCACCATCGACAACGCACCAGCGCGCGAACGAGCCAGATCCCCGCGTGGCGCATCGACCATAGGCTGGCTGTTTGTATAGCAGTGGATCGTGGTCATGTGCCCGGACACAAGCCCGCCCATTTCATCAATCAGTTTGACGAGCGGTGCCAGCCCATTCGTGGTGCATGACGCATTCGACACGATCCGTGCGTTGCCCAATTGATCTTCGTTTGCACCCAGTACAACCGTGACCTCGGCAGCAGGTGAGGGGCCGGAAATCAGCACTTTGCCCGCCCCGGCAGTCAATCCCCGGCTGGCAACATCCGATGTGCGCGCGATGCCGGTGCAATCGAGCATGACATCGACGCCGGACAGATCGACCTTTGCCAAATCTGCGCTGTGGGACATTGGAACAATCCGGCCATCGATGTTCAATGCTCCACCTTCGGCTGCCACCGAACCTGGATAAGGTCCGAATGTGCTGTCGTACTTGAACAGATATGCGCAGGTTTCGAGCGGTGCGATATCGTTGATCAGCACCAGTTCGATATCCGAATGCTGCGACGGGCCTAGGACCTGTCGCAGGATGGTGCGGCCGATACGGCCGAATCCGTTGATCGCAAGTTTCATGCGCAAGCTATGGCAGGCAGATCATGCGATCTCAATCAAAGTATTGTACCAATTTCAGTTGCAGCTGACCTGTGAAAAGAACTGGCCCGAGATGTTCTGATACATGCTGGAATAGATCGCCTTGCATCCGGTCGCCTGCTGTATCGCAGCCATCGCCTGAATGGTGCGCAGACGTGGCGGGGGGCCAAAGGGGTTCAGATTGTTGTTGTCCCGCGTGGCCCGATAGACCACAGGCGCGTCCGAGACCTGCGTCACCGCCCAGGTACGGCTCATGACGAAAACGGACTTGGTTTCTTCCTTGGCTGCGACCGGCTCGGCGTTGAACGCCGAAAGGCCAAGGGTGGCAACCAGTGCAATCATCGTACCGCGCAGTAACATTGAACAATCTCCAGTGCTGAAAACTTATGTAATTTCATCAGATTCCAGCGATTCTGTGAACCCCTATACCGGACATTAACGCTATGGTCGTCTATCGCGAGGGAACCGACAGAGGCATATGCCGATTTACATCTTTATATAGCAGATATCGGAACCGACCCGGACCACCCGCATAACAGGCTTGGGGGCAGAAAGCGCGCAGCCACATATAATCTCCGGCCTCGACCTCGACCCAATCCTGATTGAGTCGATAAACCGCCTTGCCCTCCAGCACATACAGGCCGTGTTCCATCACATGGGTTTCTGCAAATGGGATTACGCCACCGGGCTCGAAATTGACGATGTTGACATGCATATCATGCCGCAGGTCATGCGGATCGGTAAAACGCGTGGTAGACCAACGCCCTTTGGTGCCGGGCATCTCGACGGGCGCCACATCGCATTCGTTGGTGATGATCGGATCAGGGGCTGGCAGGCCGGGCACGGCCTGATAGGCTTTGCGAACCCAATGGAACCGGGCAACGGAATCGGCGCGATTGTGTAGGGCCCAGTCACTTCCGGGTGGGATATAAGCATATCCTCCGGTCTCAAGTACGTGCTCCGCTTGGTTCAACGTCAGGGTTACAGAGCCTTCGACTACAAAAATCACACCTTGTGCGTTTGGGTCTGTTTCCGGAGTATCACTGCCGCCACTGGGCTGAACCTCCATGATGTATTGCGAGAATGTCTCTGCAAACCCACTCAGAGGCCGCGAAAGAACCCACAGGCGTGTCCCTTCCCAGAAAGGAAGAAAGCTGGTGACGATGTCGCGCATCGTGCCTTTCGGGATAACCGCATAGGCGTCGGTGAACATGGCGCGGTCAGTCAATAACTGCTCTTGCCCCGGGTGACCGCCTGTAGGTGCATAGTATTTTGGATGTGTCATCAAATGCCTCTGGTTCGTCTTGGGATAATATGAGGCGAACGGGCTGAGGGACCTAGCACCCGCCTTGCAATAGGTTTGTTCGGGATAATTTGAAGGTGACCAAGTTGGGCTTGGCCACACACGCACAGAGGTATATCTATGAGCGTGAAAGTTGTTCAGATCGGCGAGGCCCCATAATGAAAGCCTTCTTTTATTCAGCGCTCGTTACCGTTCTATTACTGGGTTCGAGTGGAATCGCTCAGGCCAAACCGATTTCCCGAATCATCGCGGAAATGGGGTTGAGCCCCGCGGATTTCGAAGTGCTAAGCGCCACCTCGAATGCGTTGTTGTCCTCAGGTTCGCCCTCGGTTGGGCAAGAGAGGGCTTGGCTTAATCAAGATACAGGCTCAAAAGGGACGATCCGAGTTCACAGCGTTCAGAATAATTGCGTAATACTCCAGCATATTGTGCAGCCCGAAGGCGCGGAACAGGCTCGGGATATCAGAACACGCCGTTGCAGAACTGCCGATGGTAACTGGATACTGGCACCTTAAAGGCTGTCACTGGGTCGGCGTCTGACCTCATGTATCTACGCCCGATCCAATCGAGAATTTCTGCCGCAACCTCAGGCACCTCACTGTGATGCAGTGTATGGTTTCGTTTTATCTGAATGACGTTCCGTCACCCAACTGGACAGTGTCATAGGTGCTGAGCCATCCTTGGACCCAAGCGTCGGGTGCGCGCGGTGCTGTAGAGAGGACTATACATGACCATGACATTCGGACTGCGCGATGAAAATCGCGCCTTGTTGCAACGTGTTGCTGATATGATCCGGGATGAGGTCATGCCGCTTGAACAGGAGTATCATGCGGAGATCAACAAAGGCGATCGCTGGCAATACACCGAGCGTCAGGCCGAAATCCTCGAAGGTCTAAAGGACAAGGCCAAAGCGGCAGGGCTGTGGAACTTCTGGCTGACGGACAGTGATAAGGGCTTTGGCCTCAGTACAGTTGAGTACGCCTATTTTGCCGAAGAAATGGGTAAGACCCCTTTGGGGGCTGAAGTATTTAACTGCTCAGCACCTGATACCGGGAATATGGAGGTCTTTGAGCGCTACGGCTCGGACGCGATGAAGGAACAGTGGCTGAAGCCGTTGCTCGATGGCCAGATCAGGTCGGCCTATCTGATGACCGAACCGGATGTGGCGTCGTCGGATGCAACGAATATCTCGATGTCCTGTGTGCGGGACGGTGCTGACTACATTCTGAATGGTGAGAAATGGTGGTCTTCCGGGGCAGGTGATCCGCGCTGCAAGGTCTATATCGTGATGGTCAAAACGGGCGGAGATGATCTGCCGAAGCACCAGCGCCAGTCGATGATCGTGGTGCCAGCAGGCACTCCTGGCATCGAGGTATTGCGGCCGATGGAAGTCTACGGCCACGACGATGCACCTCATGGTCACATGCATATCCGTTTCACAGATGTCCGGGTTCCAGCCGAGAACATCCTGCTGGGCGAAGGGCGCGGGTTCGAGATCGCGCAGGGTCGTCTGGGGCCGGGTCGCATTCATCATTGCATGCGCGCCATCGGTCAGGCCGAAGCTGCATTGGAGCAGATGTGCAAGCGGTCACTGCAACGCCAAGCATTCGGGAAGAAGCTGGCGCAACTGGGCGCCAATTACGACATCATTGCCGAATGTCGGATGGAGATCGAAATGGCCCGACTGCTCTGCCTAAAGGCGGCATGGTACATGGATCAGGGCGATGCGCGGGCGGCGGCCCCTTGGATCAGCCAGATCAAGGTCGTGGCGCCCAAAATAGCGCTGAAGGTGATCGACGAAGCTGTGCAGATGTTTGGCGCGCAAGGGATCAGCCAGGATACACCTTTGGCCAACGCGTGGACCCATGTACGCACCTTGCGTCTGGCGGATGGGCCAGACGCGGTGCATCGTCGCCAGGTCGCGCGCGCCGAATTAAAGAAATACACGCAAGAAAAAGTCTGAGGCAGAAGCAACCGCGATGATATCGGATCTGTTGGGGCAGGCGTATTTTCATCAGAATACGCAAGGTGAGTTTGTCGGCAATGATCCCGCGCGCGGGCCCTGGTCAGCAGATCACTGTCATGCGGGGCCAGTCAGTGGCCTGATTGTGCGAGCGGCCGAGACCGAGGTCGGACCAGATAAGATGTTGACCCGTCTCACGGTCAATTTGCTGCGCCCGCTGCCTTTGGCCGGTTTGCGGGTCGCGGCGGAGACCACGCGCCACACAAAAACGCTGGCGACCACACGCGTCACCGTTCATGATCTAGATGATACGCTTTGTGCAACCGCAACCACCATGCATGTGGTGCGCAGGGACCTTGGGTCTGTTTCCAATGTCGACCTGCCCGCACCGCGATTGGAAGATGTCGTCGATGGCCCATTTCCAATCGGTGAAATGCGGCATGATCTGCCTGGTTTTGCCCATCACTCAGAAATTGGCTATCCAGCCGGCGGCAATCAGGGCGCTGGTCCCAAAATCGTATGGATGCGCACGCCCACCTTGGTTGAGGGCGAAGACCCCTCGCCGATACAGGCGCTCTGCCCGCTCGCGGATTGTGGTAATGGCATATCATGGAATGCGCCCACGACCGAGATGGGATTCATGAACACCGATCTGACGATACAAGTCCATCGAGAGCCCACCTCAGACTGGCTGGCCTCCGATTCGATTTCACACTGGCAGCCGTCGGGGATTGGTATGTCGCAGTCGGTTTTGTTTGACACGCAGGGACCTGTGGGAACGGCGCTACAGACTCTGGTTCTGTTTCCGCCCAAATAACTCGGCTGGATTCTGCGATACTCTGGGGAACCGGATTGCCGATGCCTGCCCCGCACCCTATCTTTGCGCTATGCGTTGGATTGCGACCCTTCTAACCTGCTGCCTGCCATTCCCGGTTTTGGCCCACCCGCACGTCTTTATCGACACGGGACTGGAGTTCGTCGTCGATGAGGCAGGCAACCTGACCCATGTGCGTGTGACCTGGGCCTATGATGAATTCTATTCGCTGCTGGTGCTGGAAGACATGAGATTGGATCAGGACGGCGATGGCGTGCTGACCGAAGCGGAAGAAAAATTTCTAAGCGGCTTCGATGCGCAATGGGTCGAAGGGTACAATGGCGATTTGGTCATTCGTATGGGCGAGACCGTGATCCCCCTGTCTGGCCCGTTAGAGCCACAAGCGACGACTGAAGATGCACGTATCGTGACCACGCATTTGCGCTCGGTAGAAGGCACGCCCGTTCCGGCAAGTGACCTGTCGATCAAAGCCTTTGATGAGAGCTTTTACACCGCCTACGAGGTGACCCGGCCTGTGACGGTTTCGGGTCCTGTCATCTGTCAGATTGATCGGAGCGATCCAGACATTGACGCAGAACTGGCGCAGATGCAGGCATTTTTACGGACACTCGATGCCGACTATGACCTCGAGGAGAATGACATCCCCCTGGTTGGTGAGAAATTCGCAACTGAGATCAGACTTTCATGTCCAAATACCTGATCGTTCCCGTCGTCATCGCTTGCGGGTTGCTCCTTTGGTTCTGGGGCAGCGGTGGCTTTGACCATCTGGCGGCATGGGCTGCTGGTGAGCAGCGGGAGTTCCAGAACCAGATCGCTCGCGCCTTGCGTGCAGCCCGGGCCGAGCAGCCCGAAGCTATCGCGACGCTACTGACCGTCTGTTTCGCCTATGGTTTTTTCCACGCCATTGGACCAGGTCATGGCAAGGTATTAATCGGGGGGTACGGGTTGGGCCGTCGTGTCGCGTTTTGGCGACTATCCGCGATCAGTGTTTTGTCGAGTCTGGGTCAAGCAGTCACGGCAATCGTGTTGGTTTATGCCGGTGTGCTCGTGTTCCAGATGTCGCGCGAGTCGTTGGTAGGCACGACCGAACAGGTCATGGCACCGATCAGCTATGGCATGATTGCGGTAATCGGGTTGTGGTTGATCTTTCGCGCGCTGCGCAGCTTTGTACGGCATCGCAAAAGCCAGACATCGCATACGCACGACCACCATCACCATGCGCACAACCCTGATCACCATCATCACGACCACGACGTCTGCGCTGACTGCGGCCACCGCCACGGCCCGACTGCCGATGAGGTCGCTAAGGTGGGCAGCCTGCGCGAGGCCTTGATCTTGATCGCAGGCATCGCTGCACGACCCTGTACCGGGGCGTTGTTTGTGCTGATTCTGACTTGGCAGATGGGTATCGCGATGGTTGGCATCGCGGGCGCGTTCGCTATGGCGCTGGGCACTGCAACGGTGACGACTCTGGTCGGATGGACGTCCTTCGGGCTGCGCGGCGGGTTGCTTGCCTCAGCCTCGGCCACGCGCTTTGCATCAGTGCTGGCTCCGACCATCGAACTGGTGGCGGGTCTTATCATCGCCGTGATTGCTAGTGGGTTGCTGTTGCGGGCTTTGTAGACTTAGCCGAAAACCGGCTCTGGATACCCGACCCTTGCCAGATACAATCCTTGCGGCGGGCAAACCGGGCCACAGGCCGCTCGGTCAACCGCCTCAAGCGCATCGCGAACGTCCTCAGGCGTCCATGCCCTAGCTCCCACACGCTCCAACGTGCCAACAAAGCTACGTACCTGATTGTGCAGGAACGATCGGGCGCGAACATGGAAGTGGATTTCGGGGCCAGAGAAGCCCTGCACCCGTTCCACCCGCAACTCATCCAGCGTTTTGATCGGGCTGGCGGCCTGACAGATGGAGGACCGGAAGGTGGTGAAGTCATGCCGCCCGATCAGCATATCCGCCCCGGCCTGCATCGCCGCGACGTCCAGAGAATGATTGATCTGCCAGACCTGCCCCTTGTCATGGGTAGCGGGCGCGCGGCGCATCAGGATGCGGAACAGATATTGCCGCTCAAGCGCCGCGAACCGCGCATGCCAGTCATCATCCACCCGTGCGGCTTTCACGATGGCAACGGGCTGCGGCTTGAGGTGATAATTCAACGCCTCAGACAGGCGGAACGGGTCCCAGTCCTTAACCAGATCGCAATGCGCCACTTGCCCCAGCGCGTGCACACCCGCATCCGTACGACCGGCGGCTGCGATGGTGTGGTCTCCGGGTTCGATCCGCGAAAGCGCTAGTTCGATCGCGCCCTGAACCGACGGCAGTTCTTTCTGCCGTTGCCATCCGGCGAACGGTTCCCCTTGGTATTCGACTTGCAGCGCGTATCTGGGCATGGGGCGCTGGTATCGCGCCTTGGGCGGTCGGGCAAGGGGGCGAAAGCTCTGGCAAGTGCGGTAACCGCTACCTATCTTGGCACAAACGATAATTGCGGGGCGACGGCTTGGTCATCTCATCATTGGCAGACAGTTTGGTACGCAGCGTCGAATCCGTCGGCGACCGCGTGTCCGAAACGTTCTTTGAGCCGGTCATACGGCTGGGCGTCACGGGATTGGCGCGGTCTGGTAAAACTGTATTTATCACATCGCTGGTGGCCAACCTCCTGGACCGCGGCCGTATGACCGGGTTGGTGGCGCAGCAAGAGGGGCGGATCACCGCCAGCTATCTGCAACCCCAACCCGACGATACCGTGCCCCGATTCGATTTCGAATCCCATCTGTCAGCGCTCACGGGGCCTACGCCGCACTGGCCGGAAAGCACAAGGGCGGTGTCTGAGCTGCGCCTGTCCTTCAAAGTCCAGCCCGCAGGTCTGCTTTCAGGGCTGCAAGGGCCGCGAACATTGCATCTGGACATTGTGGATTATCCCGGTGAATGGCTGCTGGATCTGGCCCTGTTGGACAAATCCTACGATGACTGGTCGCGTGGCACGTTGGAGCACATATCCAACCGTCCACAAGCAGAGGCGTTTCTGGCCAAGGCCAGAGCGGCCGACCCCACCGCGCCACATGATGAGCCGCAGGCGCAGGACCTTGCTCGCAGCTTCACAGACTATCTAAATGCCGCGCGTGAGGCCGGGTTCTACGACTGCACCCCCGGTCGGTTCCTTCTGCCGGGAGATCTCGCAGGCTCTCCTGTGCTGACCTTCGCGCCTTTGCCGGTGTCTGAAGCATCACGCCGAAGGACGTTGCACCGCGAGATGGAACGGCGCTACGAGGCTTACAAGGTACAAGTGGTCAAACCCTTCTTCCGCGATCACTTTGCCCGGATCGACCGGCAGATCGTTCTGGTCGATGCGCTGGGCGCGATCCACAAAGGCCCGCAAGCGGTTGAAGATATGCGCCGCGCCATGGCCGATATCCTGTCGGCCTTCCGCCCCGGTCGCAATGCGTGGCTGAACAAACTGCTGCTTGGCAAGCGGGTCGAGCGTATCCTGTTTGCGGCCACCAAAGCGGACCATCTGCACCATCTGCAGCACCCACGCCTGACCGCGATCATCGAGGCCCTGACCCGTGAAGCGCGCGATCGCGCCAGCTTTGCGGGCGCTGAGACGGCGGCCTTATCGTTGGCTTCGCTTCGAACCACGACGGAAGAGATGCGCAGCCATAACGGCGTTGAACTCCCTTGCGTGCGCGGTACTCTGCTGGACAGCGGCAAGCAGGCGGCGTTCTATCCTGGCGATTTGCCAGAGGACCCGGCCCATCTGCTTGGCCCCGCGCGAAACGGGGCCGAAGGTTGGTTGGGCGAGGATTATGGCTATATGGCTTTCGCGCCGACGCATCTGACCCTGAATCCCGGAGACGGCCCACCGCATATTCGATTGGACCGAGCCGCGCAGTTTCTGATTGGAGACAGGCTGTGAACGCGATCCTCCGCCCAGCACGCACTACCGATGCCGGAACCACAGGCGCAATTCTGCACGGGTTTGCACGGGAAAATGACTGGATGCCAGAGCTGCATTCCGAAGCTGAAACCATCGCATTTTGCGGTCGCATGATCGATTTGGGCTGGGTCACTGTCGCCGAGGTGCAAGGCCAGGTCGCCGGATTTCTGGCGTTGGACGGGGAAGAAGTGCAGTCGCTTTATTTGAAGGCACCGGCGCGTGGGCTGGGGATCGGACAGCAATTGCTTGATCTTGCGAAGACGCAGCGCCCCAATCTCAATCTATATGCGTTTCAAGCTAATCACCGCGCCTGCCGGTTCTATGAACGCAACGGCTTTGTTGAGGTCTCGCGCGGTGATGGCTCCGAGAATGACGAAAACCTGCCAGATATTAAATATGTCTGGACACGTAAGGAGGAGGTCGATGGCTAAGGGCCCCGTGCTGATTGATCTGGAAGACGACACCCCGGCAGCCGATGTTTCAACCGCACCTCCCGTACCTGATATCGCACCTCCGCAGGGACAGGCGATGCAGGCAGCGGTTCGGTTTGCAGCCCGAAAACCATCGGCCTTGGCGCGCTGGTTTTGGGGTTTGGCGCTTGCGGTCGTAGGCGCGGTGGTCTCAGTTGCGGCGTGGGATTTTGCCATGTCGCTGCTGGAACGCGCCCCAATTCTGGGGTGGATCGTCACGGGCCTGATCGCCGCGCTTTTGCTGGTCGTGCTGGTTATCGCACTACGTGAACTGGCCGCGATTAGTCGCCTTTCTCGCGTGGACGGGTTACGCCGCGTTGCCGATGCTGCGTTAGCAGACGAGGACTTGACGCAAGCCCGCGCCGTCACCACACGGCTGATTGCATTCTACAAGGGGCGTGATGAAACCCGCTGGGGCAGCGATCGTCTGAACGAACGCATGGGCGAGCTATTCGATGCCTCAACCCTGCTGAGCTTGGCCGAAGACGAACTGCTGGCCCCGCTGGACGTTGCTGCCAGTCGCGAGGTCGAGGCCGCAGCCCGGCAGGTCGCTACCGTGACCGCACTGGTGCCACTTGCGCTGGCTGACGTCGCAACGGCGTTGGCAAGTTCATTGCGCATGATCCGACGCATCGCCGAGATTTACGGCGGTCGGGCGGGCTTTCTTGGCAGTTGGCGCCTGACCCGTGCTGTGTTTGTGCATTTGGTTGCGACCGGTGCCGTAGCTGTAGGGGATGATTTACTGGAGCCGATCCTGGGCGGCTCAGTCCTCAGCAAACTGTCGCGCCGGTTCGGTGAGGGCTTGGTCAATGGTGCGTTAACAGCACGCGTTGGCGTCGCCGCGATGGAGGTGTGCCGACCTCTGCCCTTCTCAAAACGCCACAAACCTTCGACGCGGGGCATGATCAAACGCGCACTTAGTGGGCTGTTTTCCAAGAGTTGATCTGGCGCAAGGCCACAATAGCATGGATCCGTCATAAAAAAGTCGGAGCAAGCCATGACCGATCACGGCCACAGCCAGCAAGAGATTATCGAACGGATCCATGCCCCGCCTGGACGTGGTGTGTTGCGTGATGTGGTCTATGGCGGCATCGATGGATCGGTCACCACGTTCGCCATCGTCGCCGGTGTCGCGGGGGCGGGGCTATCGCCATTTGTCATCGTAGCACTCGGGTTGGCCAATGTGCTGGCAGATGGATTCTCGATGGCGGCGGGCAACTATTCCGGCACCAAGGCCGAGATCGACAACATCCATCGTATCCGCGCCATCGAAGAACAGCATATCAGGCTCTATCCGGACGGAGAGCGCAAGGAAGTACGCGAAATCCTTACGCAAAAAGGTCTGTCGGGCCGCGTGTTGGATGAGGCCACGGATGAGATCACCTCAAACCACGACAATTGGATTAACCTGATGATCGAGGGCGAATACGGGTTAGGCAGCGTCGACCCGCACCCGATGAAAGCCGCAATGGCGACGTTCTTTGCCTTTCTGGTCGCGGGTATGATTCCATTGCTGCCATTCCTTTTCTCGATTGAAGGTGCGTTTGCTGTTTCAGCCTGGATGACGGCAGGTGTATTCTTTGCCATCGGAGCCATGAAAAGCCGCTGGTCCCTTGCGCCTTGGTGGCGATCCGGGGCCGAAACACTTCTGATCGGTGGACTGGCCGCCGGGATCGCATTCTGGGTCGGCTCCCTGTTCCATCCCTGATCGGTGCTGTTGTCGCAGACAGTTCAATCAAGCTGGTCGCAGGGGTTTGATCCGCTAGGGTGGCAAAAACACGTGTGGGTCATCCTGTGGCAGTGAAGTTCGAAGAAAAAACAGTATTGGTGCTGGGCGCCTATGGTTTTATCGGCGCGGCTGTTGTTCGGGCGCTGCATGCGGATGGTCTCGCGGTCAAGGGCCTTATACGCAGCCGAAAGACAGCGGGACGTGTCTTGCCCGATGTTGATCTGGTGTCGGGCGACCTGCGAGATTTTAGATCAGCCGGGGACTGGAGGCCACTCCTCACAGGTGTCGATGTTGTGGTGAATTGCGCTGGGGCTCTGCAGGATGGGGGACAAGACGATCTGCGCGCCGTGCATTACACGGCTATTGCATCGCTGGGACAGGCTTGTGCCGAGGCAGGCGTTTCATTCGTCCAGGTCTCAGCAATAGGGGCCGACACCGATGCCACGACCGAGTTCATGCGCTCCAAGGCGGACGGGGATGCGGCCCTACGCGCAAGTGGCGCGACTTTGTGGTGCTTCAAGCCCGGATTGGTGATTGGACAGAGCGATTATGGCGGCACCGCGCTGTTGCGGATGCTGGCGGCGGTGCCTTTCGCACAGCCGGTCGCTTATCCGGAAACTCCGGTGCAATGTGTCGGGATGCGAGACCTGTGCGCCGCCGTCTTGTCTGCCATTCGCGACGATCTGCCGCCAGGTAGCTACGATCTGGTGGAAGATACGCCGCAACCTCTGTCGCGGGTTTTGTCAGTGACACGACACTGGCTTGGCTTTTCGCCTGCACACTTAACTATCACAATGCCACCACGGGTAACCAATGCAGTCGCCGCCGTGGCTGATCTGCTTGGCCACCTTGGGTGGCGATCACCGCTGCGGAGCACGGCGATGATGGTAATGGCGCAAGGGGTGACAGGCGACTCTGAGCCATATCGCTGTGCCACGGGCCGCTCTCTGGCCGGATTAGAGGAGATTTATGGCGGGCTGGCTTGCGCGAGAGAACACAGGCTGACAGCTCGGATGACGTTGCTGATGCCGGTCGTTATTGCTGTGCTCTGCCTCTTCTGGGTTCTATCTGGTGTGTTCGGACTAACGGGTCTTTCTCAGGCAGCCGAAGTCCTTACGAGGAATGGTTGGTCAGGCGCCATCGCAAATGCAAGCGTAGTGTTCTGGTCATTGATTGACATAATGCTGGGGCTGGCAATTCTGTGGCGCCCTTGGGCGGCCGGCGTTTGTTTGGCTCAAGCCGCGATCGCCATGTTTTATTTGATCGCTGCAACGTTGATGGCACCAGAGCTTTGGCTAGATCCGCTGGGACCATTGGTCAAGATCGCGCCCGCATTAATGCTGTCATTGGTTGCTCGACCCATGTTGGAGAGCCGCTGATGGACCCGGACCTGTTTCTGCGCTGGCTGCATGTGATCGGAGCGTGTGTTCTGTTGGGAACAGGCGCGGGCATCGCCTTTTTCATGCTGATGGCGCATCGAACAGCAGACGCGAGGATTATCGCCCATACTGCAGGTATCGTGGTGTTGGCCGACATGATTTTCACAGCAACCGCGGTCGTACTACAGCCTGTGACGGGCGCACTGTTGGCATGGCGCTCAGGCTGGTCTCTGACAGAGGATTGGATCGTGGCGTCTGTGCTGCTTTATATTCTGACCGGCCTGTTCTGGTTGCCTGTGGTTTGGATACAAATCAGGCTGCGGGATTTTGCAAGACTGGCCAATCACGATGGGACTGCTTTGCCGGTTGCATATTTCCGATTGTTCCGCCTTTGGTTCGCCTGCGGCATTCCAGCCTTTGTTGCTGTGCTGACAATCGTCTGGTTGATGCTGGCGCGCCCCGACTTGGCGCTGTTTTAGGCAGGCTTGCAAAGCAACATACGGTAATCATGTGGATTTCCTTACTATAAACCTGCCGATCACCGCGATACGTTTGATGTATCCTACCTCGGAGGTTTCGGTTGGAATCATTACTTGTTCTCATTGGCCTGATCGTTTTGGCGATTCCTGTTTCGATCATCGTATTGCTGGTTGGCCAGTCGCGGTTGCGCAAACGGGTAGAACAGCTTGAGCAGCAACTTGCAGGGCAAATGCCAGAAAGCACTGCTGAGGCACCCAAAACGTCCCGATCAGAACCCACAACCGTGCAAGCTAAGCCTGCGCCTTGGGCAGCGGCAAAAGCTTCAACCACCACCGACGAAGGTCTAACGGAGACACCGCTAGCTCCCGAGATTAAAGATCCTCCAGCCAGTATCGTATTTCGCGAAGAAAAAATCGCAGCGCTGGGCGCGTGGTTGCGCGAGAACTGGTTCTACGCGGTATCGGCGCTTTCACTGGCGTTGGCGGGGATCTTTCTGGTTCAGTATGGGGTCGAAAACGGGTTGTTACCCCCCACCGCGCGGGTCGCTGCGGCGCTGGTCTTTGGCTTGCTGCTGATCGGCGCGGGTGAGGTGATCCGCCGTCGGTTCGGCGATGATGAGGAGGCCTCAACCGCTTATCTCCCATCGGTATTTTCAGGCGCAGGTCTGGTTACCCTGTTCGGCGGCATTCTGGCGGCAGGCCAGCTTTATGATCTGATCGGGCCCGAGGCGGCGTTGGCCGGGTTGATTGTCATCGCGCTGTTCGGGCTCGTGTTGGGTTGGTTCCATGGGCCGCTATTGGCGGCTGTTGGTCTGATCGGAGCTTTTGCCGCCCCCTTTGCCGTGGGTGGTTCCTCGGATGATCCGAACTGGCTCTACGGTTACTTTTTCATAATCGCCGTATTGGGTCTGGGAATTGATACAGTAAGGCGTTGGGCGTGGATTTCGGTGTTGACCCTAATTGGCACCTATGGCGCCGCGTTTCTGCTGGTACTGTCTTCGCCGTCGACCGAGCCCGGGTATCTAACCTGCGTCACGGCACTGGCGATCATTGCGATCGCGATACCCATACGGCGTATCTGGCCAAACCACTCTGGTGCGATGGTGACCGAGATTATCCGACGCCGGAAAGGAGAACCATGGCCCGAGTTTCCAACTCGGATTGCCTTTGGTGCGGTACTCGTTTCCTCAGTGATTTTGTCGCTGCATTGGTCAGATTCAGGTGGTGAATTCTGGTTGGGCGTCGTGCTGTTCACAGGTTTGATATTGGCGCTGATGCTCTGGGCAAAGGATGCACGGGCATTACAGGATGTGACCGCATTCCCAGCACTGGGACTAATCTGGTTTGTCTTGGTGCACGGGTTGGATGGAGGCGCAGTATGGCTTCGCTTTGTGGATACTTATGCGGAAACAGCCGAGGCAGATTATCCTTGGAGCGTCACGCAATTGGTGGCCTTAGGCGCTTTGGTCACTTTGATTGCAGCTTGGCGATCCTTTCGGGCCGGGCGCTATAGCGTGGTCTGGGCCGGAGGGGCGGCGATATTCGCACCGGCCCTGGCGATCGCGCTTGAGGTCGGATGGCACCCTGCTGAGGTATTGGGAGCCTACCCATGGGCGCTACATGCCATCGCTTTGGGCGCGATGATGGTAGTTCTGGCCGAACGGTTCGCGCGGGTCGATGGTGAAAACCGGATGCGCCCAGCCTTGGCGACTCTGTCCGCGCTTTCTTGTCTCAGCTTTGCCTGCATTATTGTGCTCAGTTCGGCTGCTTTAACCGTGGCGCTTGTCGCCATGATCGTTGTGGCCGCCGCGTTGGACAGACGATTTGAACTGCCTCCGATGAGCTGGTTCATCTGGGCAGGCGTATTCACCGTCACAGTCCGACTGGTGTTGGACCCAGGGCTTGTTTGGGCCGAAAGCGCTCCATTGCTCGAAATGACGTTGGTCTATTCGGCTGCGGTTGTCGGGTTCATTGTGGGCTGGACGTTACTGAAGCCCCTAGACCGCCCGATTGCTTCATTGCTCCTTGAAAGCGCGGCCTGGGCGACAGCGGGGATACTGCTATCGCTGCTGTTGCTGCGCTGGCTGGAAAGTTTCGGCGAGGGCGGTGCCACCAACAGCCACTGGGGGCTGGGATTGCTTGCGGTCATCTGGCTGCTGCTGGCTTTCGCACAGGTGCAACGGTTCAAGCTGGGCGGTAAGTTAAACTATCTGCGCTACGCCTTGGCTGCTTTCTTCGGTGCGCATGGTGTGTATCGCCTGGGTCAGGCGTTGTCAGAAGCCAACCCGCTGCTCAACCCGTTTGCGGATCCGGTACTAGGCCCACTGGTTTTGAACACGCTCGCCGTTGCCTATTTGTTGCCCGCGCTGGCAATTGGTTTCTCGGCCTGGCGTGTCGTTACGCAGCCCGTTCTGCTGAAACAGATCAGCTATGGAGCAGCCACAGTTCTGGCAACTGTTTGGCTGGGATTAGCGATCCGGCATGTCTGGCAGGGCGCGGGCGGTATGTATGAAGGCAACGGCGTCACTCAGCCCGAGCTTTATACTTATACAATCACGTTGTTGGTGGTCGGAGCGGCGTTGTTTTATCAATCACTGGCCCGCCACTCTGATTTGATGCGCAAGGCTGGCTTGGCTGTTATCGGGTTGGCGGTGGCGAAGGTATTTCTGATCGATATCGCTGGATTGGGGGGGCTGATCCGCGTCTTTTCTCTGCTTGCGTTAGGGCTCGCTCTGGCAGGGCTGGCATGGCTCAATCGCTGGGCTAAGCTGCGCCATTCGCCTCAGGATGCGGAACCTCTGGACCATTGAGGGCGGGCGTCCTATAAGCGCGGCCATGTTTGACCGTCTGGCCATCATTATTCGAATTATATCCCCGGCGCTCTGATATCGCGAGACGCCGGGCAAAGGTGCTTGAGATATCGCACTGACCGCTTCGATCCATACACGACAAGATCATCCTGAGGACGCCCCAAATGTGCGCCGACACACCCCAAACACCTGACTACAAAGACACGCTGAACCTGCCCAAGACCGAATTCCCGATGCGAGCTGGCCTGCCCAAGCGCGAGCCTGCATGGCTGGAGCGCTGGGAAAAGATCGGTGTCTATGACCGCCTGCGCGAGAAAGAGGGCCGTAAACCCTTTACCCTGCACGATGGCCCCCCCTATGCGAATGGGCATCTGCATATCGGTCACGCGCTGAACAAGACCATCAAGGACATGATCGTGCGGTCGCATCAGATGATGGGCTTCGACTCGCGTTATGTGCCCGGCTGGGACTGCCACGGCTTACCGATCGAATGGAAGATCGAGGAACAGTACCGCAAGAAGGGCAAGAACAAAGACGAGGTGAACATCGTCGATTTCCGTCAGGAATGCCGCAAGTTCGCCGAGGGCTGGATCGACGTCCAACGTGAAGAGTTCAAGCGTCTGGGCATCACCGGCAATTGGCCCGATCCCTACATCACTATGGACTATCACGCCGAAGCCGTGATTGCCGACGAGTTCATGAAGTTCCTGATGAATGGCACGCTCTATCAGGGCTCGAAACCCGTAATGTGGTCGCCCATCGAGAAAACTGCTCTGGCCGAAGCCGAGGTTGAGTATCACGACAAGGAAAGCTTCACCATTTGGGTGAAATTCAAGGTTGTGAACACCGGCGATGTGACTTTGGACAACGCCCATGTGGTGATCTGGACCACCACACCTTGGACAATGCCGTCGAACAAAGCCGTAGTTTATGGCGAAGACATCTCGTACGGCCTTTACGAAGTAACTGGCCGCCCTGAGGAATGCTGGGCGCGGATCGGTGAGCGTTACCTGATGGCTGACGATCGTGCGGCGGACGTATTTGCACGTGCGCGGCTGGATGACTCGATGTACCGCCGTCTGTGCGATGTCACTCAAGAAGATTTAGCCAAGATCCAGCTAACCCACCCGCTGGCCGGGGCTGAAGGCGGCAACGGCGAATGGGACGATATCCGTGACTTCCGCGCTGCTGAGTTTGTGACCGATACGGAAGGTACCGGTTTTGTCCATTGCGCGCCCTCGCACGGTATGGAGGAATTCGAGCTATATCGCGATCTGGGCATGCTGGAACAGGTCATCACCTATAACGTAATGGACGATGGCTCTTTCCGCGCTGATCTTCCGTTCTTCGGCGGCAAATACATCCTGTCCCGCAAGGGCGGCGAGGGTGATGCGAATAAAGCCGTCATCGACAAGCTAGCTGAGGTCGGCGGGCTGCTGGCGCGCGGCAAGATCAAGCACAGCTATCCGCATTCATGGCGCTCAAAGGCTCCGATCATCTATCGCAACACGCCGCAGTGGTTTGCATCGGTTGACCGCAAGCTGGATGACGGCATGGGAGAGATGGGCGACACCATCCGCGAACGCGCCCTGCGGTCTATCGATGAGTTGGTTAAGTGGACCCCACAAACGGGCCGCAACCGCCTGTATTCGATGATCGAGGCGCGCCCGGACTGGGTACTGTCACGCCAACGCGCGTGGGGTGTGCCGCTGACCTGCTTCACCAAGAAGGGGGCTTTGCCCACCGACGCGGATTACCTGTTGCGCAACGCAGATCTGAACGCCCGTATCAAGGCAGCGTTCGAGAAAGACGGCGCAGATGTCTGGTACACGGACGGGTTCAAAGAAAAGATCCTCGACGGAATCGTCAACCCGGACGAGTACGACCAGGTGTTCGACGTGCTGGACGTATGGTTCGATTCGGGCTCGACCCACGCCTTCGTTCTGCGTGATCGTGAGGACGGGACCGAGGACGGTATTGCTGACGTTTATATGGAAGGTACTGACCAGCACCGCGGCTGGTTCCATTCTTCGATGCTGCAGGCATGTGGCACCAAGGGCCGTGCGCCCTATCGCAATGTGGTGACCCACGGTTTCACCTTGGATGCCAAAGGCAACAAGATGTCCAAATCGCTGGGCAACACCATCGTGCCGGAAGAGGTCGTAAAGCAATACGGCGCCGATATCCTGCGTCTGTGGGTGGCCCAGACCGACTACACCGCCGATCAGCGGATCGGGCCGGAAATCCTGAAAGGCACCGCCGACAGCTATCGCCGCCTGCGCAACACCATGCGCTTCATGTTGGGCTCGCTTGCCGATTTCACCGAAGCCGACCGCGTCGCGCCAGAGGATATGCCACGTCTGGAGCGCTGGGTGCTGAGCCGTCTGGCTGATCTGGATGAGCAGGTGCGCCAGGGTTATGCCTCGTTCGACTTCCAGGGTGTTTTCAGCGCCGTGTTCACCTTTGCCACTGTCGATCTGTCGTCCTTCTACTTCGACGTCCGCAAGGACGCGTTGTACTGTGACGGCGACAGCCAGCGCCGCCGTGCTGCGCGCACGGTTCTGGATATCCTGTTCCACCGCCTGACCACATGGCTGGCCCCGGTGCTGGTCTTCACCATGGAAGAGGTTTGGCTGGAACGATTCCCGGCCGATGACAGCTCGGTCCATCTGGTCGATTTCCCTGAAACGCCCATCGACTGGCGCCATGAAGAACTGGAAGCCAGCATGGCCAAAGTCCGCCGTGTCCGCCGTGCTGTGACCGCAGCGCTGGAAATTCAGCGTCAAGACAAGGTGATCGGATCCAGCCTTGAGGCCGCTCCGATCGTGTATGTCGAAGATCAGGAAACCCGCGATCTGCTGGCATCCTTCGACGTGGATGATATGTGCATCACCTCGGGCCTGGCCGTCACAGGCGATCCGGCCCCCGCCGAGGCGTTCCGGGTTCCGGAAATCGAAGGCGTCGCCGTGGTCTTCGAAAAGGCCCAGGGCGACAAATGCCAGCGGTGCTGGAAAATCCTGCCCGATGTGGGGTTGCATGCCCATCCGGGCGTGTGCGGGCGCTGTAACGAAGCGCTGAGCTGACACACAAACGGAGCGCGTAGGAGAGTTCGCTGATGCGAGGCTCTGCCTCGCGCTCCGAGGTATTTTTGGCCAGATGAAAGGCGGATCGTCAGGATTCGGGTTGCAGGTGTGGCGAAACATCTGCAACCGTTCTCTTATGCCGATGATCGCCGTAGAAACTCAGTTTGGTTGCCTTGGTGTCGAAGAGATCGATGGCGCCATTACACGACTTGTTTGGAATGCCCAAGACGAAGGCCCGGCCACCCCAGTTCTGCAAGAGGCGGCGGCGCAACTACGCGCTTATGACGAAGGGCGTTTGCGGCAGTTCGATCTGTCCTATCGGATCAAGGGGTCAGAATTTCAGCGTCGCGTGTGCGATGCGATGTATGCCATCCCGTTCGGGGATACGCGCACCTACGGCGAGTTGGCCGAAGAGCTTGGATACTCGGCGCAGGCGGTTGGGCGGGGATGCGGTGGGAATCCCATCCCGATCATCATTCCCTGTCACCGGATTCTGGGTGCTGATGGGAAGATGGTCGGGTTTTCAGGGCAGGGTGGAGTAGAGACAAAAGTGGCTTTGCTGCGTCACGAAGGTGCAGCCAGCCTGTTGATCTGATCCGCACTTACCTGTTGCATTCAGAGCGACACGGCCCCAACCTATATCAAATAGTGAATTTGAAGGACCGAATTGCATGACCGGCCAGACAGATCCCGCCGTACGTAAGAAAGCCATTGTTGATCATTTGATGTCTTTGGAAGAACAGGAACTGGCAACCGCACAGGCGCATTATGATGCCTTTCTGAAGGATTCCCAACTGGATGACCGGGAAGGGCATGACAAGGATGATATTGCAGCATCACGCGAGAATGCCGATCTGGCCGCTGCCTTTGACGCGCCCGTTCATGCGCATCATGCAAAGATAGACGTGATCGAGAATACCGACTTCAGCCTCACGGACACGGTGCAGCCCGGCGCGGTGATCAAGTTCAACAATCGCCGCTTCGTCGTATGTGTCTCAACGACTCGGTTTGACGTGGACGGCAAAACCTACATGGGTATTTCGACCCAAAGCCCGATCTATCTGGCCATGGTCGGACTGCAAGAAGGTGATGTGTTCACCCATAACGGGACTGAGTTTGAGGTTCAGGAAGTCTTGTAATCCCTGGCTTTGCGCGGAGGGATGATTTGCTGCGCAATTCCTGCTGAAACCAGATACAGGCTGGTGATCACCAGCCCCCAATGGGCCCAGCTTTCAGGGTGAAAGTCGACCCAGGCGGCCCAGCCTGCAAAGAAGGTCCACGCAAAAGCCATCGGCAGGGACAAGGTGCGCCAACGCTCGGTTCGGACCGGGTGAATGAATTTCAGCGGCAGGAACATTGCGACTGACAGCAAGGTGACCAGCAGCAGGATGACCCAGAAGTTGGGCTCCAAAGCGAAGATCACGATGACGAACATGTTCCAGCAGCCCGGAAAGCCGGAGAAGGAATTGTCCTTTGTTTTCATGCGCGTATCCGCAAAATACATCGCGCTGGCAAAGGTGATGACGATGATAGCGAACCAGCCGGTCCAGCCATCCATCAGTCCTGACTTAAACAAGGCGAAAGCGGGAATGAACACATAGGTCAGATAGTCGATGATCAGATCCAGCAACACGCCGTCAAACTCTGGTGCGTTCTTTTTGACGTGATAGTGCCTCGCCAGCGGGCCATCGATTCCGTCCACGATGAACGAGACAACCAGCCAGAGATACATCAGGCTCCATTTCTCTTCGACTGCGGCCAACATGGCGAGCATTGCGAAAACGGCACCTGTGGCGGTGAAGAGATGAACGGAAAGCGCTTTGAATCTAAGTGTCATGGTGGTGTCATGACGGAAGCAAGGCGCAGATGCAAAGCAAAAGGGTCTTTGCTTCAGGCTTTTGGGTGCGTGCGGTTGTAGACTTCCATCAACCGGGCCGTGTCGACCGCGGTATAGGTCTGCGTGGTCGAAAGCGAGGCGTGACCCAAAAGCTCTTGGATCGCACGTAAGTCACCGCCCGCAGACAGCAGATGGGTAGCAAAGCTGTGGCGCATCGCGTGCGGGGTGGCTGTGGCGGGTAGGCCAAGTTGCATTCGCGCTTTGGCGACCACGGCCTGAATGATCCCGGGGTTCAGAGGGCCGCTCCGAACGCCTCGAAACAGCGGGGCATCAGGTGATTGCGGATGCGGAGATAGCCAGAGATAGCGATCAACCGCTGCCCTAGCGGCCGGAAGAACCGGCACGATTCGTTCTTTGCCACCTTTCCCCGAAATGCGCAGAGTATCCGGCAGGGGCGCATCCGATCCGGTCAGGGAAAGTGCCTCGGAAATGCGAAGCCCACAACCGTATAGGAGTGTTACAACCGCGACATCCCGGGCGGCAACCCAATCGGAAGATGATTGCAACTCGACAGTTTCGATCATGGCGCGGGCTGCGTCTTCGGCCAGAGGGCGCGGCAATTTCTTAGTAAATTTAGGCGCGCGTGTGGACAGGACAGCGGTCGGCTCGAATCCTTCGCGCTCAGCCAGCCAACGATAGAAGTTTTTGACCGCAGACAGTTTGCGCGCCAGAGATCGCGCGCCGACGTCTGAATTGCGCTGATCCGCCATCCAGGCCCGAATATCCGAGACGGTAATACGTTCAAGTGCTGCCAGCCCTTGGCGCTCGCTGTGATGCAGGGTCATGAAGGACAGGAATTCGGTCACGTCACCGCGATAGGCCTCGAGCGTATTCTCTGATCGCCCAGCGAGCGCCCCCAGACTGTCCAGCCAATGCTGCAAAGCATCGCGGCAGGCTGGGGAGATCAGGCTCATGACAACCAGTGGCGCATCGAGCGTTCAAAGACACCGGCAAAGAAGGCAAGAAGATCTGTGCCAAGCTGAGGTGAGAAATGCCGTGGGTCGTTGGCACCCATGACAATCATGCCGGGCAAGCGTCCCGCGCCGAGATCAAGTTTGAGGCAGGCTTCGGATTGCAGTTGATCAGACTGTTCACCGTAGACTTGAGGATTGGGATAGCGAATTTCGCGCAGCGTAACTTCGCGCGGTTGGCCATTGCGGTCCGAGGTCAGGTAGCTGTCGATAAATCCGGGCTCGACCACGGTCAGAACACCACCAAGCTGGTTCACTACAGGATCGTCGCGCACGATAGTCGTTTCAAGAACCAATGTGATGTGATCGACGCGCAGGATCTCGGCCACGTCATTGCCAAGCGCGCGCAAAAAATCTTCGAATACTGTGGGTTCGAGAAGCCGGAGAATGGCACGATGCACCTGATTTGTGCCTGCCAGATTTTCGTAAGCTGCTGCGATGACTGAGCGATGGGTATCCTCAAGCCGATCGAGCCGTGCCTCAAGGCGTTGCATGGCGATGCCGCGCAGATCAACGACATTGTCACCGCGGGCTTGTTCATTTGCCGCCACAAGGGCTTGCATCAGGTCTTTGTCATCCAGCACTGCGTCAGGCTCAGCCAGAATCGCGGCGCGGAGATTGTCCTTGAGTTTAGGATCGCTGCTCATGTCCCGTCCGGTCGTTTTTTGTTTTGGCGGGCTTATAACACGGGTTGCCGGATTTGCCTTGGGAAAAATGCACGCGAAAGGCGAATTTCGTCGCTGCTGTGGCGGGAGCTCCCGCCAGCCATGCGCTGATTGAAATTCAGCTTTGGCCGTTGGGCCGGGCGCGGTGCCTGGCAGCACCGCGCGGCAGCGCTTGGGATCAGAGGATTTTCTGACCTGTTTTGGCCCAGTCGGCCAGGAATGTTTCCAGACCTTTGTCGGTCAGCGGGTGGTCGGCCAGTTTCTTGATGACACCCGGAGGAGCGGTAATCACGTCGGCCCCGATGCGTGCGCTATCGGTAACGTGGTTCACGGTACGGATCGAGGCGGCCAGGATTTCGGTTTCAAACCCGTAGTTGTCATAGACCTGGCGGATATCTGCTATTAGGTCCATGCCGTCGAGGTTGATATCGTCAAGGCGTCCGATGAAAGGCGAGATGAAGGTCGCACCCGCCTTGGCGGCCAGAATCGCTTGGTTGGTCGAGAAGCACAGGGTCACGTTGACCATCTGGCCTTCGTCGGTCAGCGTTTTACAGGTTTTTAAACCCGCCCATGTCAGCGGTACTTTGACAGCAATGTTCGATGCAATCTTTGCCAGCTTGCGGCCTTCGGCGATCATGTCCTCGGCTTCGGTTGCGACAACTTCGGCCGAGACGGGGCCGTCGACCAGATCACAGATCTCTTTGGTGACTTCCAGAATGTCGCGGCCCGATTTCAGGATCAGCGAGGGGTTGGTGGTTACGCCGTCCACCATGCCCAGATCGTTCAGTTCGGCGATGGCGTCGATCTCGGCGGTGTCTACGAAGAATTTCATGAGGGCAGTCCTTTGATGGGTTGGCCTTGGTCGCGGATGGCTTTACCTCAAAGAGACCCATGCTGGAACCCCCTGCGAAGGATATGCCGTGAGCGCTAACGGATTTTTCGACGAAGGAGAGCTGGTTGCGGTGCTGACCACGCAACCGCTGGACCGGACGTTGGACTACAAAGCGCCCGAGGGCGGGTGCTTTCTTGGGGCGTTTGTCGAGGTGCCTTTGGGGCCACGCAAGGTGTTGGGTGTGGTGTGGGGGCCGGGGCGGGGCGGCTTCGATCTGAGCAAGGCGCGGTCGGTGATCCGGGTGCTTGAGGTTGCGCCGATGCGCGAGGAAATGCGCCTGTTTCTGGGGCGCGTAGCTGATTACACGCTGACACCGATGCCTGCGATGCTGCGTCTGGCGACGCGCGCGCCGGGGTTGGGTGAACCGCCGTCAATGCGCAAGGTTTATCGGCTGGGAGGCGCGGAACCGGATCGGATGACAGACGCCCGGACACGGGTGCTAGAGGTGCTGCGGGATTACGGTGGGCTGGCGTTCACACTGAAAGAACTGGCCGAGCAGGCGGGTGTAACCTCCTCCGTGGTCAAAGGACTGGTCAAACAAGGCGCTGTGCGGGAAGAGGACAGCCCACGAGATCTGCCCTATCCCTATCTGGAGCCTGATCTGCCGGGGAAAGACCTGACCGAGGATCAGGCAAAAGCCGTTGCGCGGCTTCAAGCCGGGCAGCGCACGGGTGACTATGGGACCACGCTGCTGAAGGGCGTGACGGGGTCGGGCAAAACCGAGGTTTATCTGGAAGCCGTGGCCGAGGCGCTGCGCAAGGGGCGGCAGGCTCTGGTCCTGCTACCCGAGATTGCGCTGACGGCTGAATTTCTGACCCGTGTCGAGGCACGTTTCGGTGCGCGTCCGGCAGAATGGCATTCGGGCGCAACAATGACAGAACGACGCCGGGTCTGGCGGATGGTTGGGCAGGGGGATGCTCAGCTGGTTGTGGGCGCTCGGTCGGCGCTGTTCCTGCCGTTCCGCGATCTGGGGCTGGTTGTGGTCGATGAAGAGCACGACACGTCGTACAAACAGGAAGATGGCGTGCATTACAGCGCGCGCGATATGGCGGTGCTACGGGCCTCCATCTGCGGGGCGCGCGTGGTTCTGGCCAGCGCGACGCCGTCGCTTGAAAGCTGGGCGAATGCCGAGGCTGGGAAGTATGAGCGTCTCGACCTGACCGCACGCTTTGGCGCGGCAGTCCTGCCCGAGATGAAGCCCATCGACATGCGGGCTGAACAGATGCAGGCGGAGACTTGGATTTCCCCCTCGCTGCGGCAGGCGGTACGGCAGCGGATTGAGCGGGGCGAACAGTCGCTGCTGTTCATCAATCGCCGCGGCTATGCACCGGTGACCCTGTGCCGGGCCTGCGGAGAACAGATTGCCTGTGACCATTGCGATGCGCGGATGGTGGAGCACCGGTTCCTCAAACGTCTGATGTGCCACCAATGTGGTGAGACCAAGCCGATGCCCGAGACCTGCCCGTCCTGCGGGGTCGAGGGCAAGCTGGCACCGGTCGGGCCGGGGATTGAACGACTGGCCGAAGAGGCCGAGGCGACCTTCCCCGAGGCCAAGATCGCTATGCTCAGCTCTGACCTGTTTGGTTCGGCCCGTGCCTTGAAGGCCAAGATCGAAGAGATTGCCGAGGGCGATGCGGATATCGTTATCGGGACGCAACTGGTGGCCAAGGGGCATAACTTTCCCAAGCTGACGCTGGTGGGGGTGATCGATGCGGACCTCAGCCTGCACGGGGCCGACCTGCGCGCGGCGGAACGGACTTTTCAACTGATGCGGCAGGTTGCGGGCCGGGCAGGCCGTGCGGATAAACCGGGGCAGGCATTGCTGCAAACCTTCCAGCCCGAGCATCCGGTGATCCGGGCGATCCTATCGGGCGATGAAGAAGGGTTCTGGAAGGCCGAAGCCGCTGGCCGTCAGGCCGCTGGGGTGCCGCCTTACGGCCGTATGGCCGGGATTGTCCTGTCGGGCCCCGAGGTTGGGCCGGTCTTCGATATCGGCAATGCCATGGCGCGCAACGATGCACCGCTGCGCGATGTCGGGGCGCAGGTGTTTGGCCCGGCTCCGGCCCCCATCGCGCGCATACGTGGCCGTCACCGCGTCCGGCTTTTGGTCAAAGCCCCGAAAGGCGCGCCTATTCAGGACGCCATCGCCCGCTGGATTGCCCCATTGAAGTTGAAAGGCGATATCCGCCTGGCCGTGGATATCGATCCGCAAAGCTTCTACTGACCCCTGCATCAGTGCAGAGCCACTGTGCGCCAGCCGCTTTCCACTCGCCAAAAGGTGCAAATCGGCGTAAGGCAACCTCATGCTGAAACCCATGCCCTTGTCTGAGGCGCAGAGTCTTCCGCTCTGGCGCCGTCCTATGACGCTCTTGTTCGTGATGGCGTTGACCATGCCGATTGCGTTCAACGCGTGGAGTGCGTTGCTGAACAATTTTGTCATTGAGGTTGCGAACTTTGACGGGGCGGATATCGGTCTGTTGCACACGGTGCGCGAAATTCCGGGGTTTCTGGCCGTCGGCGTTATCGCAGTGATCATCTTCATCCGCGAGCAGGTTCTGGCCATGATCTCGTTGATGATGCTGGGCGCTGCAACTGCGGTGACCGCGTGGTTTCCAAGCCTTGGCGGTCTGTTGTTTGTCACTTTGTTCAGCTCAATCGGGTTTCACTACTACGAGACGGTGAATCAGTCGTTGCAACTGCAGTGGTTGCCCAAGGATCGTGCGCCACAGATTTTGGGCTGGCTGGTTGCGATGGGTTCGGCTGCGACGGCTGTGGTCTATGGCTTGATCGTGTTGACATGGGATCGGTTCGATCTGTCTTACAACTTCGTCTTCATGGCTGCTGGCGGCGTAACCGTTCTGCTTGCGCTGTTTTGTCTGATCGCATTTCCGCAGTTCGATTCGCCGACACCCCAGACCAAAAAGATCGTACTGCGCAGACGTTACTGGTTGTATTACGCCCTGCAATTCATGGCAGGCGCGCGGCGTCAGATTTTCATCGTTTTTGCGGGCTTCATGATGGTTGAGAAGTTCGGGTTTGAGGTGCACGAACTGACCAGCCTCTACCTCATCAACCTGATGATCAACATGGCCGCAGCGCCGATGTTGGGCAAAGCAGTTGCCAGATTCGGGGAACGCCGCACGCTGATCTTTGAATATACCGGCCTTGCAATCGTATTCGCAGCCTACGGTGGTATCTATTGGTTCGGATGGGGCGTTTTGCTGGCGGCAATATTATATGTGATCGATCATGTTCTGTTTGCGCTGGCACTGGCACTGAAAACATACTTCCAAAAGATCGCCGATCCGGCAGATATTGCACCCACTGCGGCCGTTGCCTTTACCATTAACCATATCGCGGCGGTGTTCCTGCCTGCGCTATTGGGTCTGCTTTGGGTCATTTCACCGGGCGCCGTATTTGGTCTTGCCGCTGCGATGGCGATGGTGTCGTTGGGCTTGTCTTTTCTGATCCCACGGCATCCGGAGGCCGGGAACGAGACAATCCTGTCGAAATACGCCACTGCACCCGCCGAGTAGTCACCGGCGCTTGACCTCGGCGCCGCGCCGCCCTACGCGCAGGGGCAGCTTGAGACAGGAGGCCCCCCATGCCCACATTCACTGCACTGACCACCCTGACCGGCAGAGTAGCAGCCGAAGGTCTGGGCGAGGCGATGGAACGTCTGAACCCGGAGCCCACCGGTGTGGGGGTGTTTGAGGTCGAGGATGGCTCGGGCCTATGGGAGATCGGCGGGTACTTTACTGAAGCACCAGACGAGACCGCGTTGGCCGTTTTGGCCGCAGCATTTGAGGCGAAGCCATTCGTCGTCTCAGAGCTTCCCGAAACTGACTGGGTTGCACATGTACGTCGCGAACTGGCCCCGGTCGAAGCAGGTCGTTTTTTTGTATATGGCAGCCACGACGCAGACAAGCTGCCCGATGGTCGTATTCCATTGTTGATTGAGGCCGCGATGGCCTTTGGCACGGGGCATCATGGAACGACCTTAGGATGTCTCAAAGCTCTGGACTTTCTTCTGGATGAAGGCTTCGCGGCCACCAAAGTTGCCGATATCGGTTGCGGTACTGCCGTGTTGGCGATGGCCGCGGCTCGGGTTTGGGATGGCGATATCATCGCCAGTGATATTGATGAGGTTGCTGTTGACGTGGCCGAGGCCAATTTGAGGGCAAACGGTATGGCAGGAGCCGTGAAATGTGTCGAAGCCGCGGGATTCGATCATCCCGACCTGAATGAACATGCGCCTTATGACCTGATATTTGCGAACATTCTCAAAGGACCCCTGGTCGCGCTTTCACCAGAGATATCGGCGAATCTGCGGGTAGGCGGACACGCAATCCTGTCGGGAATCCTCAATGAACAAGCTGATGATGTGCTCACAGTTTATATCCAAAATGGCTTCAATCAGGTGCGCGGGAGTGAGATTGGTGAGTGGACGACGCTAATCTTAAGCAAACGGGGCGAAAGCTAGGCCATTTGCGGGAGTTTTATGGATTTTCGCCACGTTTTTGTCGCATTCTTCTTTTACCGTCATTGGACGCAATCGGGGGGCGGTTTTTTGGAGGCTGCCATGACTGGAAAACAACTGGAATTTGATCAACGCGTTACGCGCTTGAACAAAAAGCATCAAAAACTAAGCCGTGGGTATCGTGCGACCATGCGGTCGGATGGACTGGTGGTGATGAAGCCGCAGCGCGTGCGCTCGGCAGTTCCGGCCAAGGTTCTACTAATGTGTGTGGTGGGCTTCTTTGGTTTCAAAGCTTTCCTTCTGTCCCATCTGGGCCCGTCTGCCTACGACACGCGCGTGGATGCCTTGCACCAAGGCACTGCAGTTGAACAAGCTGGTGCATGGATCATGCAAGCCGATCCTGTGACTGCATTCTTCGCCACCCAATTAAACAAGGTAATGTTCTAGCCTAAGTTTGAACGCCCTCCTCAATCAAAAACACCGCGTGTCTTGAGACACGCGGTGTTTCTGTTCGCCCCACAGGGAGGAAGTAGGGGCTTATTTGGAGCAGTGACAATTTGTTATCAACGGCCCTCGGCGACTTCGTCGATGTCGCCACGGCACAAGCCGATATCAGCCAGTTCACGATCGGTCAGACCGTTCAGCGCGTTGCGTGTTACACGGGCGTCATTCCATTCGACTACGGTGCTTACAACCGATGCGAAAGTCGCGCCGATACGGCCGACGAGGCCGAATGAGCCAGTGGTGGTGCGGGTGGTGTCCAGTGCAGCCATATCCTGTTTCCTTCTGGTTTGTGTTAAACTCTGATCTTGCGATCTGAGCGGCATCTAGTGATCTCAATCTTGCCGCGCAAGCGCTGAAATTGCATGTGTCCTATGCGTTTTTTGCAATGCTCAGTATCTCTGAAAGCCCTTTAAATCATTGGTTAATTTTCCTTCATATCGAGGTCGAAAATGAACCAGTCCGTGTCGCAAATGAACCCGGGAAGACCAGGGGCGACACAAATGTCGTTTTTCACCCTGCGACCATTTTGCTTGGAAAATGTTCACGCTTCGTGCTAATCGATGGAAAAAGATCACGTAAACCCGAGCAGGCCGAAGCAAACATGCGAATTCTGGGCATTGATCCGGGTCTAAGGACCCTGGGATGGGGCGTCATCGAATCAACGGGAAGCCGCCTGAGCCACGTCGCCAATGGCTTGTGTAAATCCGATGGTGATGATTTGGGAGAACGGCTTTTGTCGCTCCACAACCAGATAGTCGAGGTTATCGCTGAACACCGGCCCGATCAGGCGGCCATCGAACAGACCTTTGTCAACAAAGACGGAGCAGGAACCCTGAAGTTGGGGCAGGCGCGAGGTGTTGCGCTATTGACCCTGGCACAAGCCGGTCTGCCGGTGGGTGAATACGCCCCCAACCGGGTCAAGAAAACTGTGGTGGGTGTCGGCCACGCCGAGAAAGAACAGGTGTTGCACATGGTTAAATTGCAACTGCCGGGTTGTTCGCCCAAAGGGGCGGATGCAGCGGACGCTTTGGCGATTGCGATTTGTCACTCCTACTATGGCTCCGCTCCGCAGGCTCGGTTGAAAGAGGTGCGTGCATGATCGGCAAACTCACCGGACGACTGGACTATCGCGCTGCTGATCACGTTCTGATCGACGTACGCGGGGTCGGGTACATCGTCTATTGCTCAGATCGGACCATGGCGGCTTTGCCCGGTGTGGGTGAAGGTGTATCGATCTACACAGACATGGTTGTGCGCGAAGACCTGATGCAGCTTTACGGCTTTCTGTCCTTGGTAGAGAAGGAATGGCATCGCCTGTTGTGCTCGGTCCAGGGCGTGGGCGCGAAGGTCTCGTTGTCGATCCTCAGTGCGTTGGGACCGGATGGTGTCAGCCGTGCGATCGCCTTGGGCGATTGGGGTGCGGTCAAGGCAGCCAAGGGTGTCGGACCGAAGACGGCACAACGGATCGTGTTGGATCTGAAGGACAAAGCCCCAGGCGTGATGGCTATGGGTGGCACTGTGACCGAAGCAATGGAGGGTCCCGCTCTGGAAGTCATCGACGCGGGTGAGCCTGCGCCCGCGCCGAAACGAGCGGTAAAACCGGCCTCAGGCGCTGCTGCTGCTTCTGCGGGCGCGCTTTCGGCGCTGGGCAATCTTGGCTATGGCCCATCCGAGGCGGCTTCTGCTGTCGCTGAGGCAGCGGCCAATATGCCCGATGCGGGTGAAGCCGATCTGATCCGCGCCGCGCTGAAACTGCTGGCTCCGAAAGGGTAAGTTAATGGTAGACGCCGATCCCGCCTTGCGCCCCGAGCCGATGCCGGAAGACAATGATCGCGCCCTGCGCCCTCAGGGCCTTGATGAATTTATCGGTCAGGCCGAGGCACGCGCGAACCTACGCATCTTTATCCAGTCGGCCCGCCAGCGGGGTGAGGCGATGGACCATACACTGTTCCATGGCCCCCCGGGATTGGGGAAGACCACGCTGGCGCAGATCATGGCGCGTGAGTTGGGAGTGAATTTCCGCATGACCTCGGGGCCGGTTCTGGCCAAGGCGGGGGATCTGGCGGCGATCCTGACCAATCTGGAATCAAGGGATGTGTTGTTCATCGACGAGATTCATCGTCTGAACCCGGCAGTTGAAGAGGTGCTTTATCCAGCGATGGAGGATTTCGAGCTCGATCTGGTGATCGGTGAAGGCCCGGCGGCGCGGACGGTGCGAATTGAGTTACAGCCTTTCACGCTGGTCGGGGCGACCACACGCATGGGGCTATTGACGACCCCGCTGCGGGATCGCTTTGGTATTCCAACGCGGCTGCAGTTTTACACGGTCGATGAGCTGCATGAGATTGTCACACGGAATGCGCGGAAGCTGGGAGCTCCTGCCGACGATGAAGGCGCGCGCGAAATTGCGCGACGGTCACGCGGCACACCGCGGATCGCCGGTCGTTTGCTGCGGCGGGTCGTGGATTTTGCCATTGTCGAAGGTGATGGTCGGATTACCCGCGAGTTAGCGGATGGAGCGCTGACCCGATTGGGTGTCGACAATCTGGGTCTGGACGGGGCCGACCGCCGGTATCTGAAGCTGATTGCCGAGAACTATGCTGGTGGTCCGGTTGGAATAGAGACGCTATCGGCGGCGTTGTCGGAAAGCCGGGACTCGCTGGAAGAAGTGATCGAGCCCTATCTGTTGCAGCAAGGATTGATCCAACGCACCCCGCGCGGACGGATGCTGGCGCAGAAAGCATGGACGCATTTGGGGATGGCTGTGCCCAAAGGGCAAAGCGATCTGTTTGGTTGAAGCAGCTCGCAAGAGATTTTATGCCTCTACTGAGAGTATTTTTCAGAAGATGAAGGTTCAAGCGTGACTCCGGAAGAGATCCAAGCGCTGTTCACGCGCGAAAACGGTGAGTTTTTGTTTGCGCGCTGGGGGCGGCCCATCGCGCCAATCGTATTCGGTGTCGAGGATGAGACACTCGCGACCGTCAAAGGCGCGTTTGAAGCGGTCGTCACTCTGGCCGGTCATAAGATGACCGAGACGGACCCTGAGCTGGGTGCCAACTGCATGGTCTTCTTCTTCCGAAATTGGCAGGAGTTGTTGGAAGTTCCTGACCTGGATCGCCTGATCCCGGATTTGGCTCCATTGGTCGAGCGATTGGTTGCCGCTGATGCCAATCAGTATCGCATTTTCCGATTCGAAGAAGATGGCGCAATTCGCGCGGCTTTTGTGTTTCTGTGCATGGACAAGGAGATGTCCAAGGTCCCGGCGGAAACACTGGCGCTCAGCCAGGTGGTGCAGACCATTCTGCTATGGTCCGATACGGCATTCCGTAGCGCGTCACCTTTGGCCATCGCAGGTGACGCAACGATCTTACGGCCTGATATTGCCGCCTTGATCCGCGCCGCCTACGATCCGGTTTTACCCGGGGCAGCGCAGGATTCCTCTCATGCGTTGCGTCTGTTTGCCCGATTGGAACAACCGCAATGAAACATGTTTACCCGGTTCGCGTGTATTACGAAGACACCGACATGGGCGGGGTAGTCTATCACGCGAATTACCTGAAGTTCATCGAACGCGCCCGGTCCGACTGGGTGCGCAAGCTGGGCAACGATCAGAACGCGATGCGGGATGCGGGTATTGTCTGGGTCGTGCGGCGGATCGAGGCGGATTATCTGGCTGCCGCGCGCTTCGAAGATGAATTGGTGGTGGAAACCGAGATGGTTTCACTATCGGGTGCGCGGCTGTCGATGTCGCAATTGGTTAGACGTGGTGAAACCGAGATCTTTCGTGCCGCGGTCACCGCGGTTTGCATGAATGCGCAGGGTAAGCCCGTGCGCCTTCCGGCAGAGATTCGCGCATTGATGTAACATTTTCACCCTCTGGGGTGGTTCTGTTGGCTTTTCCCCTCCATCTGCGTTAGCGTTTGGCAAAACAAGGCCAAATGGCCATCAGGCAAAACAAAGAGCAGGTTCATGGAAGCTGAAACGCTGGCGCTGGCGCAGGAGATCGATTTCTCCATGTGGGGGCTGTTTGCCCGTGCGACATTTATCGTCAAAATCGTGATGCTGATCCTTTTGATCGCGTCCTTTTGGTCTTGGGCGATCATCATTCAAAAGCTGATCAATTACCGGGCGGCGCGTCGTGAGGCTCAGGTGTTTGACGAAAGCTTTTGGTCAGGGAATCCTCTGGACGAGTTGTTCGAGAAGATCGGAACACAGCCGGATGGCAGTTCTGAGAAGATTTTTGCAGCCGGGATGATCGAGTGGCGCCGCTCGCATCGTAACGATGGTGGTTTGATCGCCGGGGCGACCGCGCGGATTGACCGCTCGATGGATGTGGCGATCGCTAAAGAAGCCGAAGGGCTGCAAAAAGGACTGTCCATTCTAGCCACGGTAGGTTCGACTGCACCATTTATCGGCCTGTTCGGAACGGTTTGGGGCATCATGAACGCTTTCATCGAGATTGCTGAACAGCAAAACACCAATCTTGCGGTTGTGGCCCCCGGTATTGCCGAGGCGTTGCTGGCCACAGGCCTTGGTTTGCTTGCTGCCATTCCGGCAGTGATTTTCTACAATAAGCTCAGCGCCGACAGTGATCGGATCGTAGGCGGTTACGAAGCATTCGCCGATGAATTTGCAACGATCCTGTCCAGGCAGTTGGATAGCTGACGATGGGTGCGGCGGTTCAGCAATCCTCGGGTGATAACGGACGCCGGCGCGGGCGGCGTCGCGGCCGTGCCCAGCCGATGGCCGAGATCAATGTGACGCCATTTGTGGATGTCATGCTGGTGTTGCTGATTATCTTCATGGTGGCTGCCCCTTTGCTCACCGTTGGTGTGCCCGTTGATCTGCCAAAGACGGCCGCAAGCGCCTTACCCGGTGACAACGAAGAACCATTGACTGTCACTCTGACGGCAGACGGCCGAGTACAGATCCAGACAACAGATGTGCTGCGCGAAGAGCTGATCGGCAAGTTGCGCGCCATTGCGGCTGAGCGCAGCAGTGATCGAGTGTTCCTGCGTGCTGACGGTGCTATCCCATATGCGCAGGTAATGCAGGTCATGGGTGCGCTGAATGCAGGCGGGTTCTCCAACGTGGGTCTTGTAACCGATACCGGCGGGCCAACGCTGGACGAAGGGTGAGAGTGAGGTCGCGCGGTGGAGACCGGCACCAAGATTTCGGCAATTGCGCATGTCAGCCTGATCAGCTGGGCGCTGTTCGGAGGGACCTTCCGGTCCGAGCCGTTGCCGATGGCAGTGCAGGATGTCACCGTGATATCGTCTGAGCAGTTTGCGGCAATGACCGCCCAGCGGGAGGCACCAGAGGTGCCGACTGACCCGGCTGAATTACAACAACCCACAGAGCCGGACGAGATTGATACGCCGGACCCAGCACCGGAAGAACAGCCAGAGCCGGAACCGGTTGCCCAGCCAGAGCCGGAACCCGAGCCTGAGGTGGAGCCCGAGGAGGTAGAAATACAGCCCGAACCTGAGCTGATCGAACAGCCCCCGACGCTTGAACAGCCCGAGCCCGAGGTGGCGGCGCTTCCGGTTCCTCCGGGTCCCGAGGCGGAACCGAGCCCCGCAGATAAGATCGCACCTGAACAGATTGCACCACCCCCGCCGGAGGCGAAACCGGATGACATTGAGACCCCTCCCGTCTCTTTGGATGAGGGTGCTGAGGTTCAGCAAGAGCAGCAGGACCAGACTGCTCCTGAAGAAGCCGCGCCCGAGATCGTTACCGAGGCGGAAGAGGTCGAGGATCCGGCTCCCCGCACCTCGCCCCGCCCGCGCGTGCGTCCGAACCGACCAGCGCCAACACCCGAGCCTGAGGTTGCCGAAGCACCTGAACCCGCTCCGACAGAACCCGCGCAAAATGATCAGGCAATCAACGACGCGCTTGCTGAGGCGCTGGGGAATGGTACCGAACCTTTGGGTCCTCCACTGACCAGCGGCGAGAAAGATGCGATGAGGGTTGCCGTGTCGCGGTGTTGGAATGTCGGATCTCTGTCGACGGATGCGCTGGAAACTATCGTCGTCGTTGGGTTCTCGCTTACCCGGGACGGTAAAGTGGTCGGTGGCAGCCTGCAGTTGCTGGACAGTACAGGCGGCTCGGCCGCTTCGGCAAAACAAGCCTACGAGGCAGCGCGGCGCGCGATTTTACGCTGTGGCGCCAAAGGATACGACCTGCCTGCTGACAAATACGATCAATGGCAGGATATTGAGATTACCTTCAATCCCGAGAGGATGCGGATCAAATGATGAAACTTCTGACCAGCCTCTTCGTTGGCCTGACCCTTCTTTCGACCTCGGCCTATGCCCAGAGTGGCCCGCTGCGCTTGGAAATCGATGAAGGGATCATCGAGCCGATGCCGTTTGCGGTGCCGAGTTTTGTGCCGGATGGGCCTTCCGCGGCACAATACGCTCAGGATATATCGCGCGTGATCGTGTCGGACCTGACGGGAACGGGCCTGTTTCGCGAAATTTCATCAGATGCGTTCATCAGCCGGGTCAGCAGTTTTGATGCTCCGGTGCAGTTTGCCGACTGGAAAGCAATCAACGCGCAGGCATTGGTGACAGGCGCGGTCAATGTTTCGGGCAAACGGCTGACGGTTCGGTTCCGGGTGTGGGACGTATTCTCGGGTCAGGAACTGGGCAATGGGTTGCAGTTTGCCGGCACCACCGACGGCTGGCGTCGGATGGCGCATAAGGTGGCCGATCAGGTATATACCCGGATCACCGGTGAGGGTGCTTATTTTGATAGCCGGGTTGCGTTCGTATCGGAAAGTGGCCCGAAGGATCAGCGGCGCAAGCGGTTGGCGATCATGGATTATGACGGCGCGAATGTGCAGTACCTGACTGACAGCGCCGCCATCGTGCTGGCGCCGCGCTTTTCGCCGACTGGTGACCGGCTGCTGTACACCAGCTATGAAACCGGTCAGCCACGCATCTACGTGCTGGATGTCGGTCGCGTGAAACGGCAGGAATTGCCAACGCAGGAAGGCACCATGAGCTTTTCGCCGCGCTTTTCGCCCGATGGTCGCTCGATTGTTTATTCGCTGACGCAGGGCGGAAACACGGATCTGTGGAAGATGGATCTGGCCTCGGGTCAAAGTGTGCGGCTGACAAACACACCTGCGATTGAGACCGCACCCAGCTATTCGCCGGATGGTGGCCAGATCGTGTTCGAGAGCGACCGCTCGGGCACTCCGCAGCTTTATATCATGCCCGCCAACGGCGGCGAGGCGACGCGGATCAGTTTCGGACAGGGACGCTATGGCACGCCGGTCTGGTCTCCGCGTGGTGACCTGATTGCCTTTACCAAGCAGAATAAGGGCCGCTTTCACATCGGCGTTATGCGCACCGACGGCAGTGAAGAGCGTCTTTTGACCGCTTCTTTCCTAGACGAAGGTCCCACCTGGTCACCGAACGGGCGGGTCATCATGTTCACCCGCGAAACACAAGGCGCGAGCGGTCGATCGACGCTTTACTCCGTGGATATTTCGGGAAGGAACCTGCGCCCTGTGCGAACGCCGGATGGGGGTAGCGACCCGTCTTGGGGACCACTGCAGAATTGATCGGAACAGGCAGCAGGTAACGTTCACAACAAACCCGCAATGTGATAGAAGCGCGGCAATAAACAACGAAACACGAGGCACTTGAGATGAAACTGTTGAGCAAAGCCGCGGCTATCGGGGTGCTGACCCTGATTGCTGCCTGTACGAATAACGATCCGTCGGCACTGGGCGGAGGCGCCGGTGGCAGCGGTGCTCTGGTTCCGGGGTCTCCCAGTGATCCGCGCTCGCCAGCTTATTTCCAGCAGACAGTTGGCGACCGGGTTCTGTTTGCCGTCGACCAGTCCACGCTCAGTCCGCAGGCGCAGACGGTTCTTCAGGGGCAGGCCGACTGGCTGCTGGCCAACCCGGATTTTGTCGCCAACATCGAAGGCCACGCGGACGAGCAGGGCACGCGCGAATACAACCTTGCGCTTGGCGCCCGTCGCGCAAACGCAGCTCGGGAGTATTTGATCTCGCGCGGAGTTGCGGGCAACCGATTGACCACCGTCAGCTTTGGCAAGGAACGCCCTATCGAAATTTGCAGCACCGAGGATTGCTATTCCAAAAACCGCCGCGCGGTGACGGTGCTGACCGGCTCAACCTTGGGGTAAGATGATGCGATTTGCGGGATTGGTTCTTGCGGCGGTTGTGGCCGTCGCTGGTGTGGCACAGGCACAGGATCAGCAGACTTTGGCGGATATCCGTCAGGAACTGACCGTGCTGCATGTGGAAATCCAGCGTCTCAAGCGCGAGTTTTCGACCACAGGCTCGCCCGCGCCGAACCTGTCCGGCAGTTCCGTTCTGGAACGTGTCGACGCGATCGAGGCCGAGTTGCAGCGTCTGACGCGCCAAACCGAGCAGTTGAACCAGCGGGTGCAGAATATCGTCACCGACGGTACGAACCGGATTGGTGATCTGGAGTTCCGTCTGGTTGAGCTTGAAGGCGGAGACCTGAGCATATTGGGCGAAACCTCCACACTGGGCGGTGAGACACAAACGGAAGTTGCGGTAGCTCCTTCACCAACGCCGACGCAACCCTCGGACACGGATCAAGGTGAACTTGCTGTGGGTGAGCAGGCGGATTTTGACGCTGCTTCACAGGCATTGGCGGATGGGAATTTCCAAACCGCAGCCGATCTGTTTGCGCAGTTCGACCTGTCTTATCCCGGTAGTCCGCTGGCGAGTCAGGCTAATTTGCGGCGCGGGCAGGCGCTTAAAGGGGTGGGTGATACCAGGGAAGCTGCACGCGCGTTCTTGGCAAGTTTCACAGGCGATTCCGAAGGCCCCCTGGCCCCCGAGGCTTTGTTCGAGTTGGGCGCAGCGCTTGGACAATTGGGTCAAACAGATCAGGCCTGCATTACACTCGGCGAAGTTGGTGTGCGGTTCCCGACCTCGGCACCAGCGGCTTCGGCCGTGCAGGAAATGGCAACGCTGGGCTGTTCTTGAACATTGACGCCGATACGCTTCGGGCTGAAGTGCGGGTGCGCTTGCCGGATCCGCTACCATGTCGGCTGGGTGTGGCGGTTTCAGGGGGCAGTGATTCGACTGCCCTCATGCGTTTGTTGGCGGACATAGCACAGCAAGAGCAATTGGAACTACATGCGGCAACGGTCGATCATGGACTGCGACCTGAATCAGCCTCGGAAGCTCTGGCTGCCGCGGCACTGGCGCAGCGCTGGGGTATCCCTCATGAAATACTGAAATGGCAAGGTTGGGACAGAGTCGGTAATCTGCAAGATCAGGCGCGGCGTGCGCGATATCGACTGCTTGTCGCCTGGGCCAAGGCCAAGGGGTTGCAGGCAATCGCACTGGGTCATACCGCAGACGATCAGGCCGAAACCGTTCTGATGCGGTTGGCGCGCGCAGCGGGCGTTTCAGGCCTTTCAGCAATGTCCGGGTCGCGCAAAGAAGAGGGGATTGCCCTATTGCGCCCATTGCTAACCACGACACGTGAGCGCTTACGAGACTATCTGACTGCGCAAGACATTTCTTGGATTGATGACCCCTCGAATCAGGACCAGCGCTTTGATCGGATCAAGGCGCGTCAGGTCCTATCCGGGTTGGATCGGATCGGCATCACCGCAGCGAACTTATCAAAGGTTGCTGAAAATATGGCACAAGCGCGTGAGGCTCTGGCACGCTACACGCAGGAATCCGCTGTCAGATGCATCCAGGTGTCGGATGGCGATTTGTGTCTCGACCGCGGTGATTTCGAAACTTTACCCGAGGAAATTCGCCGGCGTTTGGTGATTGCGTCTGTCTTGTGGATTGCTGGCGCTGGCTATCCTCCGCGTCACAACGCGGTGGACCAAGTGATGGATACGATCTCTTCTGGCCAGACGACGACGCTCGGGGGCTGTATCCTGGTTCCAGAAGGCAAAAAAACTTGGATTTGCAGAGAGCTAAACGCCATCAGGGATCAATGCGCACGACCGCTTGAACCATGGGACCGCCGCTGGATCGTATCTGGTCCAAATCGTGCAGATGCTGAAATTCGGGCGCTGGGTGAAGATGGAATTCGGCAGCTCGAAAATTGGCGCTCCACAGGCAAACCCCGTACTGTAGTGTTGTCGACACCCGCCGTTTGGGCTGGCGATACGGTTTTGGCGGCACCTTTGGCCAGTTTCGCGAATGAATGGCGCGTCGAATTGCTGCCAGAAAGGTCTGACTTTGCGGCTTTGATTTTATCGCATTGAACCTGCCACAATCCTCTCTATTTTAAGGGGTAACTCCGGCAGGTCGCTACCTGCCGAAACCTTTCGGGAGATTTTCCTTGGGCAACGCTCGCAACATCGCCTTCTGGGTCGTTCTGTTTCTACTGATCCTTGCACTGTTCAACCTGTTCAGCGGACCCAGCGGGTCGCTTCAGGGCAATGAAAAAACCTATTCTGATTTTGTGTCCGCCGTTGAAAGTGGTGAGGTCAACAAAGTCACGCTGGACGGTGAACAGATTCGCTACTCGACTCAGAACGGCGCCAGTTACACTACGATCAAACCCGCCGACGCCGAGGTTACCAAGCTGCTAATCGACAAAAACATCCCTGTTGAGGCTGTGAAACAGCAGCAGTCAGGGTTCCAGTCGTTCCTGATCACATTGCTGCCCTTCCTGCTGCTGATCGGTGTTTGGGTCTATTTCATGAACCGGATGCAGGGCGGCGGCAAAGGCGGCGCGATGGGCTTTGGCAAATCCAAGGCTAAGATGCTGACCGAAAAGCATGGGCGCGTAACCTTTGACGACGTCGCCGGCATTGATGAGGCCAAGGAAGAACTGGAAGAAATCGTTGAATTCCTGCGCAACCCGCAGAAGTTCAGCCGCTTGGGTGGCAAGATTCCAAAAGGTGCGCTGCTGGTTGGTCCTCCGGGGACCGGTAAAACGCTGCTGGCCCGCGCGATTGCGGGTGAGGCGGGCGTGCCGTTCTTCACCATCTCGGGTTCAGACTTTGTCGAGATGTTTGTGGGTGTAGGTGCATCCCGTGTGCGCGACATGTTCGAACAGGCCAAGAAGAACGCGCCATGTATCGTGTTTATTGACGAGATCGATGCCGTAGGTCGCCATCGTGGCGCGGGTTATGGCGGTGGTAACGATGAACGCGAACAGACCCTCAACCAGCTTCTGGTCGAGATGGACGGGTTCGAGGCCAATGAAGGCGTGATCATTCTGGCGGCCACCAACCGTAAGGATGTGCTGGACCCGGCTCTGCTGCGTCCGGGCCGGTTCGACCGCAATGTGACTGTCGGCAACCCTGACATCAAAGGCCGTGAGAAAATACTGGGCGTGCACGCGCGCAAGACGCCTTTGGGTCCAGATGTTGATCTGCGTATCATCGCGCGCGGTACACCCGGCTTCTCGGGTGCTGATCTGGCGAACCTCGTGAACGAGGCCGCGCTGATGGCCGCTCGTGTGGGTCGCCGCTTTGTCACAATGGAAGATTTTGAGAACGCCAAGGACAAGGTGATGATGGGCGCCGAGCGCCGCTCGATGGTGCTGACCCAGGATCAAAAAGAGAAGACGGCTTATCACGAGGCCGGTCACGCCGTCGTTGGTCTGGAATTGCCGATGTGCGATCCCGTATACAAGGCGACCATTATTCCACGCGGTGGAGCGTTGGGTATGGTTGTGTCCTTACCCGAGATGGATCGGTTGAACTATCACCGGGATGAGTGCGAGCAGAAACTGGCCATGACCATGGCAGGTAAGGCGGCCGAGGTGATCAAATACGGCGAAGATCACGTCTCGAATGGCCCTGCAGGCGACATTATGCAGGCCAGCCAATTGGCGCGGGCTATGGTGATGCGCTGGGGTATGTCGGACAAGGTCGGTAACATTGACTATGCCGAAGCCCACGAAGGCTATTCGGGCAATACTGCCGGATTCTCAGTATCGGCTCATACGAAAGAGCTGATTGAGGAAGAGGTGAAGCGCTTGATCCAGCAAGGTTATGAGCGCGCGCACCAGATTCTGACCGAAAAGAACGAGGAATGGGAACGCCTGGCTCAGGGTTTGCTCGAATACGAGACGCTGACCGGAGATGAGATCAAGCGGGTTATGAATGGAGAATCGCCAAGTGAGAGCGATGACGAAGGCGATAAGCCAGATGAGGGCAACGCGCCAAGCGTCACCGCGATTCCCAAAACCAAGGCTAAGAAGTCTCCACCCGAAGGTGGCATGGAACCTGAACCCTCAGCTTAACCAGACAGACCCGGGCGTTGCTCGGGTCTTTTTTCTTTCCATCACATCACCCGCATGTTCTCTATGACCCACAAGGCGAGAGGGTGATGTAGGAAATGCCGGTATTGCGGAAAATGGAATACGCTGCCGAGGTTGTCTGGTTGGGTCACGTAGTGGTTGGTGGCGCTATTAGTGCACAGGCGGTCGAAGCGCTTGATCTCGAATTCGAAGGCGACCGGGGTGCACGCCATGAGGGGCATACCCGGGCGTCGTGTTCGCGGGTCAGGGACCTGTACCCGAACGGCACTGAGATTAGGAATGTGCGTCAGCTTTCTGTTCTGTGCGCTGATGAACTGGATGTGATCGCTCGTGATATGCGGCTGGATGGGCTTGATCCCTCTTTGCTGGGTGCAAGTATGGTTCTCAAAGGGATCCCAGATTTTACCCACATACCACCAAGCTCTCGGCTGCAGGCCGAGGGGGGCTTAACCATCACCGTTGATATGGAAAACCGCCCCTGTGTCATGCCAGGGCGTGAAATAGAGGCCGTTTCTCCCGGTTATGGTGCATTATTCAAATCTGCGGCACAGGGCCGCAGAGGCGTGACGGCCTGGGTCGAACGGCCAGGCAAAGTGCGAATAGGCGATTGCATGTCATTGTTTGTACCGGATCAACGTCCTTGGTCACCTTGAAAACATAAGACCTCTATAGGTAATGCCCGAAATGGATCGAAGCCGTTTCACGGCTTGATTATGTCGGAATCTGTGTTCACTAAGGCGCTGCACCATCGTAAGGACTGCATAGCGCCGACTCCCGCGCGTCGGCCGTGCACGGAATTCAATCAGGGACCCGACCCAATGAGCTATAAATCCGATATTGAGATTGCCCGTGAGGCAAACAAGAAGCCGATTCAGGAGATCGGTGCCAAGCTGGGCATTTCCAGTGATGATCTGCTGCCCTACGGCCACGACAAGGCGAAAGTCAGTCAGGAATTCATCAATTCGGTTCAGGACCGCGAAGATGGCAAGCTGATCCTGGTCACGGCGATCAACCCGACCCCTGCGGGTGAAGGCAAGACGACCACCACCGTTGGTCTGGGCGACGGACTGAACCGCATCGGCAAGAACGCGATGATCTGTATCCGCGAAGCCTCGCTTGGCCCGAACTTCGGCATGAAGGGCGGCGCTGCGGGTGGCGGTTACGCGCAGGTTGTTCCGATGGAAGAGATGAACCTGCACTTCACGGGTGACTTCCACGCGATTACTTCGGCCCACTCGCTGCTGTCGGCAATGATCGACAACCACATCTATTGGGGCAACGAGTGCGAGATCGACACCCGCCGCGTCGCATGGCGCCGTGTGGTCGACATGAATGACCGTGCGCTGCGCCAGATCACGGCGTCTCTGGGCGGCGTGTCGAACGGCTTCCCGCGTGAAGCAGGCTTTGACATCACCGTGGCCTCCGAGGTCATGGCAATCCTCTGTCTGGCCAACGACCTGAAAGATCTGGAAAAGCGTTTGGGTGATATCATCGTGGCCTACCGCCGCGACAAGACCCCGGTCTATTGCCGCGACATCAAGGCCGAAGGCGCGATGACCGTGCTGTTGAAGGATGCGATGCAGCCGAACCTGGTTCAGACGCTGGAAAACAACCCGGCCTTTGTCCACGGCGGCCCCTTCGCGAACATCGCACATGGCTGTAACTCGGTCATCGCGACCAAGACGGCGCTGAAAGTCGCTGACTACGTCGTGACCGAAGCGGGCTTTGGGGCCGATCTGGGGGCCGAGAAGTTCATGAACATCAAGTGCCGCAAGGCGGGCATCGCTCCGTCGGCCGTGGTACTGGTCGCCACCGTGCGCGCGATGAAGATGAATGGCGGCGTGGCAAAGGCTGATCTGGGCGCGGAAAACGTTGATGCGGTCAAATCGGGCTGTGCCAACCTGGGTCGTCACATCGAGAACGTCAAATCCTTCGGCGTTCCGGTTGTTGTCGCCATCAACCATTTTGTCACCGACACGGATGCCGAAGTGCAGGCGGTCAGTGACTATTGCGGTGAGCATGGGGTCGAGGCGGTTCTGTCGCGTCACTGGGAGCTGGGCTCGGAAGGATCTGCCCCGCTGGCCGAAAAGGTTGTCGAGATCGTCGAAGGCGGCAGCGCCAACTTCTCGCCGATTTACCCCGACGACATGCCACTGTTTGAGAAGATCGAAACCATCGCCAAGCGTATCTATCGCGCGGATGAGGTTCTGGCCGACAACAAGATCCGTAACCAGCTGCGCGAGTGGGA
>NZ_JBQFVT010000009.1:0-180737 GCF_056539905.1 Ruegeria sp. AP7 | reverse complement strand
CTCCGTAAAATAGATCCGACGTCGATAAGCCATTCCAACACTCCATCTTTGCTCTCAAAGTGAAGTGTTGCGTCGATCCATTGAGACCGCCCCGCAAAGCAGACGTTCGCTACACTAGGCGTGAACGACTGCTTTGCGGACAAAGTTGCCCTTTGAGTTGCAAGGCAATTCCGGTATTTATTTAGGTAAGAAGCTTTTGCTAAACCGCTGCAACAGCGATAACCAGCGGCGGCCTGCCTGGAAAAAACTTGTGATCAAGCCTTCTTCAGAATTGCTTGCTGTATCGCGCCGTTGGAGCATGAACACCAGCAGTGGTGATCAGATAGCTTTGCCCAATTTTCTGTCCGACAGCGAAAACCTTCGCTTTCTCGGGTCCGCGAGTGGCGAGAACTGGTGCGGACAGGAAGTAAGAGACGCGGTTGTCGCGTATTTCCAAGATAAGCCTGATATTCTGCACATGGAGGAGCTTTTCGCTGAAGCCTTTGAAGCAGGCGACATCGGATGGGCCACCATCATTAACAAGGTCACTTTAGTGGGCAGGTCCGAAAAACCGTTCGAATTTCGCGATACGCTGATATTCGCGCTGGAGCAAGGGAGCTGGAAAATCATCAGTCGGCACGGCTCTGTGCCAACACCAAATCAAGTCATCATGGGGATGGAGCAGACGTCAATGTCTCAACTGGCCGAGGCAGCGCGTGAGAGTATGTCGTTGGGCCAAACCGAGGGACTTGCTTCCGTCATGTTTACGGATGTTGTGGCATCCTCCGTCATCGCAAACACACTGGGAGACCGTGCGTGGTCTGCGAAGATCAATGCTCATTTTGCGGCAGTAAAACAGGTCATTGAAGCGAATGGAGGCCAATTCGTCAAAACACTTGGCGATGGCACGATGTCGTCTTTTGCGTCAGCTCGATCTGCAATGTCGGCAGCAGGTAAAATTCAGCGTGATTTGGCGAACGAAATTGCCGAGCCCCGGCTCGCCGTCAGAATTGGAGTTCACACTGGCGATGTAGTGCAGTCCCATGAGGATTTCTTTGGCTCGGTTGTCAATATTGCCGCTCGTATCGCGGCTGTTGCGGGTCGAGGCGAGGTTCTTGTGTCTGACGTGACGCGTGCATTGGTTGGTGATGATCCAAACCAGAAGTTTGAACTTTTGGGCGAATTTGAATTGCCGGGTCAACAAGGTACAAGCATTTTGCATGCCATGAATTGGCGTTCTTGACCGTCTGAAGTGATGGTCCGTTTAGGGCTCAAACGACCCGTCCGGAATCGCCGCGGACAAGTGGCAACCATACACAGCTTTGTGGAAATTCTGGCATGATACACACTTAACTCAAGAGGAGAAATAATAGGACTCCATGCGGTCTTTCATAGCGATATCGCTCAACGACGACGTAAAAGCCGCTTTTGCGCCCATGCAACGCGCGCTGCCGGTCGGCCGACTGGTATCGTCGGACAACATGCATTTGTCGCTAGCTTTTCTGGATGATCAGACCGAGGAGGCGTTAGAGGAATTGCATGAAGAGCTTTTGATACTTTCAGCTCCACCCTTCGGTGTCACCTTTTCAAGGATCGAAAGTTTTGGGCAGGTTCTGGCTGTCGTGGTGGAGGATTGTCCAGCACTCATAGCTTTGCACCGAAAAGTCCAGACTGCCGTGCGGCGAGCCGGGATCGTGCTGCCCCGTCGGCGCTTTCGCCCGCATGTGACGATTGCTCGCTTCAAACCAGGACAACACGAGGCGGTTCAACTCGTCCAACGTCCTTGCACTATGAGTGCCTTGCCAAAGATGCCGGTGACCGGCTTCACCCTATACCAATCGACCTTGCGTCCCGAAGGTGCCCGACACGAAGCCTTGGCGCATTATATCCTCAGGTGACGGGCTGCCGTTGCAGCCAAACCGGCCAGCGCTTTGCATACATATGCGACAAAAAAACGATCACTGTTGATCGCCCGCCCAAATCGCTCATTGGTGCGGATGCAGCGATTACTCAGTTTGTCCGCCACCCTGCCTTTACGCGCCAGCACTCCAAACGGCCCGGATCAGGGGGCTGAGTCACCGCCTAGGGTAAATACCGCCGGACAAATCTACACTCCGCAGCGGAATCGCAGATCAGACAGCCGTCAGGAAGGTGGGGTTGCCGCCCCGCTTACGCTTTTACCGATTCAAGGAGCTTTTTGCGCAAGGTGGCGAAGAAGCCCTAATGGACCTTAACCGCCTACTCCCTCAGCAGGCAATCAACTGTGGAATCGAATGAAGAATTGCGAACACCAGAGCCACATAGGCGGATATTAAGGTGGATACGATATGCTCTCAATCTGGATTCTACATGAATTTCAGATAATTGCAAAGACTGAATGGTGCCCCACACGGAATACATAAAGTAAGGTAAGTATATGCTTCTAAATTATAAAACTTAAGCACATACCATACGATACCCCGAATGGTACCCCCAGTAGCGAAATTACCTGGCCTGCATTTGCAGTGTACTTACCGTGAACATTAGCCATGTAGAGGCCAATTTTGACCTCGAACACAACTACGCCCTCAAAAACCAGTCGTTCGTATGATACGAGCTTTGCTATGAATCTGGCAGCGAGCCAGTTTCAACGGTTTGAACATTGAAGGCAGCAACCTGATCATTCGCTTATGCATGCTTTAGTTACCGCTAAGCGGACAAAACGGTCATTGCCTCATGACCAGGTAATGACCGCGGTTAGCCCAAAGCGGACATGTCCGTTTCACACATTATGTGCCTCCTCAGGGAGAGGGACCGCAAAAGCGCCGGTGCTTGCGATGCCCCGGAACTTGCACAATAAACATAGCCCATCGCGCTGCGTTTCACTAAGCTGACTGAGTTTTCCTGGTTCGTGGAGGAACGATTGTGCGGTGGATAAGACCACTGATTGCCGGAGTATCCCTCCCGTGCCTACTTTTAGGTCTTCTGTTTTTTGCGGCCTCGCTGACCCCCTCCCTCATTCCACGCGAGCCGATGGTTCAGGGATTATTAGGCGGAATCTTGGTGGCGCTTGGCTATCTTCTGGGGCGTATGCTCGAACTGATTTGGCAGGCCGCTGATCTGCCGCGCATGCGCGGACGTCTAGCGCTTGTCGGCAACATTGTCTTTGCGGCTCTTGTTTCCGGAATTTCAATATGGACGCTGACCTTCAGCTTTGAATGGCAGAATGAGCTACGCGCAAAAATGGGGATGGAGCTTGCAGATGCAAAGCACCTGGCGCAGATCCTCTTGGTAGGGACCGGAACCTTTGCGCTTTTTTTTCTGATCGGCGCGTTCGTGGCGGCCCTGTTCCGATGGGTCAGAGACCGCTTCTATCGCTTCATGCCGCCGCGCCGGGCCAATGTTCTGGGCGTTGTGACGGTCGCCCTGCTGCTCTTCGTCGTCACCCGCGACGGCATTTTCGACCGGGTGGTCACGGGCCTCGATGAAAGCTTCGAGGCTGCTCAGATGCTTTTTGATATCGCGCCTGACCCGCCCGAAAGTCCGGATCAGGCCGGTTCCGAAGCTTCTCTGATTGACTGGGCGGCGATGGGTCAGCCCGGCCGAGATTTCGTCCTGGATGGCCCGGACGCCGAAGCGATTTCCGCCTTCACAGGCAAACCCGCACTGGATCCAATACGGGTCTATGTCGGCCGGGCAAACGGCGAGTCACCGCAAGAGCGGGCCGAACTGGCACTTGCAGAGCTAAAACGGCTGAGGGCTTTTGATCGGGAAGTTCTGATCGTTACTAGCCCCACAGGAACCGGTTGGATGGATCCAGGTTCTCACGATCCAGTGGAATATATGCACAATGGCGACATCGCGACGGTTAGCGCCCAGTATTCTTACCTACAATCGCCTCTGGCACTGGTTCTAGAAACCCGGACCGGCCTCGATCAGGCGACCGCGCTTCTCGACGTGGTGCACTCCTATTGGCGGACGCTGCCAAAGGATCGCCGCCCAAGATTTTACGTACACGGTCTGAGCCTTGGTGCCTGGTCGTCGATGTACTCCACAAACCTCTTTCGCCTTGCCGACGACCCGATCGATGGGGCCTTTTGGGCCGGTCCGCCGTTTCCGTCACGGTTCTGGCAGCAAGCGCAGAACGCGCGCGAACCTAGCAGTCCATGGGTGCTCCCTATCATTGGGAACGGATCGTTCGTCCGATTTGCGTCGCACTTCTCGGACGCCTCTCAAGCCATCGCGGAATGGGGGGAGATGCGGATCGTATTCCTGCAGTACTCCAGCGATCCGATCGTCTTCTACGATCCGAGTTCGCTTTGGCGGGCACCGCCCTGGATGAACGAACCTCCGGCTGAAGATGTTTCAAAGCATCTCGTTTTCATCCCGGTAGTCACGCAGTTTCAGTTGGCCCTCGACATGGCGTTATCTTTTGGCACGCCACCAGGACATGGCCACGCCTACTATGCGCAGGATTACATCTCGCCCTGGGTCGAGGTCACGGCCCCTGCTGACTGGACTGCTGCTGACACCAAACGACTGAAAGCGCATTGCGATATCGGGTACCAGCTTGGATGCCGGAACCAGTGAACCAGTGTTGACGTTCCTTAATCTGTCTTGCGAACTCGGCACAGGCCGTCACTAGAAGCTGAGAGAATAATCCGCATTCCTGAGAAGCGGCGCAAGGTGAGCGTCTGCTTCGGGCTCGAAGCAGTCGTTCGCTGCACTCGGCGTGAACGACTGCTACGCGGACGAAGCGGTCACCTACGAGCCATATTCAGCGTTGAACCAATTCTTCGCCCTTAACAGAAGATAGTCAGCGGTAGGAAAGTCGGAAAATGATCAGATCTTCGTCATGTGGACTTTGCCATCCTTCATGATCAAATCCAGAGTGTTCTGGTAGTCGATAACAACACTGATGTCCTCGGTCGGATCGTCGCTGTAGAGTAGTATGTCTGCCCAGGCACCCTCCTCGATGACACCGAGTTTGGCTGCTCGATACGGGTTGCGTGAACGAGCGAGTTCAAAAAGCTGTCCGTTTGATGACGTTGCTTGCTTGAGCATCTCCGTCGGTGTGAAGAACGGTGAACGCTGTTGGAACTCCAGCAAAACCGTATCCAGCATCGATGATGCCGCGTCGGTTCCCCATCCAATTTTGACACCGTACTGCTTGGCCCAGCCCATAACTTGCTCATAGCCGGCGACAACCTCCGCAGCTTTGCGCCGGTTTTCATCAGTGAAAAAGGGTACATCCATAAGGCCCACGGGGTTGGAGAGGCTGCTGAGCCACATGCCGGCATCTGCCATCATCGCGACGGTTTCTTCTGACATGAGATGGCCGTGTACGTTGTCCGCCACCCCAGCGCGGATCATGCGCTGAACGCTTTCGTCGTTGTAGGCATGACAAGCAACATACGTATCGTAATCTGCGGCGGCTTCGACCGCTGCGCGGAATTCATCTTCCGAATAACCGACCGATTCCAGCGGATCCTTTACGGACGCGACTCCTCCGCCAGCCATGACCTTGATATAAGCTGACCCGTTTGCCAGAGCTGTTCGAACAGCCCAACGAACATCACTTGGACCATCCGCAAGGATGGACCAACCGGAAGTGAGAGAGCGGTTCGCATCGCTGGATAAAGACTCTGTTCCACCGAGATACCTGAATCCGCCAAAGTCTCCATGTCCCGAGGTCGCGCCAACAAAATGCCCCGCAGACATGATACGCGGACCGTCTATATGTCCAGCGTCGATCGCCCGGCCTAATTCAATTGAAGGCCCGCCGAGGTCTCGGATAGAGGTCACGCCCATGTCGATGAGTTTCTTGGCCTGCGGGATCGCCGCGTACGCTGTTGTGTAGATTGTCTCCGACAATACGGCCCGCAAAGGATCGACCGTAGGCCCAAGCATCACGTGTTGGTGCGAGTCAATCAAACCAGGTATCAAGGTGCGACCGCCGCCATCAATCTGCATGGCGTCTGGTGCTACGATGGGCTCGCGTGAGATCGTGGCGATAAACTGGCCTTCTACGAGAACACTGCCATTTTCAATAAGTGCGTCGTTCACGCCATCGAAGATATTCACGTTCGAAATCAACGTTAAAGGAGCCGCTGATTGGGCACGGGCAGGAACGCGCGCCGTAGCACTCAGAGCTATACCGCCGATTATTACGTCTCTGCGGTTGATATAACCTGACTTCGCCATTCTTTTTTCTCCTGTCGCCGTTGTTCGCAGCAAAGCACAAAAATCATATTGAAACCTGTCAGATTTGACATCGGCGTGTAGGTTTCTTGTCTTTCGTGACAAGAGTTGATTAATTTTCGCTAGTTTGTTTGAAGGAGGCTGTGATGGCACCTAAGCGAGCGGATGTTCCACTCATGCGCGCTTCTGTTCTGTCGCCATTTATTGATCGACTGACCAGCACCGATCGAAATGTTATTTTCGACCGGCTAGAAATGACCTCGGCAGATTTGGCATCGGGCTCTCAACTGGTCGCTGCAGAAACAAGCTACAGGGTCGTGGAGTGGTGTGCAGACCTTTCAGGCAACAAGTACTTCGGATTAGAAGCTGGCCTTGCGCTTAGTATCGAAGACTGGCCTCCATTCCGCGATGCTGCCGGAACTTCGGTCACGCTAGTCGACTTCTTGTCTAAGTTTTCTGCCACTGCGTCACGTTATGCATCCAGTACACGCTATTCGCTAGAGTTCGGTGCAGAAGAGTGCATGTTCCGCCAGATGCGTACTTTTCGCCCGAGTGCTTTACCTGAGCAAGCCGATGCCTTCGCCGTCGGCCTCTTGGTCGGATTGCTCAAAAAAGCCACTGGGAAAAGCTGGGATATGAACGAATTGCAACTACAAGTCTGCGCACCTGAGTTTATTGACCATCGGGCGCTTGCCTCAGCAAGGAAAATAGCCGGTGACCGAATGGGTGTGTCATGTTCATTTCCGATGGCATGGCTGTGGGAGAATAGTGACTTCGCACAAGGCGATTTAAAAGAGGCGCGTACCGAAACAGAGAAACTACCCAAGGAACTAGAAACAATTATCGAACAAGTAATTAAATCCGGCGTTTCTGTTGCCGAGATCAATGGAGCACGCTTGGCGAAGGAATTGGGGGTCCCCGCTCGAACTCTCAGGGAACGGCTCAGGAAAAGCGGCACAAACTTAAGAAACGTCATCGAAGTGGTCAAAAAAACAGAAGCCGAAAGACTCCTCGTTCAAAATTCAATGTCGGTGACCAATGCCGCTACAAAACTGGGTTACAAAGATCCGGCGAACTTCACACGTGCCTTCAAACGGCTAACCGGGAAAAGCCCAAAACAGTTTAAGCGAGACTCAATTACATTCCGATAACAGCTTGGCGGCTTGCGAAATTGAGAGCAAGAAAATGTCTCCTTTGGGCTCGAAGCCGTCTTCCAAGCATTTTTGATAAACGTCAGCTTTCGGGTCATTTGCAGCCGCTGACTCCCTGCGATTTGGATGGCAAGGCCACGCATTTTGCGGATGGGTCACAACTTTCTGATTCAAGCCACATAATATCAATGATTTAGCCCTGGCATGTGTCACGCCTTTATTGGCGGCGGCCACAGATTTTAGAGATCCGAACCCTCACTTTGTTCAACAGAAGCGGACCGAACTTCCTCGTGCCGCAGAGAGCAATTGAGGTTGATATGCCCAAGTTGACACAAGATCAGCTGGCGGAGCGGTGGCACATGTCGCCGCGGACGCTGGAGCAGTGGCGCTGGCTCGGAAACGCGCTTCAAGACTTTCTGTCTATGCACGGTGAGGAGGTCTGCTTGGACCTTGGCTCCGGTGAAGAACTGAATGTCACGGCAGCGGCCTGGACTGCCTTCATTTCTTGGGGTGCGAACTGCTTCGACCTCCCTGACACAAGCAGGAAGCGGCGCGCCCTGAAAAATGCGCTCAGCCAACTGGAAGATTTGGGCCTTATTGCGACATCGTCGCACTATGTGTGGCTGGTTGATTGATCAGCATAAAGCTAGCTTATGAACGCTTGGCTCTGACACTACATACATACTACTATTCTAAGTAGTATGTATGTATGTCGGCACCGGCGGGCGGCAGTGTTCGAATAGAGATACGTTCAAAACCTGCGCCAATTCGCCCAACAGATGGGCTTGAGCTAGTATCCCGCGTCACGCTTGACCTGACAGCCTCATCAGAGATTCATTGTCTAGCCGTACATATGGGCTACCGGACACCATCGTCTCCAACTCCTCCAATGAACATTCAGTCAGGTCACGTGGCCCAGTGTTAGTGACTGGTTCGGGACGTTTGGGCGGCACCCACCCGAGCCGGTCCAGCACGTCCCGTGCGGCCTGCAAGCGCAGCTGAGGGCTCGCAGTCGGACTTAATAGCACCTCCTGCACAACCCCCAACGCGGCGGGGCCCAAGGCCTTCAACCGGTCATTCATGGCATCGCGCACCATCTCCGTGACTTGCGGATCACGCAGCCACCTATAGCCCATGCTGTGTGCCGAAGGCTTGGGGACTCCTGCATGCAATGCCGCCTGAGTGGCGTTACCACAATCAGCATAGGCTTCGGCGAACCTTGCTCTCTTAGCCCAATCGGCTGCTGCCATCCCACTTTTCCCTTACAGTCACTATAGGCTAAGCCTAGCCTAAACAGGCAGCATTGATCGTCCTTCTAAGGTGTGAGTTTGGGTGAAACCTTGCACTGCGGTGCACGAAATTGCAGGGAGAATTCAGGGTTATTTCCAAAATCTTTGCTCTCGGTTTCGACCATAACTTTGCACTCCAAATTTCAGGAGTGTTTCGCGTGCTGCCACCGTTCCTGGTCGGCGATGCTCGCCTCTCCCATCGAAATTTCCGAAGGAGACGAACGGCCCAAAGCGGACCTTCACGCGTCGGGCAGTGAAGGTCCGAATTAGCGACAATAAACTCGGTCTGGTGCAAGAAGCCGCCAGTGAGGGGCTGCCTTTTGAGCTCACCCAACGCAACTTAAACCTAAGGTCATGAGTCAAATATCAGGAACACATAGGTCATGAAGGCGGCCAGGTGCACGACACCCTGAAGCGCATTGGTGCGGGTTCCGACAAAGGTCAGGATACTGATCCCTATTGTCAGGGCCAGGAGCACGATTTCCGCGCCGCCGAGCCCAAGTTCGATGGGAAGCCCAACAAAATGTGCCGCGATCAGCACAGCGGGCACTGTTAGGCCAATGGTTGCCAAAGCCGACCCCAGACAGATGTTCACGGCCCGTTGCAGTTTGTTGGCCCGCGCAGCGTCCAGCGCGGCGAGTGCTTCGGGTGTCAGGATCATGGCTGCAACCAGAAAGCCACCCAACGCGACAGGTGCGCCAAATTCCAGCAATTTGAAATCGACAAACAGCGCCAGTTTTTTGGACATCAAAACCAGGGGCAACATCGCCAGCACCAACCAAAGAACATGGAAGCCGATGCTTTTGGTTTCCAGATGATGCGCATCCGAACCGCCGGTTGTTGGCAGGTCTTCCTCAGGCTGTCGAAAAATCTCGGGTTTGCCGGCGGTTTGGTAGACGAGGAAAATCCCGTAGAGCACCACGGACATGGCGATCATGAAGACAGTTTGCAGAGCCGACAGACCACCGCCCGGGGCGGATGTGGTGAAGCTTGGCAAGACGAGGCTAACGATGGCCACTGGCAACAACACCACAAGGTAGGCATTGGCACCCGAGAGGTTGAACACCTGCAGCCCGTGCCGCAGCCCCCCAATCAGCAGGCTGAGACCAACCAATCCGTTCATGACAATCATCAACACGGAAAACATAGTGTCCCGCGCCAGTGTCGGATTGTTGTCCCCGGTCAGCATAACAGCTGTGATCAGAGCCACTTCGATGCCGATCACCGACAATGTCAGGATCAATGTGCCATAAGGCTCGCCAAAGATGACGGCCAAGCACTCGGCGTGGTGCACCACGCGGAAGACCGCGGACAGCATCACACCAAAAATACCGCCCAGCAGGAGCCAGGACATGCTGGAACCCATGGCCGTTGGCTTGATGATGTCGCCGGCAAAGGTCACGGCAACAAATACGAGCCAGATGAGCAGAGTGGCTTTTTCTGCGCGAAAGAGGTTTGTGGAGGGGGTGGTCATGATGGTCTCCTACCTTACCGTTTCTGGGTGGGGACGGATTTGAGGCTGGTGGTTTCGGTCGCCTTAAAGTGGGTTTGTTCCGCTCTGGCAGCCGGGGCCACTGTTTTGATCCTGAAAGCGGTGAAGCCCGCGAAGACGGCCATCGCAAGTACAAGCATCCAGCCCATGGCTGCATCGCCAAACACCGCCGAAAGCGCGCTGGTCATGAGTGGGCCTGCAATGCCGCCGATGGTGAAGACAAACAGCATTGTGACAGCGCTGGACGCGACATAGACGGGCACAGTGCGGTCCATCGCGTGAGCCAAAAGCAGCGAGTAGAGGGTGAGCATCGATCCGCCCAGCAGGATCAATCCGGCGAGCATTGCAATGTATAGTGGCGTGCCCACGATGGCGGAGTGGCGCGCACCGTCGCCAGTGGCGAAAGTGGCGAAGGCCGCAAGGGCGCCGGTTGCGACTGTCGCCGTCACTACAATGACGCAGCGCCGATCCATGCGGTCTGACACAAATCCAAGCGGATAAAGAAACAGGATACGCCCGACGTAAATCGCAGCGATGCCAATGGCCACATCCGCGGCATCAATGCCAATGACAGCCGCCCGATACGGCACAACATTCATGAACACGGTGGACACGATACCAACGGTGAGCGCGCCGAGGGCGGCAGTCGGCGCGTCTTGAAACAGCGCCTTGAAACGCACATTTGCCCGTTCTTTGCCCTCGGGCGGCGTACTGGGCGTGGCGGCGATCACCACAATAGCCAGACAGTAGAGCAAGGACATCAGCACAAAAGACTGGTTCAGGTCGTCGGGTGTAACGATGACGAGAACCTGACTGAGAACCGACATCAACCCGAGGATAATGGCAAACACGGCAAGCAATCGGCCCCGCGATTTTTCGTCGACGGTTTCGCTGATCCAGGCGTCACCGATGGCAAATAGGCCCGCGGTTGCAACGCCGGTCATCAGGCGCACGATTAGCAGCGTGGGCTCGTTTTCAGTCACGGAAAACAGCAGGGCGGCAGCGGTGCATATGGCCGCCGCCGCAGAAAATGCACGAATATGTCCAATGCTGGTGATCCACCCTGCAATGTAGAAACAGCCAATCAGGAATCCCAACGAGTAAGCAGCGGGCGCCAGCGCGGCGATTTCCTGAGACGCGCCGGTTTGGGCAAAATAGAGCGCGACGATGGTGCCCGATGCCGCAGTCACCAGCTGTATCGCCGCGACCGCGACAAACAGGTATTTCAGGGTGTGGATTTGATCGCTGAACCGGGCCATGGAACTGCTCCAGGAAAGAGAGAAAAAGTGGGCCGCGCCTGACGCGCGACCTGCTTTAGTTTGGAAAGTTGACTTTGACTTCGACGTTCAAGCCGGGAATAAGGCCGCGCTCAAGATTTGGAATTTCCGCCCAGATGCGCAGGGTTTCGTTCGCGGCCAGCACGCTTTCAGCAAAAAGCACGCGGCCACCCTGCGCCAGTGGCTGAATGTCACCTGGCAAATGCAAGTCGACCTGAAAGCGCTCCATCAGAGCACTCAGGCCCTCTGGCGTCGACTGGTCCAGCGCGATCAGGGATTTGTACGGCATTCCGTACACAACGCGAACCGTGTCTGTGTGCACAATCTGCGCCAGCGCTTGACCGTTTTCTGTGTCCAGATAGGTGCCCACCTGTTTGTGGGCGAGCCCAATTTGCCCCGAAATCGGCGCCCTGATCTGTGTCGAAGCCAGCTCAAGCTCTGCCAATGCACGGTGCGCCTGCGCCTCTTGCAACGCCACCTTGGCGAGTATCAGCCGGTCCATAGCGTCTTGAACGGCCTGTTCGGAAACCGCACCGCGCGTGCCAAGTTTCGCCTGCCGTTGCGCCTCGGCCTCCGCTGTTGCCAATTCGGCCTCACGACGGTTTTCGACCGCCCGGCTGGCGGCGAGCTTTTGTTCGTAAGCGGGGGCCGCAATTTCAAACAGCAATTGGCCTTTCTCAACCGTATCGCCCGGCTTGAAATGCACCGCCGCAAGGATGCCGCGCACCGAATTGGCCACCAGGGCGCTCTCACTGGCCTCTATCCGTCCGGCAAATGTCTCTGCGGCGAGCATGTTGGTGAAGTCTTTAACAGGCTCTGCATGGGCACTGTGTGTCATCAGAAGACCCAACAACAGAAGCGGGAGTTTTGCAAAAACGGTCATTGTTGGTCACTCCAGATGCAGGTCAAAGAAGGTGTTGAGCTCACGCCAAGCGTCATGAGTCTCTGGCGCGTTTACGAAGAAACCTGCCATGTAGTCGCCGTGTGACTGGCCGTCGTAGACATGTAGATCGGCGGCAACTCCGGCGGCGCGCAGGGCGCGGTGCATGCGCACCGTGTCGCTCAGCAACAGGTCGCGTGTGCCGGTCAGAAGAACCGTCGGCGGCAGGTTGTCCAGATTGGCGTAGATCGGGGACAGTCGCGGATCGGTGCGGTCGATACCGTCCCCATAAATGTCAAACGTGCCTTCAATCACACCCTCGCGGGCACCAAGCGGATCAAGACCCTGCAACGTGATCCAGCTATCCGACGTCTGCGCCAGATCCACAGCGGGCGTGCCGGCCATAATGGCTCCAGGTAAAGGGGTGCCCATGTCGCGCAGTTGTAAAACCGTTGACAACACCAGGTTGCCCCCCGCAGAGGTGCCAAACATCGCAACTTTGGCTGGATCATGGTCCTTGATAACTTGCTGCCACACGGCGATCACATCATCTGTTGCGGCAGGAAACGGATGCAGCGGTGGGCGGCGATAATCGACGGACACCACCTCAACACCCAAACCATGCGCCATCCAGATCGCTTCGGCCATGGCGGCCTCACCACCATTAAAAACAAAGGCCCCGCCGTGCACATGCACAAAAACGGTGTCCGCCCACCGGGGATCAATGGTGGTTGGCGTGACACGGTAGGTGGTCACCCCCGCCACGTTCTCGATGGCGAATTGAGCGCCGGTCATCTCAAGCAAACGTGCGACCCCTTGCAGGGAAGCGGCGTCAAACTCAGCTTGCAACGTAAGCCATTGCTCGGTGGAGGATGGCGTTTCGGCATGCGTACCAACTTGACGGCTTTCGATGAGCCCGGCCAATTCCGGGGACACGCCCGCAGGAACCGGTGCGGTCCGCGCCGCCATTGGCAGACCTTCAACCACGGGCTTTAAGCTGTCTGCGGTGGCGACCGCAGGCACCGAAAGAGCCGCAATCAGTGCGCTTGTCAGAACAACTTTCAGGACGGAACGGCGTTTCATGTTTGGTCTCCAATTTTCAGTTTGGGTCATTCGTTTTGCTAAACTGAAGGTAATTTGTGGGGGGAGGCCACGCCACTTCCAAAAGTGATCATTTCACGACAAACTGTCCGTCATGGACACGGTTTTGCAAAGCACCTTGGCGTTTCGCCCCGCGCTACAAGGGCTTGACCAAATTGCATCGCCGCGGGTGTCCGAACATGCCCTGAAAGAAGCCGGACTGTCACGAGCGGTAATGGAAGACCCGACGGTGTTCCTCCCCTATCGGCTTCAGGCGCGGTTCATGCAAGCCGCCAGCCTGAAGATCTCCGAAAAACACATCGGTGCCTATATCACGCAAGACTTCCGCTACGCCTCCTTTGGGGCCTACGCAGACTATGTGCTCGGCGCGCCGAAACTGGATGTGGCTCTGGCGCGGGCTGAAAAAATCCTGCCGTTCCTGCAACGGGGGTCAGTTTTGCGCACCCGCGTGGTTGGCGATCATTTTGTGCTTGGGTTTGATGCCATGCTCGGCGGAATCGCCGGGGCAAATTTGATCGATCAGGACCTGCCGTTTGTGCTGCAGTCTGTGGTGCGCGAGTTCTGTGGACGCCGCTGGCGACCGAGCTGGGTGGAGATTCCAGAGGTGCACCGAGGCACCGAAACCGCGCTGCAGTACATCTACAATGCAGAGGTGCGTGTGGGGGGATCCGCCGCCAGCATTGCGATCCCTCTGTCAGAAATCGAAACCCCTAATCCGCGGACAACCGACGAGAGGCTGGCGATGACGTTGGCAGGCATCCGCGATGTGCGGTCGCGGCAAACGCCCTCAACCACCAAAGAGGTGGTTGGGAACGCCTTGCGCGCGCAACTCGCCATGGGGCACGCCGACATCGAAACGGTGGCGGCCACATTGGGTGTCAGCGTACGCAAGCTGCAACGGCAACTCACTGCGGAGAACACCAGTTTCAAAGAGATCCGTGTGGCTGAACAGACAGATCGAGCCAGGTCGCTGCTGTCGGGCACTGACCTTTCTGTCGCGGAGGTTGCCTTCAATCTTGGGTTCAGCGAGGTCAACAGCTTCCGCCGCACATTTGCCAGCTGGTTTGGAATTTCACCATCTAAGTTTCGCAAATTGAGCGGTACGTAGGTAGCAAGGCCTCAATTGAGCGGCCATTGGCGCAATGCGCAGCGAAGGTTCAGTTTCCGCCGCACTCGTCAGTGCTGCGAATACCACTTCCACTAACCTGAGCTTTGCCATGGCTCTGGTTCCCCAGGCGATTGCGCCGAAGTGCAAAATTCATTGGAAATGCAAAATTATGCCCGAACCTACATACGCGCGCGTGAGCCAACACTACGATGGCAAATTTGAGAAACAGTCTGCGCTCGGTCGGGCGGCTGGGGAGGTGCGTCAATCAGCGGGACTCCTACCGGCGGGGTTTATCCCCGCCCCCCCCCCCGCACTTGAAGCGTCTTGCCGCTCTGAGCATTCTAGGTAGGTTCAAGCAGTTCAGGCTGATACGTGAGAACGCGACAGGCAAAATGATGTTGACCTGTTGCATCAATGTCGTCCGTGAATAGTCCGTTAATACCGGACGCGCCTATCTGAAAAGCAGTGGCGCGGATGTCGTAAGACGTTGTTTTTCATTTAAAAAAGTGGTGAGCCGTGCAGGATTCGAACCTGCGACCCACTGATTAAAAGTCTTATTATCCCATTTTCGATAGCATTATAGCCAATTAGATTGAACAGTATATTCTCTTAAATAACAGAATTTTTAGCGTGCAGAGGTTTCTTAAAGACCCTTCCCAACCCTCCGCACTTTGCTTACCTTGTGCTTACCCAATCCGTCCGAGACCAATATGCCCAACGTCAGATTAACAAAATCAAGTGTCGATCGCCTTTCAGCAACAAACCGGGACACGATTTATTGGGATGACGGTCTGCCGGGTTTTGGACTCCGCGTGAAAACAACCGGTGTCAAAAGCTTCGTAGTTCAATATCGCAACAAACAAACCGGACGGTCGAAACGCAAGACACTTGGGCGATATGGGCCGACCTTGTCATTGGGCGCCGCCCGCGAAATGGCACGCGCGATTCTTGCTGACGTGGTGCGTGGCGGAGACCCTGTCGCGGACGCTCAAACGCTCAGGCATTCACCAACGGTGAACTTACTTGCCGAGCAATACATGACCGCACATGCGGAGCCAAAGAAACGTCCCGGTAGTGTTCGGAATGATCGGTCAATGCTGGACCGATACATTCTCCCCAAGCTTGGTGACCTTAAAGTCATTGAAGTGACGCATCAGCATGTTCAGAAGCTTCACAATCAAATGCGTGATACTCCATATCAAGCCAATCGCACTCTGGCCCTCATGTCGAAAATGTTTGAACTGTCTGTGCGCTGGGGTCAGCGTTCTGACAATCCGGCGCGCGGCATAGAAAAGTTTCCCGAGGAAAAGCGGGACCGCTGGCTGTCGGACGATGAGCTGCAAAGGCTGTTGGTGGCTCTGTCAGAGCATCCGAATCAGGTTGCAGCCAACGCTATCCGACTGCAACTCCTGACAGGTGCACGGATCGGCGAAGTCCTGACGGCAAAATGGGAAGACTTCGATTTGGATCGAGCGGTCTGGACAAAGCCGTCGCACCACACAAAGCAAAAGCGACGAGAGCACCTGCCAATATCGTCAGCAACCTGTGATTTGCTTGCGGCAATGAGCGCAGGGGATTCTCCTGAGAGTCGCTGGTTGTTTCCGGGACGCTCTCCGGACCAACCGTACAAAGATCTGAAGAAATTTTGGAGCTCGGTCACCACATCAGCAGGCCTTCAAGACTACCGTATCCACGACAATCGGCATACGCATGCGTCGCATCTCGTTTCCAGCGGTCTGAGTCTGCCTATAGTTGGTCGATTGCTTGGACACACGAACCCGTCTACCACGCAACGCTACGCGCATCTCGCAGATGACCCGTTGCGGCAGGCAGCGGATGTGATGGGTAAGAAGATCAGCGGTGAAAGTTCCTGAAACCTGAGAATTTCCTGTGCTGAAGACACGCGAGCGGCAATTAGACTGCAGCTGTCGGCACAGTGTCGATGTTTGGGACGGAAGGGAATGGACGGAGATATAAGATGTCCAAATCTCTACTTCCCGTTGTCACAACGCGTCGTCCGCCTTGGAACAAAGGCAGACTAGTCGGACAGAAGCGGCCATTGCAGCCAAAGCAAGTCTGGGCCATTCGCGCTCGGCTCGAACTTGCAAACAAGCTGAGAGACCTAGCATTGTTCAATCTTGCCATCGATAGCAAGTTGCGCGGGTGCGATCTCGTCCGCCTGAGGGTTAACGATCTCGCCGTCGGCAATTCTGTTCGCGATCGGGTATCCGTTGTTCAACGTAAAACTGCGAAGCCAGTGCAATTTGAAGTGACGGAGAATACACGTGAAGTCGTGTCGCAATGGGTCTCTTCTCAATATATGCATGGACAACGGTATCTGTTTCCAAGTCGTATGCATGCTTTGCCGCATCTTTCGACCCGGCAATACGCTAGGCTTGTCCGGGAATGGGTGTCAGCGATTGGTCTCGATCCGTCCAGCTACGGCACGCATTCGCTTAGGCGCACCAAAGCAGCTTTGATATACAGAAAGACCGGAAACCTACGTGCCGTTCAACTTCTGCTCGGTCACAGCAAAGTGGACAGTACGGTGCGTTACCTTGGCGTCGAGCTTGAAGACGCGCTTAGTATTGCCGAACGCATCGATCTTTAACCTTTTAGGCGGGCGGGATCGTCCGCTCGCCGCTCCCAAGCAGACATTCGGAATCTCTCGTTAATCTTCCGCTTTGAGCCCAATGCGGACGGGCAAGACTACCAATGGGGCAACACAGTGTCCGGGCGAAGGAGCTACATCAAATATCGGGAAACAAAGGTTGGCCCGGTAAGACAAAATCAATCGCCAGTGAATTGGATAAAAACGGCCTGATCCGCTTCCAAAGACATATTCAAACCAGCCGCAGAAACACGCGCCACGATAGTTACGCATTTCGAGTTCACCAGCACAATGTCGCTTTCGCCTGCAATTGCAAGAAAACCACCGACAACCCCCTGATATACGCCTGGGAAATCATCTGGTGATTGTAGGCCGTAAACATTTCCCGATATCGTGCCATCACGGGTGCCAGTTTCCCCAAATTTTAGGCCACGTGCAGAAAACGTAAATTCCTGCCCTTCTTTAAGTTCTAAAACTCCTTGGCCTTGACGAACACCGATAAATAGAGATCTGGTCTCACCAGTGAAAGTAACGCTCCCAGACAGTTCTGGCTTCTCCGGGCAACCTGCACCGAGCGCTTGACTCGTGGATGCCGACAGACAGATCAAAAAGACGCTAAGTGAATTTCTCAGAAAACTTGGCAACCTTCCTGTCGTACAAGGCATTGAGCGCTCCGATTGTTATGTCAGATCAGATGTGTGAAGTGGGTGTCAGTTAAGATTGGGAGTCAAGGCGTTGATTGTTCCATCGACACCTACACCAATTGTCTGTCCTATGGTTAGCTTGGGTCGCGAGTAGAAACTGTCGCCATTCTTTAGAGCGTCGCCAAGCAGTCGAACGACTTCGGGAGAATCCTTGTATTTGGCGTGCGAATAAGAACTCTCGTCGTCCACATCACTTAAATCGATGGCGATTATTCCACGTCTGTTCAATTCAGTGGCCGGAAGCTGACCAATACGAGATACGCCCCCCGCCACTCTGCGGCTTGCCAACAATGCCTTGTCGTCTGATGAAACAAGAATGATCATGTTATATCCGCCTTCTGGAAAATTTCTAAGTTGTGACAGAAAAAGATCGAGGTCGATATCTGGAGCGGCTAGCACAACATTTCGAACTTTCCCGGTTGGGTTTATACCAGTTGTAATAACAATCTGGCGAGCAGCCTCCATAACCAGAAGAGAACCCATAGAATGTGCTACAACATCGTAGCTTTCGACACTTGCAAGCTGTAGAGTCGAAAACAGTTTGACCAATTGATCCCGCGCAGAAAGTACGCTGTTTATGTCGTAGACGTATTTCAGTGTTTTGCCGCTAGACGCCCATGAAAAAAGAATAGGAACACCATCGTACCCCGTGTCTTCGACAAATTGCGTCACTTGAAGAATGGCCGATGTCAAGTTCGTGTTGTACCCGTGGACAAATAATAAAATGTTGCGCCTTTCTTTAGGCCGACTTTTCAAATGTGCCGTCAACTCGTTTTGAAACTGCGTTTCCGTGTTAAATGAAACCGGTTGATTGATTGTGAAGTGTTTTTGCGGATCGGGTGGTAATTGCCTAGGTCTTTCAATTTTGCCTGGCACATGTGTCGGCGGCACTGAAACCTTCACCTGCGCAAAGTGAAGGGTTTGGCTTCGTTCGCCGGAGTAAAATTCCCCAGAAACGCTCGACGGCACTCTAGTCGTTGCTATAAAAAGGCGGTGTTGGCCGGCATCTTGCGCAATATCTAGCGGGGCCTTCAATCCAATGCCAACGAGGTTTTTCGGAGCTGAACAAGACAAGAGCAATAGGGCAATTATCGCTAAAAAAAACGTTTGCCAAGTAGGGTTGGGAAGTTTTTCAACGCCGCTTAGAAAAAGTCGAGCGTTCCGCAGCCCTGGCTTAACCGCTCTTGAGAACGCCAATCTTGCGCCCTCATAAAGTCGCTTCTCGCTTGGATGTTTCAAATTTCAAAGATCCAGAGAAATTTTAGTATTGCGTTTTTAGCATGTTAAATATCTTGACACAATTCAGATAGACTTAGAGCCAGGATGCATTGATTGTCTTTGAGCAACATAGTTCACGGCTCGGAAGACAGAGCGGTGAACGTCCGCTCAAAGCGACGGTCCCGATCACTCGTACTATTTCCATTTGATTGAGCAGCCAATGGATTGCGTTTGCTTTTTGGGACCCTGATCAGTCTCTGCGACTTGCCTCATAGCTTCGTATAATTCGCGTGGAAGATCTTGCTGTCCAGGTGTCATGCGCGTTGCGTCCAAGCGACCCCGGTATTGTAATTCAAGCTCAGCATTATAGCCAAAGAAATCCGGAGTGCATGTGGCGCCAAAAGCTTTGGCAACAGACTGGCTCTCGTCATGCAGATAATGGAAGGGAAAGGAATGTTTTAAAGCCATAAGCTTCATGTTCTCAAAACTGTCGGCTGGATACTTTTCAGCATCGTTCGAACATATTGCGACAACACCGACACCAAAAGCCATCAAGTCTGAGCTGTCACGGATTATCTTATTCAGTATCGTCAAAACGTATGGGCAATGATTGCAAATGAACATCACCAACGTTCCTTTGACGCCTTTTAAATCGGCAAGACCATACATTTTCCCATTCGTGCCGGGCAAAACGAAGTCTGGCGCAGGTAGTCCAAAATCACAAACCGGGGGGCTAATAGCGGCCATTTCAAGCTCCATTTTTGCACGCAGTCGCGCACAAATTCTCAAATACTCTAATCAAAGTGTCGTCAGAAAAACTCGGATCAAAGGGGTTGGTGCGGTTTCGTAGCGAAGTCAGTTGCTTTTGATCCAGCGACCACCGCTTTGCGAAAAAAACACCACCCGGTCGCGACTAGCTCAGTGATTTGCGCTGCGAGAATTAGCATACTTTGCTGCGTCTACAATGGCAGAAATGTCCGCAACCCGGTCCTAGCCGTGTTTTCTACCAGTGTCTGCTCTGGATCAAAGCGGCCGTTGACGCTCCGACCTGTTAATAGGTCCAGAGCCTAGACATGCGCACATGAGCTCGGCCAAATAAGGCTTTGCATTTAAGAAACTGCGTTAGCAACCTATAGCACGAGGATTTGGTTTTCTTCCCCGCCATGCGCCTCTGGTCATCAAAAATCCAACTGCTTTTTGCCTCAATGTGTTTTAACCTCGGCACGCGATGTTTTTCGCATCCAATGGGATGGAAACCGGACAAAAAGGACAACCCATGCGCTTGCTACCTGCACTTATTGCAACGGCTCTTTTCGCAACTGGAGCGGTTGCTCAAACAATCGACAGGATAACAAAAAACAACGAAATCCGATTTGGTTTTCGAACAGATGCTGCTCCGTTGTCTTACATTAACGACCAAGGTCGCCCGTTTGGTCTGTCACCGTTGATTTGCGATCAAGTGGCGAAGGTAATTGCGCAGAAACTGGAATTGAAGGATTTGAATGTTCAGTTCATTCCGGTCGACTCTAAGGATCGTTTCGACAAAGTTGCTTCCGGAGGGGTGGATATGCTCTGCGGGGCCGCGACGATTACACTTTCCCGACGCGAAGTTGTTGATTTCTCAATCCCAACTTATGTCGATGGAACGTCCATATTGTTGCCAATCGAGGCTGAGGGCACCATGGGTGCACTCGCGGGAAAGAAGGTTGGAATGAGAAGCAGCACAACAACAGAAGCGTCCGTTCTGAACTCATTTGAAGCTGCAGGTATCGACGCAGATATGGTGCGATTTGCTTCACACCCAGACGGTATCAAAGCACTTCGAGACGGTGAAATTGATGCCTATTTTGCAGATCAGTCGATTTTGTTGGTCAACTACATTGCTGCGGGACTAAAGGGCAAATTCAAACTATCCCAGGAAATACTGACGATAGAAAAGCAAGGATTGGCCATTGCGAGGGGTGATGATGACTTTCGATTGCTTGTGGACCGCATTTTGTCAGAAATGTATGCTCAAGGCAAAATGGAGGAGATCTTTCGCATTGCTTTGCCAGGGATCGAGCCCAGCGAAGCATTGAAAGCTCTCTACGTTATCGCCCCTACCAATCCTTGAGACGCATTGCATCAAACAGTTTTGTTGCGTGTCTATTGCCCTGAGTGATTGAGACTTGTTGGCTCGGATAGCGGTCGTTCAGGAGACTTCCACCAAGCGCCGCATCGACGCCGGAGCGCAAAGTCGTTCTTTTGCATAGAGGGCGTAAGACTTCCCTTTCGAAACTGCCATTTGGTTCGCTGGCTTCCCAGTTGAATCAATGTCTTCATGCCAACATTGGCCAGAAGCCAATGGAAAATATGCCGACCAAGTTTACATTTGTGGAAGCTTCTAATTCAGTGGACATTCAAGCAAGTTGCAGCAAACGACCGGTATGCGGACGGAGCAGAAGTTGCCAATGAAAGCGGTGATGTCTGCCTTTCCGGTTGAAGTGCGCCCCTGACTGGACAGACCTCACCGCGGTATATTCTCCGGTGTCAGCACCTGGACAGTGGAGATCGGTGCCTCCACTAGCCCGCTGGACAGCCCATGATAAGATAGGAAAGTGTTGAACGTGTTCCGTACGTCCAGTTGCAGATCGTGATGCAGGATGAAGTCGACGCGCCGGTCCTGGATCAACTCTCTGTTTTCCCGATCAAGGTCATGGGCCACGTAGACATCGGGGCGCAAACCTTTGTGCTCTAGCGTGCGCAGGATCGATAGGTTGCCGCCTCCCATCGAATAGACCGCGCGCAGATGTTGAATGTCGTCTACGGACTTCATTAAGAGCCTTGATGTTTCTAAGTCCACTCCACTGCCGCCCTGGACAGCAAGGAGCTGAAGATCAGGACGCTCGCGTGCCAAGGTTTCAGTAAAACTGTACTCGCGCTGCTCTTCTCCCAGAAAGCGTTCATGGCTGCGAGTGGCTAAGACCATTCCTGGCCCATCCCCGAGCATTCGGGAGATAAGGTAGGCAGCTGTGCGTCCTGCACCGGCGTTGTCTAACCCGACATAGGCAATACGATCAGTATCCCCGATATCGGTGACAAGCGTGACCACCGGGATCTTTGCGGCGGTCAGCGTCTTCACTGCTTCCCTAATCCGTGCCGTATCCCGCGCCTTAAGACACACACCCTGACTACCTCGCTTCATGATCCGTTTCAGCGCCCCGACGACCTCGTCCTCTTCCATGATCTCCTGCAGCAGAAATCGCGGACGGCAAACTGCCGTTCTGATCTGAGGCAGTATCGCCTCTGCGGCCGCCTTCACCTCCCGGCTGAAGCGAGACGGCGCCTCCACGACGAAGTCGAAGAACAATCGCCTTCCACGAGCAGCAAGCTGGGTCTCTTGGGCCTTCAACTCTTCCATTGCGGCGGTAACACGCAGCTTTGTCTGCGGGCTCACATGAGCCCGGTCATTCAGAACCCGATCGACAGTGGCGGTTCCAAGACCTGCCTGCCGCGCGATCTCTTTGATAGGAAAACGGTGTGTCATTTGATGTGTTTTTGATGCGTTTCTGGGCCCAAAGCAATCCCCGCGTCCGTATCCTGTTCGGGACAAGGGAGGAGCCGTCATGAAGGATACTGTCGACAACACCATCGGCTACTACGACCCGGATACCTGTGATCTGGGCGAGTTCAAGGCACTCATAGGTCAAGCGACAAGCAGCGAGCAGGTGCCGCTTGCGGCCGCCATTGAAAAGAACATCCCGATCTACGACATGGCAAACCTTCGTTCGGCTCTCGAAGATGACCGGACCCGTAGAGGGATCATGGCGGAATGGGCACAGGTCCTGCGCTCCGGTGCGGGGGTCGTGGCCTTAAAGGGAGCCTATGCCGATACGGCAGCTCTGGATGAGGCAACCCACATCTACAAAGGAATTATTGCGGAAGAGAAGCAGGGAACTGGGGGCGCAGGCGATCACTTCGCAGCGTCGGGAGCGAACGATCGGATATGGAACTCGCTTCAAAAGCTCTGCGAAGCCTCGCCCGAGGCGTTTCTGAACTACTTCGCAAACACTTCTGTCGCGGCAGTTTGCGAAGCTTGGCTGGGGCCGAATTATCAGATGACGGCGCAGGTAAACCTCGTGCACCCCGGCGGCGCAGCTCAGCAGGCGCATCGCGACTATCATCTGGGATTTCAAACCTCCGACGTCAGCGCGTCTTATCCTGCACACGTCCACGACGTCTCGCCAATTCTGACGCTTCAGGGCGCTGTCGCACATTGCGACATGCCTTTGGAGAGCGGCCCGACCAAACTGCTGCCCTTTTCGCAAGCATATCGTCCGGGCTATGCAGCATGGCGCCGGGATGACTTTCGGGCCCTTTTCGAAGAACGCCATGTGCAGTTACCGCTGGCCAAAGGAGATGCCGTGTTCTTCTCCCCCGCTTTGTTTCACGCGGCCGGTGCCAACATCAGTCATGACATTCACCGCTTCGCCAACCTTTTGCAGGTGTCATCGGCCTTTGGTCGCGCAATGGAGACAGTCGACCGGGACAGAATGTGCAAACTGCTTTTCCCTCACGCGCTTCAGGCCAAGCAAACAAACAGGCTCAGCGCCGCCGAGTTGTCTGCGGCAATCGCTGCGACCGCCGAAGGGTACTCGTTTCCGACAAACCTGGATCGCGATCCGCCGACAAACGGTCTTGCACCGGAAACCCAAGCCGCCTTCTTTCGGCGCGCATTGGTTGAGGGGATTGAGGAGCATGCCTTCGCCGAGCGGCTCGATCAGATGAAAAGTGCAAGAATGGCCTAAGCATATGCGGCTTGGCGGCCGCCCCCTAACCTGCCGTTCGTTGAGGTAACTCTCCAGATTTAGCCAAACTTGGGAGATTGGGCCAAAGATCACTGTTTTCTCCACCAAGACGCACTACCGTCGGTCACTCGACTAAAAGACAGGAGCGCTTATCGATCAATAACGCCGATCTCGGTTAGCGTTTCACCCGCAGCACTGCTAGGTTGGCTGATACCTAAAATAGTGCTCAGAGTGACGGCCACGTCTACCGTGGAAACGGGACCGCCCCAATGACCGCTCGCAACCACAAACCGGTCTAATCGCTAATGCCGTCGGATGACGGCTTTGAGCCCATGGCGGTCATTGTGATTTAGTGCTGCGCGCGCACGGAGTACGGAAACTTTTTCAGGAGCGCAGTTTCGCTTGCCGCTCTGCGGCTGCAGAAGGAGCCAATCGCGCAAAGCGCAGCAAGTCAACCGACGCTAGGCTGTCGCCGCATCATTCAATGCGCCCATTAGCTCCGCAATTCTTCGAGCAGAACTTTGTTCAAACAATAATCTGGTGCTTCCTGCGCACCGTCGGGATGGGCGTCGAGCCAAGCATTGCAAGCTCTTTTTTCAAGACATTCGCCGCACTTGAACGCGATATCGTGATGCCTGAACACCTCAAGCTTGTTGTTCAATATGGCCTGTGCAAGGTCCACATTCAGCGTGTTGGCCATACGCGGCAACTGGTCAGGATGACAGATTTGATTTGTGATAACTGGCACGGTAGCCTCCTTCGAAAATTTTGTGAGAATAGTTGAGCGAAATCCTCGGCTGTGAATTCCGCTAATCACAAAACTCGTGCACGTACCTTGATCTGCATCAAGCCGCTTAAATCAGGTAATTACAGTAGCGTTTGTTTGTTTGTTTGTTGAAAGCACTATTGAGAACTCGATAGTTAATCGAGGTTAGTCATCGGCTCCAACCACCCTGATGCAGCCGCTGCAGTGCATGAAAGCCGCGCCGACCAACAACGTCTATCCGTCTGGCCATTGAACCCCGGATGTCGGCACGATGCTGATGTCCGGGCGTGGAGGGAGGATTGGACGGTATGTCGCGCCACCAGTCCAACTACCCACAGTCCCTCTGAAACGAAGGCTAAGTATAGCTGCGCATACCGATATTCATCGGACCCCAAGGGATGCGAGGCGGGTCACACTGAATTCGGCCCCAGTGCAAGGCCCATGCAAGCAACTTCCGGCGAAAGGGCGCTGCGCCCACGCAAAACCCGACAGTCTGTCCACGGACACCTATGCATAACTCCTTCAGTTTCATGTCATCACGTTTCTTGGTCGATCAGTCTGATGTGATCAGTCCGTTTTTGTCAGTTAATTTGAAGGCGGCTGTGCTGAGGGTTTGATCAGAGCCAATCAGAACGGCAAGGGAAGTTCTCTTATCAACGATCACTGATCTGGAGGGTCAGACGGCTTTGGGGTGATAGACGCAATCGGCCAATGTGCTGCGGTTGAGGTCAGCGATGAAGGACGCTTCGGCCTGGGCCAACCGGTTCTTCAAACGGCAGTGCGGCGTCAGGGTGCAGGCAGCGCCGCCAGGTGAAAAGCACTCGACCAATACCTGGCCGGTTTCGAGAAAGGCAATCACGTCGCCAAGCCGTATCTTTTCTGGTGGGCGGGCCAGCATGGCACCGCCGCCACCGCCGCGCCGGGTCTCGATATAGCTTGCTCCGGCGAGGGCAGAGATCACTTTGGCAAGGTGGTTGCGCGAAACCTGGAATTCGGCGGCGAGCTCAACGGTAGTCATGGCGCGGTCAGGTGTTCCGGCCAAGCGCATCAAAACGCGCAGCCCGTAATCTGTGAATGAAGTGAGGCGCAAGGTCGCGATCCCGATTTGGTATTTGCAATGCGTATTAACGCGAAGTATTCGGCAAATCAAATACCAATTCGATTTTGCCCAGCTGAAACACGGCAGAGAGGACCAGACTTGAAGGATGATCTAGCCGCCTCTGTTCACAAGGAAACCGACACATTGTGGCGGCCTTGCAATACGGTTGCTGCTGCCGAAGCGGGTTGGGAAGAGCCGGGGCGATGAAGCAGTTGGCGAATGTTTCGGCTGAGGGTCGAGGTGCTACAGATCAGTTACTTTCTGCAGTGGTGGCACGTTTGCAGACTGACGGAGTTCGGGTTGGTGGCGCCCTGCGCCAGCAAAAACCATCGGGAGGGGCTTCTGATTGCAACAGCAACTTGTGGCTTTTGCCTGATGGACCGAACGCCCGGATCACGCAAGATCTTGGAACTGGTTCCACATCTTGCCGGATGGATGCAGGAGCACTTGAAAAGGCGGCCGCCACGGCGACCGCACGGCTGATTGCGGGCGAGGTCGAATTGGTAGTGCTGAACAAGTTCGGGGTCAGCGAGGCGGAAGGGCGCGGATTTCGCGCACTGATCGCCGAGGCCCTGTCGCGCAACGTGCCGGTTCTGATCGGCGTTTCCGATGCGCACCGGGCGGCCTTCGAACATTTCGCGGGTGGCATGGCGACGACGCTAACACCTGAAGAGAATGAAGTTTTGGACTGGTGCCAAACAGCAATCAAGCCCACTACTACACTTGCCGAGGAGGCCTGAATGTACGATCCGACAACTCAGATGCCGACCGTCGCGCTGATCAATCACATCTGGAACCGCTACCATGACACTCACCGGCGGGAGATGCCTGGGCTGATCGCGCTGGCCAACAAAGTCGAGACAGTCCACGCGACCGATCCAAACACACCGCACGGTTTGACCGATGCGCTGAAGGTAATGTTCGCAGAACTCGAGGATCACATGCGCGACGAAGAAGAAACTGTATTTACTGCATTGCAGACCGAGCGCCCGGCCAGCGCAGTCAGTGCCGTCCCAAGCCTACGCGAGGCTCATGACGGTCACGAGGCTGCGCTGAATCGCATCGCCGCGATCACCCACGGCTTCCGGCTTCCGCACCACGCCTGCCAAAGCTGGCGGCGCCTCTATGTCGGGCTCGGCAAGCTGGTCGAGGATCTCGACGAGCACATGTATCTCGAAAACGAAGTGCTTTTTCCGCGCATCGAGATGAGAGCATGAGAGATAAGACCACAATTCCCTCGTAGCCCGAAATTGAACAACCGATGTCTCACACCACGCCGACACCTCGCATAATGCCGATTTGTACTGCGCTTGCCACAGCGAGCTTGCCGATCAAATTTTGGCAACCCCAACACAGCCCGATGGTCTTGACCTAGCCAAAAACCGACCTGTGCACAGCAAGAGAGACCTGAGAAATGACCGCCAACACCGACCCCATTCATCGCCCGCGCTTACTGGGACAGCGCTCGGTAGCGCGGCTGTCGGCTGCAATTGTACAGCCGATCCTGTCGCGGATCGTGCGGCGCGTTGCGGAACGCCACCCGTCGCTCTTTGCCCGACTTGGACCGCATCAGACAACAGATTACATCATCGACCCAATTGAGCTGCCTTTTTCGCTGCATCTACGCCCTGATCCGCAAGCGCTGATCTTCCGCGCCGTGCCGCGCGATATAGCGCCCGTTGCCGGGGCGGCAATCCGTGGCCGATTCATGCTGTTGCTGGAACTAATCGATTCAGAAGAGGATGGTGATGCGGCCTTCTTCTCGCGTGATCTCGAGGTGACCGGCGATACCGAAGCTGTAGTACGACTGAGAAACGCGCTTGACGATGTCGACGGCTCCATCGCCGAAGAAACCGCCGACATGTTCGGCGCACCGGGCCGCGCGATCCTGGCGCGACTGCGCCGTTCATACCCGACAACCTGAAAGGATACAGGCCAATCATGAGCCTTGCCGAACTGATCTGCCCTGCTGGCACGCCCGCTGCCTTGCGTACCGCCGTCGATGCTGGCGCCGACGCCGTCTATTGCGGCTTCCAGGACGCCACCAACGCCCGCAACTTTCCGGGCCTGAATTTCACACCGGATGAGTTGGCCGCATCTGTCGCCTATGCCCATGAGAAGGGCACCAAGGTTCTGCTTGCGCTCAACACCTATCCGCCTGCTGGTAAGGTCGACCTTTGGCGGCAGGCCGCCGATACCGGTGCACGGTTTGGCGTCGACGCATTCATCGTTGCCGATATGGGCGTCGCCGACTACATCGCCCGCACACATCCCGGCATCCGGCTACATCTGTCTGTGCAGGCTGCCGCCTCCAGCCCCGAGGCCATCCGCTACTATTGTGAGAATTTCGGGGTGAAACGCGTGGTCCTGCCGCGCATCCTGACGATCCCCGAGATCCGCCAGATCCGCAAGGAAATCCCCTGCGAGATCGAAACCTTCATCTTCGGAAACCACGGGCTGATGGTGGAAGGACGGTGCAGCCTGACCAACTACCTGACCGGGCAATCGACCAACATGGATGGCGTCTGTTCGCCAGCCTCGGACGTTGAATATGTCCGCCACGATGACGGGTCGATGTCCTCGCAACTTGCCGGATTTACGATCGACTGTTTCGGTCCGGACGAAAAGGCGGGCTATCCCACGATCTGCAAGGGCAGATATTCCGCGCCGCACCGACCCGAGGGTTACTACGCCTTTGAGGAACCCATCAGCCTCAACCTTTCGCGGCTGTTGCCCGAGCTGATCGAGGCGGGTGTTCATGCCTTCAAGATCGAAGGGCGGCAGCGGTCGAAAAGCTATGTGCGTAACGTTGTAAAAGCCTTTCGCGCGGCGGTGGATGACATCCGCGCAGGGCGAGAGGCGAACATCGCCGACCTCGTCGCATTGACCGAGGGTCAGAAACAGACACAAGGCGCCTTTGAGACAAAGAAATGGCGGTGACGAACATGACAAAACTGACACTGGGTCCGATTGCCTATCACTGGTCCGCCGAGCGGCGGCGCGATTTCTATGCCCGCATCGCGGACGAGGCTCCCATCGACGAGGTGTATCTGGGTGAGGTGATCTGCTCCAAGCGTGCGCCTTTCCAGGAGGCTGAACTACCGACAATCATTGAGCGGCTGGAACGCGCGGGCAAACGGGTAATCTTGTCCTCGCTTGCCGAAGTGATGCTGAAGCGCGAGCGTAAGGCAACAGAGGATATGGCCGCGATGGATGCGCCCGAAATCGAGATCAACAATGCGGCAGGGCTTTACGCACGCGGCAAACGCCCCCATCGCATCGGGCCCTTCATGAATGCCTATAACGAGGCCACGATCAAATGGATGACCGATCAGGGGGCGACCCATGTTGTCCTACCGACCGAGCTGCCCGCCCCCGCCATTGCCGCTGCGACGCGGGCTGCCCGCGACCTGGGACTTGGCGTCGAAGTACAGGTTTTCGGCCGAGCCTCGCTGGCCGTTTCGGCGCGCTGCTACCATGCGCGCGCGCATGGCCGCACCAAGGACAATTGCCAGTTCGTCTGTGAAGAGGATGCTGACGGGATGCCGCTGACCACCCGCGAAGACCAGCCGATCCTCCGGGTGAACGGCATCCAGACCCAGTCTGAAAGCTATCTTAACCTAATGCCGGAAATGGCGCGGCTGGCTCGCGACGGCGTCACCCATTTGCGTTTGATGCCGCAGGCGGTGGATATGGTGGCCGTCACGCAGGTCTACCGGCGCGCACTGGAGCGCAGAATCGATCTGCCTGAGGCAGAAGCAGTGTTGCATGAGATCTGCGGCGGGGCTCCGTTCAGCAACGGCTTCTTCCACGGAGAGGCCGGGTATCGCCGCATCGCCAATGCCAATCCGGTGTGACCGCGCAGCGGGAATAATCCAATAGTGGCACCATATCGGCCCATGTTTCTGGCTGGAGCGACCTGGGCAATTGTCGGGGTTGGCCTGGTTGGCTGGGACACAGGGATTGACCTGACGTATTCGCCGTTTGGCAATCGGTGGGCCTGGCACGGGCATGAGATGGTGTTTGGCTTCGCCGCAGCCATGTTTGCGGGCTACGCGCTGACCGCGATGCCAAGCTGGTCCAATGGTGCTCGTATGTCTCGCCGAGCTGTGGTTCTCTTGGTGGCGCTTTGGCTCCTGGCCCGTTTGACCGCAGTAGGTGCACTTGGTACCGATCCTGCTCTGGTCACAGCGGGAACTGCAGCTTTTATGGGCTTTGTGGCGCTGACCCTTGCGCGCGCGGCCTTGCGATCCCCGTCCACCAAAGGCGTGGTATTTGCACTGTTTGCGATGACGATGACCGGCGTGCAGATCGCCGTGCTGCGGGGCGGGAACATGCCGTTCATCCCAGTTCTGGGCTTTGCGGCCCTGCTGTCGATCGTGGGCGGCCGTATGATTGCGGGTTTCACCTGGAACAGGCTGAGTTGCATCCCGCCTCGCGAGCGACGCTTCAGGTTGGCGCGGCTTTGCGGTTACCCTTCTGTCATAGCCATCCTCGTCGCGCTCTTGCTGGAAACGCTTGGGGCCACATCCGAATGGGTTTGCGCAAGTCTGGCAGTTGCGGCTACAGCCGAAGCAGTTCGACTGTCGCTCTGGTTGTCCAAAGATACATTCGAAGACGGTTTGCTGCGTATGCTGAATCTGGCCTACTTTTGGTTGCCTTTGGGGCTCTTTCTAGTGGCACTCAGCAAAGCGCATGTTTCGCTAATGCTAGGCGGCGCCGCTCTGCATTCGCTTACCGCTGGCGCAATGGCATGTTCGATCTATGCCGTGGCCTCGCGCGCTGTGGCTTGTCGCGCTGATCGACTGCGAACGGTCATGATCGATAAGGTCGGATTCGCGCTTTTGTGGATGGCTGCATTTCTGCGTGTATTCGTCTCGGTCGATACGATAGGGCACTCCACCGTGCCCCTGGTCTGGTGCATTGTCTGGGCTTCTTTTCTGATGCGGCACGGCGCGGCCCTGTTCCGCCCGACACCCCGGCCTGTATTCAGTGGTCCGAAACGGCCTACCGGTCGCCAACCCGATGTCGACTTTCAAAATCTCGGCTGTCAGATCATCGCGAAGCGTTATCAATAGGTGCCTCTGCCGCACGAGCGGCTTCGTCTTTGTTGCGCGTCTTGCTTGTCTGACCGATCTGTGGCGAAAGTACGGTTTCGTTTCCTGTCAAAACAGCGCAAACGAATGACCGGTCTGGCGACATCTGCCGCGAAGCAGCGATCAAAGTGCTGCGCCCGCGAGTAGTTTCTGCGTCAGCATTAGCAGCACTGGCAAAAGGCAGCTATGTCCGCAAAGCAGGCATTCAGGTGAAATCCGCGAATGGCTGCATCGAGCCCACTTTGGCCGGTGCTGCGCGTTGCCCCAATGACAGCAATCCGCGGAAAGCAGACTTTGCGTCGACAAACATGCGACGCGTTTCATCAATATCTGATTAGAGTATCCAGTATCGCTTGCCGCGTTGCGTCATCATTTTGGAAAATCCTGCCGGCGAGAAACTCAGATGGAAACTCCGGCCACGTTTTGCGCATTTCGGAAATAAGTCGCTGAGCTTCTTCGGTATGTCCCAACTGATCCTGCGCAACGGCTTGGAACAGGAGAGAAGGAGCACTTACAGGCGCACCGGCTGCGGGCGCTCCTTTAAAGGCGTCCACAACGCCTTCGTAATTTTCGAGCATCAGTTGCGATACACCCCAAATGTTTCGTGCGCCAAAGCGGCCCGAACCTGACCGGAGTCTTTCTGGATCGCTAACCTCAGCGGCAAGATCTGGGGCGCCCGCCATGATGGCAGTGATGCCGACAAGATCCAGAATATGACCATCATTCGGCGCAAGCTCGACCGATAGCCTTGCGTATTTCATAGCCTCGACTGGATTGTTTTGGGTGGCCAACACCCAACCATTTGCACCGTTTGCCCACGCATCAGTAGGAGATAGATGAAGCGCTTTTCTCGACATCTCGGAAGCTTGGCTAAAGAGGTCATCTCTTTGTGCCTCATCAGGGGACAGCATGGCCAAAGTCGCCAGGACCTGTGCCGATCCGGCATAACCGTCCGAGAGTGCAGGGTCGAGCTCCGCGGCATGCTGAAACATTCCCAGTGCTATTTGCTGGCGTTTGACGTCAAAAACCGGAAAAAACATGCCTCGGGCTTGATCCGCAAGATTAGCCGCCTGAAGCCGTGTCAAAGATTGCTCGCCAAGCGCAGTTCGCTCAGCCTGTTCGATGGATTGAGTTGTGGGCAAAACCGCCTTGTTATCCCGCGTGAACCAAAAGCCTGTCACCGCAATCAACACTAGGCAACCCAGCCCAATTGGCAGCAGCTGGACCAGACGTCGATGCCCGCCAAGCAGGTCGCTGTCCTGAGCATTTGAGTTGTCGCTTCCTGTCGTCCTGCCTTGCGAAAACCGTGGCTTGTATCCGCCGGAATCAACAAAAATGCGAACTCCCTGACCGTCCCATTGATCTTCATAAAACTCATGTAGCAGTCGCCGCAGCCGTCTGGCTTCGACGCGGACAAGGTTTCGGCCACCGGTGCCATCAATGCTCCGACCGTAGACTTCAACCGCGATTGCTTTGCCACGAATCTGAGCACCGCGACCGGCAAGAGTCTCTTCGACCACGTAAGTAAGGAACTGCTGAAGTCGAGGCGAAGCCTGGAACGCGACGCTGGACACAACGCTCTGAAGTGCCTGTCGGACAAGCTCCGGCGATGGCGGTGCAACATCTTGATCTATCGGCAATTCATTGGCTTGGTTCAAAGCAAACTCACCCCCAACTCACGGTGACTCACTTGGCGCATGTCGTCAACCGCACTCATCTTGATGTCAGAATAGATAGTGGGAACCGGGGATTATCCAGTGACTTGGGAACTGAGTGACGAGCTTACAGATCTTTCCGATGCGCTTTCAGGGCGTACCGAAACGGATGCGTTACTCAGCGAGGCAATCGACGACCTAAAGAAAGTTACTACGCTGTTGGATGACACATCGATCACAGCCTCAGAGCGCGCGGAATGGGACCACATCAGATCCGAACTCGTGAACGAGCTTCGCCGGATGGTGAAGCGCAACCTTCGTAACACTCCTAACTGAGGACCTATCCATGACCAAGGAAGACAATGGGAAAGACCTGGAGAACAAACAGGTTCAAGCGACAGACCAAATTGAAGACCCCTCGCGACGGAATGTTCTGAAGGGTTTAGCCACTGGAGCAGCCGCAACGGGGGCAGCTGGGTTTGCGGCTGGGAGTGCCGAGGCCCACGAAGGAGACGGCCCACTGGGAGAAACGCTAAAGAACCCATACGGTGGTCGGCCCGCAGGCGGCATCTCTTTGCCAGAGTACTTCCGCCCGACGAAATACATGACGGGTTCTAACGCGAATTATTTCCCACTTAGCGAGGAGTTGGGTCCAGATGAGATGCGCATCTCATTCTGTGGTTCAACGCCCTATCCGCCGCGTGAAGATCAGGCGGGTACTTGTATCATGGTAGAGTTGGGAAATGGAAAACGGTTCTTCTTCGACTTTGGATCCGGGTGTGTCCGTAACATCATTGCCATGCAGGTGCCGGGGCAGCTGATCAACGACATCTTCATCTCTCACCTACATGTCGACCACTATGCCGACATCCCTTACATCTACCCGTTCCGGGCTTGGTCAGGAGGGTACACGCCGCTGCGCATTCACGGTCCCTCTGGTCGGACACCCGAGCTTGGAACAGCCGGGATGGTCAAAGGCATGCAGCAGATGCTCAAATGGCACCTTGAAGCATTCGACGTGTTCCCAATTGGTGACGGCTATGAGATCGAGGTCAACGAGTTCGATTTCCGACAAGAAGGCGGCGTCGTTTACGACCAAGACGGTGTGACTGTTCGGTCCTGGCCGCGCAGCCACGCCAAGGATGGCGCAGTTGGGTATCGGCTGGATTGGAATGGTCTGAGCTTTGTATGGACAGGCGATGGCCGACCAGACGAGCTTTCGCGGAAATACGGCGAAGGTGTTGATGTCTTTGTAACAGAAATGTCGGGACAGGATGTTGGTCAGCTGATGACCTACAAATACGGTATCCCACAGGATCTGTTCAATTACACAATCGATACGCACCATACCTCTCACTATGCCGTGGGTAAGCTCTTTGCTGACGCAAGGCCGCGTTTGGGAATGGTGACGCACTATACTCAAGACGAAGACATCGACGCTGAAATGCTGGCTGGAATTCGCGCCCACTATGACGGTCTGTTCCAATGGGGTCTCGATGTAGCCGTTGTAAACGTGACCAAGGATGCGATCTGGTATCGGAAAGCCGCATTACCCGGAAAATCCGGTACTGTCCCACCATTTCGCGAACTGGCTGCAGCAGCCGAGGCCGGGCGTATTGAACTTCCTGATGAAGTCACACTACCGAACCCGAGGCTCACTCGAGCAGATCAGCAAGATCAGAAATATCGAGATATGGAGATTGATCCACGTGAGTACTACCCAACCGACGTTTTCCGAGCGCCCGGCGGGGACTGGCCGCAGGACTTTACCATCAAAGTTTCGGATGTAATCGGCTCGCGCGATGAAGACTGAGGAGAGATTGAACAATGATTGAATTCGGTTCGACTTCTGCAATCCCCGTAACGATCCTTACCGGCTTTCTCGGAGCCGGTAAGACAACGCTTTTGAACCGCATCCTGACAGGTAATCACGGTTTGCGGGTTGCGGTTCTGGTGAATGACTTTGGATCAATAAACGTAGACGCCGACTTGGTCGTCGGTCTCGAAGATGATGTGATGAGTTTGGCAAATGGCTGCGTTTGCTGCTCGATCCGCGATGACCTGATCGAAACGGTAGAGGCCGTTCTCGCCCGGCCTGAGAAACCGGAATACATCGTCCTTGAAGCAAGCGGAGTGTCGGACCCCTCATCAATTGCAATGACATTCACCGATCAAAAGTTTCGGGACATGATCCGCTTGGACAGCCTCATGTGCCTGGTCGATGCGGAACAGCTCTTTTCTGCGCCGGAACAAATGGAATTGAAGCTCCGTCAAATCGCGTTCTCGGACATGGTTATTTTGAACAAGGTCGACCTCGTCGACAGGGCGGCTGTTCAAAGGGTGCACGATTGGCTCGGGTCTCGCTTCCGTCGGTATCGCCTTGTCGAAGCCGTCAACGCGGATGTCCCACTGGATATTCTTCTTTCTGTAGGTCGTTTTGCCGCCGAACAGCTAGAGGCAGAAATACCCGATCATCACGAGCATGGGCCGGATTGTGGTTGCCACCACTCTGATCACTCGGACAGCTTCTCAACAACTATGATGAAAGCTGAACGCCCGATAAGCTTGTCGTCTCTTCGGAGTGCAATTCGCAAGCTTCCGGGCGACGTCTATCGCCTCAAGGGATTTGTTTTTAGCGAGGAGGATCCGGATCATCGCATTCTTGTACAGGTTGTCGGAAAACGCATGGACATCGCAAGGGATGGCGCATGGGGGCACCGAAAACCCGAAACAAGGCTTGTTGCAATAGGTGCACCAGGGGCCCTTTCGGAATACGAGCTTTCCGATGCGTTGTTGGCGACCGCATAGCGGCAAGTTAGACCAAACCTGTTTGCGTGCGTCTGTAAAACTCCAACACGTAACAGCTCGAAAGCCCGCAGCAACGCGGACCAAATATGGAGAAAAACCTAATTGCTGAAGCAGTTTAGGAAATGGAGCCAAGCGATCAGATTGCTCGCACCTGCCACTGCATTTGTCTTGTCGGGAACGGCTTTATGCGCGCAGGACGTTTCAAGTCGAGAACTTGAAGATACAACCCCAAACCTCGGATTGCCGAGTTCAGCTGGAAAACAAGATGCCGAGTTGCTTTCTGCTTTCCACGGGCTCGAGGCGTTGCCCCGCGTAGCAAATCTCATTTGCAGAGGGTCTAGGGGCAAAGACGGGATGCCCGTTATCTTTTCAACCGAGGTAGATCAGGAAACTTTGCAGGCAGGTGACTTCAGAGTCGTAACAAAGTCAGGCCAGATCGGAACAATGCACTGCGCGTCAGTGTTGCCCGCTACCGATCCCGGTGAACTGCGTACGGTGCTTCTCATCGGGAATTTTGGAAGTGTTTCCGAGGATCCACCGGTTGCAGTCGAGGTCATTGGACACCTTCATTCCATCGATGGAGCACTTGATTTTCGCGGTGCCACTGTCGCCGTGACTCCGCTGGAAGACGGGCCGTCAATGATCTTTGCCGAGGTTGTCGAAGATTGGACTTTGGTCGGAAACTTGGGGCCACGCCGAACCAGAGAAAGCCTTTGTCCAAGTGACAACATCGTACAGGCCATTCGGGTAACTTGGGCGGGTGGCGTTACGCTGGCGAACGGCAAGGAGCCTGGCGATGTGGAACGTGATCTGTACAGGATTACTGTAGTGGCCGAGGATGGATCTCAACGCATAGTAACACCCGCGGCGCTTGCCGATCTGGGTGACGGAGACAATAACCACATGCTTTGCCTTGATACAAAGGATCGACCTATCTCGGTTTCCTTCCCAGCTGGCATTTTGACGGATCCGAATGATGATCTGAACCCTGAAACTAGCGTATTTCTCACAAAACCCAATTAAGAGACCGCTTTAAATTTGTTCGATTGGACTCTTAGCTGAAAATGCTTGGCCGGGCCGGTTGCGGGCATTCCAGTGGTGAATGCGAATGAACGGACTTGTTCGCCTCTCGGACATTGCGAACTCGGTTTTGAAGGTCCGCTTTGGGCGACTGCGGTCCTTTAGAGCAATACTGCGGATGTCTGCAAAGTCCGCAGAGCAGACGTTCGTTGCAGATTGCTCCAATGTCCGCTTTGCGGACAATGCTGCCATTGATCGCTGAAAGGTCACCGACAACTCCCGGCCCAAAGCAGTCTTTTGTGCAATTGACAGCGAAAGGCAGCTTCGAACACAAAGTGAGCTTTTGATAGTGGAGCGTTCGTCTCCAGCGACAGGAAAAAGCCTCTCTGGTCGGGTACGCTGGCACAGTCGGCAATCTCGGATTGGATATACTAGGATTTTAGTTCATGGTTCCGTCGAGCATACTGGTTTCAGCCGCAACACGATGCTTTGCGGCGAAAAAGAGTTCTTCAGAACTGGCGTAAGATTGTCAGAGGACGGCTAATCATTAGGTTAAGCCTTTAAAGAGATTTAGTTTAAAGTAATTGTTCTTCCGCTTCTCCAACATTTGAAATCTTGTATCGGAATAGGTTTTGAGCTTTGATTCAGCAAGTCTATGCGAAAAAACGCCTCTCCCGGCTGATAGCTGCGCGAAAAGGTTGCCAAGTTAAATCCGGCTAGCCACATTGGGCAGGAAACGCCCTTTAGCCAGGTGGGATACTTGGGAAAGTCCGAAAAGCCAACTTACGCGGAAGAAGTCGCCGGGGCGATCAGGGCTGTAGGCACATCTAGTTTTATGCCGGAATTGTTGAACCTCATGCGCGAGGCAGCTTCGTTCAAGGGCGCGTTTGTCAGCCTTTTGAACCCGGGAAAAGCGCCCGAACATGTCTATGACAATGTGCGTTCGGAACGTCGCTCGGTTGTTGTCGACCGATGGCTTGATCGCGCCTGGCTGCTGGACCCGTTTGTTGTTCGTTTCATTGGTGAACGCCACGAACCAGTGATGGTACTAAGAGACGTTACACCGGACAGGTTTGCCAATTCCGACTACTTTCGGATCTACTACAAATCCCTGTTTCTGACGGACGAGATCGGGGTGTTTGTAGCAATAGCAAACGGCACCTTGTTTCTCTCTCTCGGTCCTTCCGAGGGAAAAACCCGGTTCACGCGGCGGGATGTCGAACGGTTGACAGACCTGCACCCGATCATATCGGCGCTTTGCGAGCAGCACTTCCATCGCAACCCCTCCTCAGGCCGACTCGACGAGAGCGAGGTCGATTTCGACGGGGTCATCGACAAGGTTTGCAAAGGTTTGACACAGCGGGAGATCGAGGTCGTGCAGTTCCTTTTGCGCGGGCACTCGACGCGGTCCATTGCGCTTTTGCTTGATGTTTCCCCGGCGACGATCAAAGTGCATCGCAAGAACATCTATAGAAAGCTGCGTATATCTTCCCAGTCTGCCCTGTTTTCAATGTTTCTGCATTCGGCGAACGATTAGTCGTACCCCTTTGGGGGTACAAATCACACCGCCCTTTGGAGGTATTCACAGGGTAAGTCTCCCGGCTCTAAGCTGATTCTACAAATCAACAAGTGCGGGTGTCCGGATCAGACCATGATCGACGTAAAGAATGTGACAAAACGCTTTGGCGAAGGTCAGGCGGCCGTGACGGCTCTGGGGGACGTATCGCTGACCATTCCCGAAGGAAGCTTTTTCACGCTTTTGGGCCCGTCAGGTTGTGGCAAGACGACACTACTGCGGCTGATCGCCGGGTTCGAGCTTCCAAGCGAAGGCGAAATAGCGCTGGACGGTGAGTCGATTGGCCATCTGGCACCCAACAATCGGCCCGTGAACACGGTGTTTCAGAACTACGCCCTGTTTCCGCACATGAGTGTGGCCCGCAATGTCGGGTTTGGCCTTGAGATGCTGAAAAGGCCGAAAGCCGAGATAGACGGCACCATCACCGAGATGCTGGACCTGGTACAGCTGGGCGAGTTTGCAACGCGCCGGGTTGATCAATTGTCAGGCGGGCAGCAGCAGCGCGTGGCTTTGGCGCGCGCACTGGCGCCGCGCCCAAAGGTTCTGCTGCTGGACGAACCCCTTTCTGCTCTAGACCTGAAACTTCGTAAAGGAATGCAGAGCGAGTTGAAGCGACTGCAGCATGAGACAGGCATTACGTTTGTTTTTGTCACGCATGACCAAGGGGAAGCACTGGCGATGTCGGACCGGATCGCTGTGATGTCGGCAGGCTCGGTACGTCAGGTCGGCACACCGGAAGAGATTTACACAGCCCCGAAAAGCAGGTTCGTCGCGGATTTTATCGGGGACACCAACATCGTAAACGCTACTTTGCTTGGCTTTGACGGAGACGTGGCAAAAATCCGGTTGGGCGAAGGCAAACCACTCACGATTCACGCTGCCAGCACCTTGCTCGAACCGGGCCCCGTACATGTCGCTCTGCGCCCCGAAACGATCCGTGTGGTCGAGGAGAGTGCCGAAACAGCGCTCTTGCGTGGCGAGGTCGTGGACAGCACCTATTTCGGGGCCGGGTCGCAAATGCTTGTGCGGCTGGAAGATGGTGTCAGTGTTCACGTCCAGGTTTCCACTCCGCGCCCCGTCGGATCGCGCGTCGGGCTCGAATGTGACACCTCCATGCTGCATGTGCTGGAAGACTGATGGCCGGCGTTGCACATATCCCGCAACCGGACGCCGCGTCGAGATTGCTTGCGGCGCAGGCCGAGCGCGCGCTTCAAAGACGCAGAACGCGGCTTTTCCTGCTGGCCCCGGCGCTCGGGATTATCGGTATCTTTGGACTGTTCCCGCTCTCTATCGCCCTGGTTTACTCGTTCCTTGAACCCGGGACCTATGGCGGCGTTGAATGGACGTTCTCTTACGACGCCTATGTGCAGTTCCTGTTCGAGCGGGATATTTTTGATGACACGCTGACCTTTAACAGCGCCTATCTTCAGATCTTCGGGCGTTCCTTTGGTCTTGCTATCACCACTATGATTGGAACCCTGATCCTTGGGTTTCCTGTTGCTTACTTCATTGCGGCCCGTCCGCAGGAACAACGCAATTTCTGGCTGTTCGCCATCACTCTGCCGTTTTGGACGAACCTGTTGATCCGTACGTACTCGATGCTTCTGATCGTACGAGACGAGGGTTTTGTGAACCTGACGCTGATGAACATCGGCCTGATCAGCGAGCCGATCGAGATGTTGTACACAGATGGCGCGGTACTGGCCGGGCTGGTCTACAGCTACCTGCCTTTCATGATCCTCCCGATCTATGCCTCGCTGGAGAAGTTCGACTTTTCGCTGCTTGAGGCAGGGCATGATCTCTATGCCACACGCACGCAGGTGTTCCGCCACATCATTATACCGATTACCCGTCCGGGCATTGTCGCGGGCTGCGTTCTAGTGCTGATCCCGGCGCTTGGGGCCTACATCACGCCGGAACTGCTCGGCGGTGGCAAGAAACTGATGATCGGCAACCTGATTGCCCTGCAGTTCGGTTCGGGCCGCAACTGGCCCTTTGGCGCCGCTGCTGCACTGATCCTGATGGCAGTCGTGTTAATCGCGCTTCTTGTCAGCTTGCGGGCAGGTGCTTCGAAGGAGAGTGGACATGGCTAAACTGTCGTCACTCTTCCGGCCGTCGACAGACGCGCGCGAACTACGCCGGCAACCCCTGTTCACCGGCATGTCCTGGCTGGTTCTGTTGTTCCTCTACGCACCGATTGCCGTCCTGATCGTGTTCTCGTTCAACGATAACCGCTCTGTTGTGCGCTGGACCGAGTTCAGCTTGCGCTGGTACGCGGCGGCCTTGGAAAACGATGACATCCGACGGTCGGCAATGATCTCGGTACAGGTTGCTCTCACCGCGACCATGTTTTCCACCATCATTGCCACAATGGCTGCACTGGCGACAACGCGCGGCGATGTATATCGCGGCCGTTCTGCGGCTATTGCGCTCATAAACCAGCCCCTGATGATCCCCGAGATCGTCACGGCGATTGCGACGCTGGCCTTCTTTTCGATCCTGCGCCAGCTCACGGGTGTTACCGGGATTGGCTGGCTGATCCTCGCCCACACAGTTTTCTGCGTGCCCTTTGCTTACATGCCGATCCGCGCACGTTTGTCAGATTTGTCCGTCACTTACGAAGCCGCCGCCGCCGATTTGTACGCGACGCCCTGGCAGACATTCCGCTATGTGACGCTGCCTCTTTTGATGCCCGGTGTTATGGCGGGGGCGATGCTGGCCTTTGTAGTCTCTCTTGACGACGTCATTATCACGCTTCTGGTGGCCGGACCGGGTGAAACCACCTTGCCCATCTATATTCTGGGCCAAATCCGTCGCGGCGTAACGCCAGAGGTCAACGCCGTTTCGACCATCCTCATCGGAGTGACCATAGTCATGGTCGCCCTGACCTTCTTTCTGCAACGCAAACGAAAATAACAAGAAGCCCGCGCTGCTGCGGGACGCCATCAATCTCAACGGAGGACAAAATGAAATACACTCTTCTCAAAGCCGCAGCCATCTCGGCCCTGGCGCTCAGCGCGGCAGGAGCGCATGCCGAAGGCAAACTGAACATCTATAACTGGGGAAACTACACCAACCCAGAGATGATCGAGAAATTCGAAGCCCAGTACGATATTGAGGTCACGCTGGACAGCTATGACAGCAATGAAACCATGCTGGCCAAGGTCAAAGAGGGCAACACCGGCTATGATGTTGTTGTTCCTGGCGACTACATGATCGCGATCATGGTAGGCGAAGGCTTACTGGCCGAGATCAACGCCTCCGAAATGGACAACTTCAAGAACATGGACCCGAACTGGGTTGATGTATACTGGGATCCGGGTCGCAAGTATTCGGTCCCATATCAGTGGGGTACGACCAGCTTTACGGTCGACAGCGCGGTCTACAGCGGTGATATAGACACGCTTGGCCTGATCTTCGATACGCCCGAAGAGCTTAAGGGCCGTATCAACATGCTGAATGACATGAATGATGTGATCAACGCCGGCCTGCGCTACCTAGGCTATCCGCGCTGCAACTCCAATCCCGATCAGATGAAAGAGCTGATGGCACTGCTCGAAAATGCCAAGGGTGACTGGCGCACCATGGATTATGCGGTGATCGAAAAGCTAACATCGAAAGATGTGGACTTGTCGCAAAGCTGGAACGGCGCGGCCATGCGCGCCCGGGCGGATCGCCCGACATTGCAGTACGCCTATCCAAAGGAGGGGTTCACCGGATGGATGGATAACGTCGCGGTTCTTGCCGACGCGCCCAACATGGAAAACGCAAAGCTCTTCGTGAACTTCATGATGGACCCGGAAAACGCTGCAATGACCTCGAACTTTGCGCGTTATGCCAACGGGATCAAAGGTTCCGAGGCATTCATGGATGCCGAGATGCTCGACGCGCCTGAAATCGTGATGCCTGCAGGGGCGCCGGTACCCGACTTTGTGAAGCCTTGCGACCAAGACGTTGTGGACCTGTACAACAAGGTTTGGACCCGCCTTAAGCAATAAATTTAAAAGTCACCTGTGGTCGGCCTATCTCTGGTCGGGCCGACCCCTTCCAAAGCTTTTTTAACCTGACTGCGCCCCCTGTTGGGGTCGCCTTGCGGGAGCATGGAAAATGCAAAACAGCAAATCCGGCACGAGGCCCAAAACAGCGCGTGAGATCGGCATCATGCAGGGTTTCCCGCCCCCGCCTGAGAAACGCCCGTCTCTCGAGAACTGGGACCTCGCCCCGTTCAACCGCTGGACCTTCCAGAACATGCGTAGTCTGTTTCCCACGGTCGATGTTCGTCCGGGCCCGAATGCCCGAGAACTGATACAGGCGCCCCGTGACCTGCTGGATACGGAGTTTCAGACCTTTGACGACCGCCAACTATCGGTCGGGAACTGGCTGACTGAGAGCTACACGGATGGCTTCCTAGTGTCGAAAGGCAACCGGCTTTTAACCGAGATATATGCCAACGACTTTACTCCGGACACCGCACATTTGGGGCAATCTGTCTCCAAATCCCTGATCGGCTCTCTGGCCGGTGTGCTTCACGGTGAAGGCAAGCTGGACCTCTCGGAGCCGCTTGACAATATCGTACCGGAACTTGCTGGGACCGGCTATGCCGGATGCACTGTGGATCAGGCGCTCGATATGCAATCCGGCGTGCGCTTTACCGAGGATTATGGCTTTCCGGATAGTGACATGACACGCGTTGATGTGGCGTCGGGCTGGCGCCCGGTTCGCAAGGGAGAAATCAAACCTACCATTCGGGATGTTATTCTAACTTTGCCCCGGGAAAGACCCCATGGGCAGGCTTTTTCTTACCGCTCGATTGAGACGGATGTCATCGCCTGGGCCTTGGAACGTGTGAGCGGCGAAGACCTTGCTTCGCTCTTGTCCAACCGGATCTGGCAAAAGATTGGCTGCGTGCATTCGGGCTTTTTCACCGTAGACGACGCCAAGACAGCACTCGCTGACGGCGGGTTCAACGCAACTCTTCGGGACTATGCCCGCTTTGGCCGCATGATGGCTGATGGTGGCAAGGTCGGTGACCGACAAGTAGTGCCGGAAAGCTGGGTTTCGGGGATTTGTTCGGGAGCGGACCCTTCAAAGCACGGTGACCCGTATGACGTGCTGTCCCCTCAAGGGGCATACCGAAGGTTCTGGTGGGTTCACGACCCGAGGCGCGGCGTGTTCATGGCGCGCGGAGTTTTTGGTCAACTGATCTTCATTGACCTGACCGCGGACGTGGTTATCGTCAAGCTTTCCAGCTGGCCCGACTATCTGATCCAGTCCTTTAGCCACGATGCCGTGCGTGCCTGCGAGGCAATCATTCGCGCGCTTGAGTAGTTCAAACCATCACAGACACAAGAGGCCGCATGTCGCCAACACCTGATCTGATCATCCTCAACGGTTCTCTCCTGACCTTTGACGACTCCACGCCGAAGGCTTCGGCCCTGGCAATTCAGGGCGGCATAATTGTGGCTGTTGGAAACACCGACGACATCCGTACTCTGGCTGGGAATGGAACCAAAATCATCGACGCTGCGGGCGGCACCGTCATGCCTGGCTTTATTGATAGCCATGTCCACCTTTTCGGTGGAGCGGCCGAGTTGGGCATGTTGGACCTGCGCAAAACGACGGGCGCGGATGCTCTGACAAACGCATTGCGAGCCTTTGCGGCCGAGCACCCCGACGAACCTTTGCTTATGGGGGTCGCCGCCAACTACGAAATTCTTGGCCCCGGCGTCACAACGACACGGCAAGATCTGGATCGCATCCTGTCCGAGCGCCCGGTTGCGTTAATGTCGGCCGACCACCACACCGTCTGGGCAAACACAATTGCCTTGGAAAAGGCGGGCATTCTTTACGGCGGCGTCGTTCCCCCCGGTTCGGAAATCGTGATGGCTGGGGATGGTACCGCACAAGGTCAACTGAACGAAACCGGTGCTTTTGGCTCTGTCCTGCGCCTGTCGCAACTGGGAGGGCGCGATCTTCTGGGGTATGTTACAGGAGCGGACCCCGTGCCACCCGCAACGCCAGAGGAACGCGCCTTTGACAAGGAAGTCATACTGCGTGGCCTGAAGCACTGCGCATCCCACGGGATCACGGGGTTGCACAATATGGACGGCAACTTCTACCAACTTGAGCTGCTGAGTGAACTTGAGGCCGAGGGGCGCCTTCCGATCCGTGTTCAGGTTCCCATGCACCTCAAGAACACCGACCCCCTGGATCGGTTGGAAGAGGCCGATGAAATGCGCCGTCGCTTTGCGTCGGATATGGTTTGGTCAGGGCGCGTAAAGATGTTCATGGATGGCGTGCTGGACAGCTACACAGCACTGATGCTCGCGCCGTATCCGGGCAAGCCGGAAAGCCTCGGCGATGCTGTATTCAGTGCCGAACACTTTAACGAAGCCTGCATTCGTGCTGATGCAATGGGGTTGCAACTCAGCACGCACGCAATTGGCGACGGTGCCGTTCGGCGCACGCTGGACGGTTACGAGGCAGCGCGCAGTGCCAACGGCGCACGGGATTCCAGACACCGGATCGAGCATATCGAGGTGATAGACCCCTTGGATCTGCCCCGTCTGGCAGCCCTCGACGTCGTTGCCTCTCTTCAACCATTGCATTCACCCGCAGGAGGATTGTTTTCTCCCTATTCGGCCGGAGACATTCTGACAACCGAGCAAATCCCTTTTGCGTTCGCGTGGAACAAAATACGCGAGAGTGGCGCCAAGATTTGTTTCTCGACGGATTGGCCAGTCGTTCCCGTCGACACAATGATGACGATTGCCGGAGCGGTAAGCTGCAATGAGCTGCCATCGCCCTGGCAGGACAACCGTCAAAGCCTTATGGCCACGCTTTCCGCTTATTCGCGTGACAATGCGTGGCTGGAGTTCAACGAGGATCAAAAGGGTCGTCTGAAGTCGGGATATCTGGCCGACATTGCCATTCTCGAACAGGACCTGTTTTCGATTGAGGAAAACCAATTAGCAAATGCGCGCATCGCTGTGACCGTTTGTGGAGGCGCCGTTTCGCATACAGCTTGAAATGCTTAGCATCGATTATATCAGTGCTTAGAGAACTTCTTTTAGGCCGCGACGATTGTTGGCATTGCGCAGCAAAGCAGACCTTGGCCTCGGGCGCAGCGAATGACCACTTCCCGCCCATTGCGGAGGATGCTGCGCCAAGAGGCAAGGTTCAGTTTGGGCTCGAAGCCGTCTTCCAAGCATTTTTGATTAACGTCAGCTTTCGGGTCGTTTGCAGCCGCTGACTCCCTGCGATTTGGATGGCAAGGTTACGCATTTTGCGGATGGGTCACACCTTTCTGATTCAAGTCACATAATATCAATGATTTAGCCCTGGCATGTGTCACGCCTTTATTGGCGGCGGCCACAGATTTTAGAGATCCGATCCCTCACTTTGTTCAACAGAAGCGGACCGAACTTCCTCGTGCCGCAGTGAGCAATTGAGGTTGATATGCCCAAGTTGACACAAGATCAGCTGGCGGAGCGGTGGCACATGTCGCCGCGGACGCTGGAGCAGTGGCGCTGGCTCGGAAAGGGGCCCAGGTTTTTGAAGATCGGCGCGCGCGTTTTATACGATGAAGGCGTGATCGAAGCCTTTGAGGAGGCGCAGGTCTGCCAGAATACATGCGGACCGATTTCCGGGGAGGGTGTGTAGTGGCAAAGTCCTTCCCCTCACACAAAGTCAAATCGCACCTTGTCTACACAGTCTGGGAGGTGGCGGACGTTTTGGGCTGTCATCGCCAGACCGTCATTCGCTGGATTGGGAACAACGGACTTGCGGCTGATACCAGCAGCAAGCCTTGGTTGATCGAAGGACATGTGCTCAAGGACTTCCTCGGACAAAGACAACGCAAGGCGCGGTGCAAGTTGGCATTGCATCACTGCTACTGCCTCAGCTGCAGAGGTCCGCGCGAACCCGACGGCAAGATCGCTGACTATGTTCAGGAAACAGCTTCCAGAGGCCGCCTAACAGCCCTCTGTCCCACGTGTGGTGCGGTCATGAACAAGATCATTCGCCGTTCAGATCTGGAAGCCATTCAGGCCAAACTGGAGGTCACACTTCAACAAGCCTCCCCAAGATTAGTGTCCTGTACCGAAACTCATTCAAAAGTGACCTTGAAAGAGGAGCCCGAGACCCATGCCAAAACACACCTCGGATAACCTGCGCATCAAGCGCAAACACCTTGTCTGGCTGAAGGACGCAAAGGGGCTGTCGCAATCTTCGATCGACAAAGCTGCAGCGTCGATTGCCATCTATGACAGATGGCTCAAAGGCAAGGACTACAGGGCGTTTCATTCAGAAAGGGCGCGCGCGTTCAAACGCCATCTGCAAAGTTTGCGCAACGAACGCACGGGCGCCCCATTGTCGGCTGCCACGATTAACGGTGTGTTGCGCGATGTAATGAAGCTCTTTGACTGGATGGCGGACCAACCGGGGTACAAGTCAAAGATCTCACGCTCAGACATCGCCTATCTCACGCCGGACCGCAAATCGGAACAGGCCCGTCGCAGCACTCTTTGGAAGCCGCATCCGTCTCCCGAACAGGTGGACCACCTTTTGTCTTCGATGCCGGTGGAAACCGTAGTCCAGCGCCGTGATCGCGCCCTGATTGCCTTCTTGTTCCTGACCGGATCGCGCGAAGGTGCGGCCATCACAGTGCAACTGCGACACGTCGACCTTGCGAACAGATGCGTGCAGTTTGACGGACGTTCCGTGGAAACGAAGTTTGGAAAGTCCTTCACGGCCAGCTTTTTTCCCTTCGGTGATAACGTCGAACAAATTATGCGAGAATGGATCGGAGAGCTTCGTAAGGACCATCTCTTCTCAGACACAGATGCTTTATTTCCAAAAACGCGCGTTGCTGTTGGCCCGTCTCGGCGCTTTGAGACCATGGGGATCGCGCGTGAGCCGTGGGCAGGCCCGTCATCAGCGGCCGGAATCTTCAAGAAAGCCTTCATCAACGCTGGGCTGCCACCGTTTTCGCCGCACCGCGTGCGAGATACGATCGCAGAGCTGGCAAAACTTCACTGCAGGACACCAGAGGACTATAAAGCCTGGTCGCAGAACATGGGACACGACGACGTGATGACGACGTTCAGCTCCTATGGTTCTGTTTCACCTGGCCGTCAGGTCGAACTGATGGGGCGGTTTCGCCGCCGTGGACCGTTGCCAGACGAGGACGCGGTTATTGATGAATGATCAGCTCCGGTGACGCACCCGAACGACCACGCGCTCGGGAGCAAGCCGGTATCCATGCCAAGGGAGATTTTCAATCAGCTCTTGGGGCTTATCAACTGACAGGCCAGCGGACTCCAATCTCCCTGCAAGCGTTCTGCGAGCAGTCTGAATTCTCCGTCTAACGGCTTCGTCGGATTCAACGCCTAATTTTTCGACGAGTTCGCCAGATTTCACGCAGTGATGGTCCATGGGTTCGAGACCTTCACCAGCAGAACGGAGCCACTCTTCAGCCAAGACCACTAACAGGTCAGCTGTGGCATTTTTCTTAAGCTCAACATGTTCGCCGATCACAACCAAACGGGAGGCTTTGTCGATTTCTATGGACAGCGGAAGTTGCTGTTTCTCGTTTTTATCAACTGAGGCCGCAGGTACGAACGGCAAGGCCAAGGCGCTCTGCATCGCACCATATAGTCTTGGCAAACTCTGTTCAGGGAACTCACCGGGTGACTTGCTTTCAAGAATTCTGCGCATCACCGATGTGACCGCCTTTCCATGGCGGTTCAGCAAATCTGCGATCATCACCATGGCTGTGTCTGGCGGATTGTCGAGGTGATTGACCGCATCCAACACAACGGGGAAATTTCGGATCAGTGCATCTGGCGTGGCGTTTTCAAACAACACTGCATTGCGCACATAGGACAACGCCATCTCCCGGTCGATGCCGTTCGGTCGAGCGTCCGACATCAAGTCCACGCGATACGCATCTTCAGGGTCAAAACGTTCAAGCCCTATTGAGAGCATCGCAAAACGCCGATCGATACACTGCGAACAGCGACCGCAATGGAAGTATTGATTGGTTTGATTATGCACATCCGCGCAACTGCGCGTCTCGACAATTTGATCTGCCATCCCAAGTTGGGAGATACGCTCCACGACTTCAGCTTTAGTGCGCGCGAAGTAGGGATTGTCGACGCGCATATCGTTCTCGAAAACAAGCTGCAGAAAACCGGTCAACAGGTTGAGTGCCTTAGGATGGGTCGTTCTCGTCGCTCGCGTTCCAATGACACTGCCAACCGGCGGCAGGTTGAGGCTCACAACGCCGTTTTCATGGAACGACATGCGGTCCAGTCCGAAGGCCTTTGCAGTGATCGACCCAAGTACCGCGAACAAGAATGAGCGCGTGCGATGCGTTCTTTCCGCAGTCGATCGACCCTTCAACTGGGCGCTCATGGGAATGTGACGGCACTTTTCCGGTCCGTACCGTTTGCTCAACGCTGAGATCAGCCGTTTCTGGACCGGCGCTATTTTCGTGGACGAGGCATGACTGACCAAAGCAACCCGATGCTTCTGTTCCACGATTTCTTCCACAGCGCCCGCAAAGGAATCGAGCCCGCCGGAAAACATCAAGACACGGTGGGGCTTCCATGAACTATTTCGACCGAATTTGAAGAAGCGCGATCGCTCTGCATCCGGTTCGTCTTTGATCGAAAAAGAAAATTCAAAGCGATCGCCGGATAGAAACATCAACGTTTCTTCCAGAGCCTGTATTACGCTCTCACGTTGCCAGAAATCCAGATCGCGTACCGGCATGGTGGCTACGAACCGTCTGTGCCACTTCTCACCCATCTTCTGATCTGCCAAACCACCACGGCTGACTGCCGCGTCCGCGCAATAGACAAGCGCGGCAATCTCCAGCAAATCGAGCGCACGATCCTGCAATCCCTCGACCAATTGACGGTTCAATTGTCCAATCCGTAGCGTCATTGCGACTTCGCGGCCAGCAATGTCGAGACGCAGGACTTCATCACCGCCGCTTTTTGTCAGGGGCGGCAACCATCTGACTTCAACTTCAGGCAACGGCGCGACGGCGCCCAAACTCCGAGCGCATCTTTTTGAACGCGTAAGCTGTGAACTTGTCTATTGCATCGCGATCAAGCGCCTGCTTCTGCCAGACGGTTTTGCCATACCAGCCGCCCGCATATTCTTCGACGATTCTAGATACTTCAAATGTGTGCTGGGCCAGGGCTTGTTGAAATGCCACTCGCTGTGCATCGGTTGAAAAGCGTCGATCCTCGCCAGTGTGATTGGCGAGTTCCCGGCTCAGATAGTAGTCTAGAGAGCGGTATGTCAGCCGGGCAAAGAAATCCCGCGCGAGTCTCGCAAATGCATCACCCACGGCGAAACTCGCGAGTGCTTGGCGAATTTCTTGCGGTGTCGGTTCAAACAGGGATGGCAACCGGTCGTGCAGCTGAACGGAAAGGCTTTCCAAGAGCGCAGCCTTCGCCAATTCTCCTGCATCTGAGGAACTTCGGAGATCGAAGCTCCTGCCATCAACGGCGCGATCCAAACCGGCCAGCAAGCCGGTCACTGAACCGAGTTCCGACGTCGCAATGCCCAAGTCAGCCAAAGCGTCTTCGAAGCCCGGAGCCCTTGCAAGCAAAGGCAGCCTCACGAGGAGATCACTTACAAACTGAAACCTGGGGTCACGACTCGCCCGTGCGAGATCGCTCTCAGATGCATCCGCTGCGGCCTCGGCGATCTCTTCGACTGACGCATCGGTTGCGATCAGATCAACGACCTCGCACCACTTCCTGGACCGAGGCAAAGTGCCAAGCCTGATGTGTCCCATCCGTTCCTCCCTTGCCTGAAGAGTCATTCAACCATCAGGCGAATGTAAAGGGAAAAATGGCGGCCTTCGCTTACCCTGCGCTTACCCGAAGCGAGTGTTAGGCATGAGATCGCCTCGTAAGTCTTTGAAAACAGTGGTGAGCCGTGCAGGATTCGAACCTGCGACCCACTGATTAAAAGTCAGTTGCTCTACCAACTGAGCTAACGGCCCACTCTTTTGTCGGATCTCAATGATCCGTGGCGCTCTGTAAGGTATTTACCCAACCGGGTTCAAGACCTTTATTTGCACCTCGGCACGCTTTTGTCTGATGTCAGTCCAGCGCCCCGATAGGCGGCCTAATTAGGCAGGTGGCGCTGGGGGGTCAACCCCTATTTTGTGGAATCTTTAGGACAGGCTGGATTCATTTTGTCGCCGGGGTTATATGCCCGCAATGCAAACCCTAAACGATACCGGATTGCCCATTATGAAGATGCACGGGCTGGGCAATGACTTTGTCGTTGTGGATGCGCGCGCGCATACGATTCCGATCACACCCAAGATGGCCAGGGGAATTGGGCATCGGCAGTTTGGCGTGGGTTTCGACCAGCTCGCGGTGATCGAAAGCGGAAATGCAGATGCGCATCTGGTGTTCTACAACGCCGATGGGTCGACCTCGGCAGCCTGTGGAAACGCAACGCGATGTATTGCCAGATTCTTGCTGGATGAAACCGGCAGATCGGATCTGACTCTCACGACAGAACGCGGCATTCTGCAGGCACGGGACGCAGGAAATGGCCTGACATCAGTCAACATGGGCCAACCTCAGCTTCTTTGGAATGAGATCCCCCTGACCGAAGAAATGGACACGCTTGAACTCCCTATCGAAGGGGGACCAACAGCAACCGGAATGGGTAATCCGCATTGTACTTTCTTTGTCGACGATGCGGAGGCGATCCCTCTCGAAGATTTCGGTGCGCGTTATGAACATCATCCGCTCTATCCTGAACGTACCAACGTGCAGGTAGCGCAGATCGCAGGGCCAGACAAAATCCGCATGCGCGTCTGGGAGCGCGGTGTTGGGATCACCTTGGCTTCGGGGTCATCATCCTGTGCCACTGCCGTCGCAGCGGCCCGGCGTCGACTTACCGGGCGCCAGGTACAAGTTGATCTTGACGGTGGGACTATATGGATCGACTGGCGCGATGATGGCGTCTGGATGACGGGGCCAACAGTCCACGTTTTTTCGGGTACGCTCACGCCGGAATTTCTGAGGTCTCTGGAATGAATCCGCCCAAGTTCAGTACTCTGGGTTGCCGCCTGAACGCCTACGAGACCGAGGCGATGAAAGAGCTGTCACAGCAGGCGGGCCTTAGCGATGCGGTGATCGTAAACACTTGTGCGGTGACAGCTGAGGCTGTGCGCAAGGCGCGGCAGGAAATTCGCAAGCTGCGGCGGGAAAATCCCGACGCTCGCCTGATTGTCACCGGCTGTGCCGCGCAGACTGAGCCCGAGACATTCGCGCGCATGAATGAGGTCGACGCGGTAATCGGAAACACCGAAAAGATGCGGCCCGAAACCTGGAAAGGAATGGCTGCTGATTTCATCGGTCAGACCGAAGCCGTGCAGGTAGATGACATCATGTCTGTTACCGAAACGGCGGGCCATCTGATCGACGGTTTTGGCACCCGCTCACGCGCCTACGTACAGGTCCAGAACGGGTGCGACCATCGGTGTACTTTCTGCATCATCCCCTATGGCCGCGGAAACTCTCGCAGCGTCCCTGCAGGCGTCGTGGTGGACCAGATCAAGCGGCTGGTCGATAGGGGCTATAACGAAGTTGTCCTGACCGGAGTTGACCTAACCTCATGGGGCGCGGACCTGCCTGCGCAACCTAAGCTTGGTGATCTGGTCATGCGCATCCTGAAATTGGTGCCGGACCTTCAGCGCCTGCGGATCAGCTCGATCGACTCGATCGAGGTGGACGAGAATCTGATGCAGGCCATCGCGACCGAACCGCGCCTGATGCCCCACCTGCATCTGTCGCTACAGCATGGTGATGATCTGATCCTGAAGCGCATGAAACGTCGCCACCTGCGCGATGATGCCATCCGCTTCACGGAAGAGGCTCGTAAGTTGCGCCCGGATATGACATTTGGGGCCGATATCATCGCAGGCTTCCCGACAGAGTCCGAAGACCATTTCGAGAATTCTCTAAAATTGGTCAACGACTGCGACCTGACCTGGCTGCATGTGTTTCCATATTCAAAACGCGAAGGAACTCCCGCTGCTCGCATCCCACAGCAGGTGAACGGAAACGTAATCAAGGAGCGGGCCGCCCGCTTACGTGCTGCCGGGGATGCCAAGGTTGCGAAGCATCTTTCAGAACAGGTTGGAAGGTATCACAACATACTGATGGAAAACCCTCATATGGGTCGGACCGAACAGTTCACCGAAGTCACTTTTTCCCAACCTCAAATTGAAGGGCAGATCGTGCGCGGGGTGATCACAGGCACATCAGGCACGCAGTTACAGGCCCAACCCTGTGCTCAAGACAGTCAAAGATAGACGACACCGAATTCCCGCTCGATCAACTCAAAGTCCTGTTCGCCACCCTCGTTCTGCCGGGAGGTTTCGGCCATGAACGCTTCGGCGCGGTCGCCGGGGAAAATGTAGCTGATCATACGCACAGTCTGATCGCTATTGTTTTTCATGTAATGGGAAACTCCGCGCGGGCAGTGAATGGTATCCCCTGCGCCGGCGCTGACCCACGTGTCACCAATCTTCGCATCAACCGTGCCTTGAAGAATGTGAAACGTCTGATCCTCCCATTTATGGTAATGATCAGGCACCGCGCCTCCTGGAGCCATAACGCCGTCCGAGATTACGTATTCTCCGTCGGTGGCCTCTTTGCCCACAACAACTCCGACATACTCATTCGGGGCCATCATGTATTTCTTGCTGCCATCCCAATGCTGAATGACAACCTGTTTACGTGTGGCTTCGATTTTGTCTGCCATCGATAAGCTCCTTCGGAATTTCTGTATTCGCTATCTGGGAACTCGTGGCCTGAATTCCAGTAGGCACCAAAGAAGAAACCCCGCAACCGAAAGGTGCGGGGGTCCTTGAATAGACAATCCGGTTGGATATTAGTCCTTGCGGATCTTGCCCTTGTGGGGTGCCCACAGTCGCTTGTTCACCAGATAAAGCAACACAGACAGAACCGTTAGGAACAGAACACCGACGAACCCGGCATTCTTGCGGTCCATCATCTTTGGCTCAGCGGTCCACATCAGGAAGGCCGCAACGTCTTCCGACATGGCTTCGACCGTTGCTGGATGACCATCCGCGAATTCAACCTGATCCTCGGCCAATGGCGGTGCCATCGAGATCCAGCCACCCGGGAAGGCCTTGTTCTCATAAAGAACCGTGCCCGCCTCTTCCTTCTCTTCGCCGGTATAGCCATCAAGCAATGATGCGATATATTCCGCACCACCCATGCCTTTGACCAGTTGGTTAATCCCCAGGCCGTATGGGCCATGGAATCCGGCACGGGCCTTCGCCATCAAGCTCAGGTCCGGTGCGCCAACGCCAGTATTGGCCGGGAAGTGGTCGGTCGGGATTGCCGGGCGGAAATCGTCCAGCTCGGGATCGAACACTTCGAAATTGTCGGCCGCATAGGTGATGACCTGTTCTTCCGAGTATCCCAGATCCTCAAGCGTCCGCAGCGGTATGTATTGCAGACCATGGCAGGCCGCGCAGACCTCAGTATAGATCTGCAGACCGCGCTGAAGCTGGTTCTGATCCCAGGTTCCAAACGGTCCCTCGAACGAGAAGTCGAAGTCTTCGATGTGCTGCTCACCACCACCTGCCGCAAAGGTCGAGGCGGGCGCAAGGGCCAGAGCGAACGCGGCACCGATTGCAAGTTTCTTGAACATGTTTCCGGTCCCTCTTCTTACTCGGCCGGCGTGGCGTCGGCGTCAGCCTTGCCATAATGCGCGTTGAAGTCTTCTTCGATGGTTTCCGGCTGTGCCAGAGGTTTCTCGATCACGCCAAGGATCGGCAGGATCACGAAGAAATATGCGAACCAGTAGGCGGACGCGATCAGCGAGAAGGTCGCATAGGGCTCTTCCGCGGGCATCGCCCCCAGCCACATCAGGGCAAAGAAGTCGATGACCAGCAGGTAGAACCACCATTTGAACATCGGGCGGTATTTGCCCGAACGCACTGTCGATGTGTCCAGCCAAGGTGCCAGGGCCATTGCCAGGATCGCACCGAACATCGCCAGAACACCAAAGAACTTGGCATCGATGATGCCGCCGGTGATGAAGCTGGCAAACTGAACGACCCAGACCTCGCCGGTGAAGGCACGCAGGATCGCGTAGAACGGCAGGAAGTACCATTCAGGAACGATGTGCGCAGGTGTGACCAGCGGGTTGGCTTCGATGTAGTTATCCGGGTGGCCCAGATAGTTCGGCATGTAGCCAACGATGGCCCAAAACACGACAAGAATAACCGCCAGAGCGAACAGGTCCTTGATCACGAAATAGGGCCAGAACGGCAGCGTGTCTTTCTCGGCCTCGGCTTTCGAACCACGGCGCACTTCAACACCCGTAGGGTTGTTGTTGCCAGTGGTGTGGAAGGCCCAGATATGCACGATGACCAGCGCTGCGATAACGAAAGGCAGCAGGTAGTGCAGCGAGAAGAAACGGTTCAGAGTGGCGTTATCCACGGCGGGTCCGCCCAGCAGCCAGGTCTGGATCGCGTCACCGACGAAGGGGATCGCGCCAAACAGGCCGGTGATCACGGTCGCACCCCAGAAGGACATCTGGCCCCAGGGCAGAACGTAGCCCATGAAGGCAGTGCCCATCATCATCAGGTAGATCAGCATACCGATGATCCACGTGATCTCACGCGGGGCTTTGTACGAGCCGTAGAACAGGCCGCGGAAAATGTGAATGTAGACCGCAACAAAGAACAACGAGGCGCCATTCATGTGCAGATACCGCAGCATATAGCCACCATTCACGTTGCGCATGATGTGTTCGATGCTGGCAAAGGCCAGATCGACATGCGGGGTATAGTGCATCACCAGAACGATACCGGTGACGATTTGCAGCGCCAGACAGAACGTCAGAACGATACCCCAAATCCACATCCAGTTCAGGTTCTTTGGGGTCGGGATCATCAGGGTATCATACAGCAGGCCGACAATCGGCAGGCGGCTGTTCAGCCACTTTTCGCCGCTTGTCTTCGGCTCGTAATGATCGTGGGGAATTCCGGACATAAGTTGGGTCTCCCTTAGCCGAGTTTGATTGTGCTGTTGTCCACCCATTCAGCGGGCGGGACAGGCAGGTTCTCGGGCGCGGGGCCCTTACGGATACGGCCGGCCAGATCGTAGTGCGAACCGTGGCAGGGGCAGAACCAGCCGCCGAAATCACCGGCATCGCCCAGCGGCACACATCCAAGGTGAGTACAGACGCCCATCTGAACGATCCATGCACCCGGCGCTTCGCCTTCTGGCGACGGCATAACGCGGTTTGCGTCGGTTGCCGGTGCATCGGCTGCAATATTGAAGTTACGCGCCAGCGGATCAGGCAGAGCATCCACGCCTTCGGCGTCCTGCTCTTTGGCTTCCTGGATCTCGGCACCAGTTCGGTGGCGGATGAAAACAGGTTTGCCCAACCACTTCACAGTCAGCTGCGTGCCAGTCTCAACCCCGCTGACGTCAACACGGATCGAGGACAGCGCCTGAACGTCTGCCGAGGGATTCATTTGATTTACCAGGGGCCAAACGGCAGCCCCCGTCGCAACGACACCTGCGCCGCCAGCGACGTAGTACAGAAAATCTCTGCGGGTGCCTTCGTGGTCTTCAGCATGGGACACGAGGTTATCTCCGAATTGTCTGGCGCCCGCGAACGGGCATATAGCTCGCGCACCGCATGAACTGCGGCGTCTTAAAGGGGGTATCTATCGGGGAGAATAGAGTTCGTCCAGCGCTCTTAAACGCGCAATACGCCGCATCTAAGCAATCATTTCACGGTGAAAGGGTAAAATTTCAATATCAAATGCAGATTTTAGTCTTCTGGGCAGCCACTTGGCCCAGTGGTCATGTGGTGTGATTCGGGGCTGGCCTGCGGATTGGCGCATCCGGGTTTATCCACCTTCACTCCCTTTCAAGATCGTCGAAATGACACTGAATTTGCCAGAGTTTTGCCACGATATTTTCCAAATTAACGCGAACATGATGAGATTAAATTATTAATTTAAAATAGATATTTCAGAGATATAGCAGAATATCGAATTCCGATTGCACTCATTGCGGGAATACGTGAAAGGCCGAAGGAAATCACCAAGCAGCCGGAGAATTCCAATGCCAAAGATTGCAGCAACCGCGGTTCTATTTACGATTCTGAGTACAGCACAAGCTATTGCAGCCGGAGACCCCGCAAAAGGCGAGCAACTCTATAACCGATGCTCATCCTGCCACGCGATCATCAAGGATGGCGATGTTTTGGTCAAAGGCGGCATCACGGGGCCGAATCTCTATGGCGTAGTTGGTCGCGTGGCCGGAACCGAAAGCGATTATCTGTACGGAAGCGAGCGTCTGCCCATTGGCATGTTTACCGATGATATGATCCGTGCCGGGCAAGAAGGGCTGGTATGGACCGAAGAAAACATCGCCGCCTATTCACAAGACCCGATCAACTTCATCAAAGAATATCTGAATGATGAAACCGCCCGCCCGAATATGAGCGTAAAGCTGAAGAAAGGAGCGGATCACATAGCTGCCTATCTCGCCACATTCACTACTCAGTAAACTAGGTGATTCTTAAATTTTGGCCTCGCGCATAAGCGAGGCCAATGTCCCGACCTCAGCCCCAATCCCAGCAGATTGGACGTGATCAGCGGCGCGTTGGCGCGCAACGTCGGGCTTGTTCTGGTTAAGTTTCCAAGTGCCATCTATGTCCGAGACCGTCAGTCGGCATGGCACGATCATCCGCATCATCCGATCCAGCGCATCTGGTGCCATCTTCGACGCCAGCCATGGAGGCTTAGGCAACAGGCGATTCTCGAAATCAGCAGCCTGTCGATCCAGCAGGCCTCGCAACTCTTCCACGGGGCGCATCTCAAGCACGCCGGTCAGATGCACCGCAACATAGTTCCAGGTCGGGACCTGATCATCGACGCCATACCAATCAGGCGAGATATACCCATCAGGCCCTGAAACGGCGATCCGCGCAGATTGTGGCTGCTTCAATGCACGCACGATCGGGTTTGACCGCACCAGATGCAGATCCGCCCATCCGGCATCTTCGCTCAGCAAGAAAGGAACGTGGCTCAGTAATGGCGCTTCCGGTGTCGAGACTGCTAGAACGCCAAAGGCGCGCTCCCGGGCAAAATCGATATGACGCGCACGCGCCTCGTTGCGAAAGGCAGGGTTAGGATGCATTTGGGTCCTCCGTCCAATTTCTCTTGCAGAACCAGTATCGAATTGGCAAGGTCCACCTCGTTCTCAGGGCGGGGCGAAATTCCCCACCGGCGGTATGCGGGCATGACCCGTAAGCCCGCGAGCGGCCCCAACCTTCGGGGTGTCAGCAGATCTGGTGAGAGGCCAGAGCCGACGGTTACAGTCCGGATGAAAGAGAACGTGTAGAACGCACCGTTGAAACGGTGCGTCTGCTCGTGATCGCCTTGGGTGAAGTGTCTGTTTGCTAAGGAGATCATGATGACACACACCCGCTATGCTTTCGTCAAAGCCAATTGGCATTCTGATATCGTGGATCGCGCCCTTGATGGGTTCTTGCAACTCATCCCCGCCGAACAGGTCGATATATTTGACGTCCCCGGCGCGTTTGAAATGCCCTTGATTGCGCGCGATCTGGCTCAAACCGGTCAATACGCGGCCATAGCCTGTGCAGCCTTCGTGGTGGATGGGGGCATCTACCGGCACGATTTTGTTGCTCAGGCCGTGGTTGATGGTTTGATGCGCGCCGGTATGGACACCGGTGTCCCAGTGCTGTCGGTCTCGCTGACGCCGCATCAATATCAGGAAACCGATCATCACAACGCCATCTACCGCGAGCACTTTGTGCAAAAAGGGCGCGAAGCCGCACAGGCGGCCCTAAAGGTCACCAAGACCCGCGCGAACATCGCTGCTGCGGCCTGACAGCAAGCGGTCGGGGTCACCCTCGACCGCAAATCCGCTTGAGGCCAAGCCCCGCGCCCGCTAATCACGTTCCGCAAAGGAGCACGCCCCATGTCGATGAACAGCTTTGGACACCTCTTCCGAGTCACCACCTGGGGTGAAAGTCACGGGCCTGCATTGGGAGCCACCGTCGACGGCTGCCCACCGGGTGTGCAAATCAATGAGACTATGATCCAGCACTGGCTGGACAAGCGCAAACCAGGGCAGAACAAGTTTACGACCCAGCGACGCGAGCCCGATCAGGTCAAAATCCTGTCCGGTGTTTTCGAAGGCCAGACCACCGGCACGCCTGTACAATTGATGATCGAGAACACCGATCAGCGCTCGAAAGACTACGGCGACATCATGGACAAGTTCCGCCCTGGTCACGCTGATATTACTTACTGGCAGAAATACGGTATTCGCGATTATCGCGGTGGCGGACGCAGCTCGGCCCGGGAAACGGCTTCGCGTGTCGCCGCTGGAGGGTTGGCGCGCGAAGCAATCAAGCAGATCGCCCCGAATGTGCAAATCACCGGTTATATGACACAGATCGGTCCGCACAAAATCGATCGTGGAAATTTCGACTGGTCGCAGATCGAGCAAAACCCGTTCTGGACGCCGGACGCTAAATCTGCCGAGGATTGGGCGGTCTATCTCGATGATCTGCGCAAGTCCGGAAACTCGGTCGGCGCGGTGGTTGAGGTCGTCGCGCGTGGCGTCCCTGCGGGGCTGGGCGCACCAATATACGCAAAGTTAGATACTGATCTTGCTGCCGCGATGATGTCGATCAACGCGGTAAAAGGCGTCGAGATTGGCGAGGGTATGGCGGCGGCAGAACTGACCGGCGAAGCTAATGCGGATGAAATCTTTATGGGTCAGAACGGCCCGCAATACAGCTCGAACCATGCAGGCGGCATTTTGGGCGGCATTTCCACCGGACAGGACGTCGTCGTGCGGTTTGCGGTCAAGCCGACCTCGTCGATCCTGACCACTCGCAAAACCATCAACAAATCCGGTGAAGAGACCGAGATCATTACCAAAGGACGCCACGATCCCTGCGTCGGCATCCGCGCCGTACCAGTAGGAGAAGCGATGATGGCCTGTGTAATCCTCGATCACCTGCTTCTGCATCGCGGCCAGATCGGCGAGAACCGTGGACGGATTGGCTGATCATCGCGCGGCGCTTCGGGCGGTCGTCACGCAGCGAATGCTGACCGATCCGGCGCATGATCTGGCGCATCTGGATCGGGTTTGGATGAACGCTCAGGCTATTGCTGACCAGCGCACCAACCAGCGTGTATTGCTCGCCGCCTGTTATCTGCATGATCTGGTCAATCTGCCCAAGGACGATCCCAACCGGCATCTGGCGTCGCAACAATCGGCCACTGAATCAGAGCCTATTCTTGCCGAACTTGACTTTACGGCGTCGGAAATTTGCGCGACGCAACACGCCATTGCTGCGCACAGCTACTCCGCCAACATCCCTCCTGAATCGCCCGAGGCATGTATCCTGCGGGACGCGGATCGGCTGGACGCACTTGGCGCGATCGGGATTGCCCGCACCTTCGCCGTGTCGGGAGCATTGGGGCGGGCGTTGTATGATATCGCCGATCCCTTCGCCGAAGACCGCGACTTGGATGACCAGAGATTTGCAATTGACCATTGGAAGACCAAGCTGCTGAATCTGCCAGATGAAATGGTGACTGATGGCGGACGGGATTTAGCGCACAAGCGGGTTAATCAAATGCTCGGGTTTCTTGAGATACTCTCGGAAGAAATCGGCCACCCAATCCCAATCAACTGGAAATCTGTCTGATTGGTACAATCCCATCGTTGATCTTTTGCGCGCGAAAGCGCAGGTTCGCGCCATGGCGAAATCCTTAACATCGCATCGTCCGGCATTAGCCGTGGCGCTGAAACTCAGTGCGCTGGTGCTGTTCACAGTAATGTCCGCCTTGGTCAAGGCGCTGTCGGATGATTTCCCTCCGGGCGAAATGGTGTTTTTCCGCTCGCTCTTCGCCATTCCGGTCATCATTGCTTGGTTGTCATGGCGCGGAGAGCTGACGCAAGGTTTCATCGTAAAGAAGCCCATGGGCCATTTCTGGCGCGGTGTATTGGGCACGTCGGCCATGGGATTGACCTTTACCGGACTTAGCCTGCTGCCTTTGCCCGAGGTCACGGCCATCGGCTATGCCACCCCTATTTTCACGCTGATCCTGGCCGCAATCATGTTGGGCGAACGGATACGAATGATCCGCATCGGCGCCGTTGCGCTTGGTCTTGTCGGCGTTCTGATCATGATCTGGCCGCGCCTGGGCTCGGGTACCGCTGAATCCGCCGCAATGATCGGCGCACTCTGTGTATTGGCGGCTACCGTCGCGCGCGCATTTGTTCAGATACACATTCGGCAACTTGTGCAGGTGGATCATCCAGCTGCGATTGTGTTCTACTTTTCGCTCACGGCAACTTTGCTTTCAAGCCTATCGGTGTTTTGGGGCTGGGTTGTCCCAAGCTGGGAACAAGCCGCATTGCTGGTGACAATGGGCTTGATCGGCGGAGTGGCGCAGATTCTCGTGACATCCTCGTACAAGTTCGGCCAAGCCTCGATGTTAGCGCCTTACGATTATACGACGATGCTGTTTGCCATCATCATCGGTTATATCTGGTTTGATGAGCTTCCTACCTTGGTGATGCTGGGTGGTGCGGCGCTGGTGATTGCAGGCAACGTTGTGGTTATCCTGCGCGAACGCCAACTTGGACTCGATCGGACCAAGGCGCGATCTGTAACCGACCCCAAAGCGTGACTTTACCTTTTGCAAACTTCCCCTAGGTTGGGGCGCGACATTCCCATGAGGTTTCCCGATGAGCGACGCACAAAACCACAAAGAAAAGATGCAAGAAGTGCAGGCGAAGCACCGCAAAAAAGTCTCGGAAGCGGTTGATCCCGGTCGGGGATTGGTGCTGATCAACACCGGCAAGGGCAAGGGCAAGTCCTCGGCCGCATTTGGTGTAGTAATTCGCGCCTTGGGTTGGGGTCAGAAAGTGGCTGTGGTTCAGTTCATCAAAGGCAAATGGAAGACAGGTGAGCGCAGGTTCTTTGAAGAGCGTGATCTGGTCACCTGGCACACAATGGGCGAAGGCTTCACCTGGGATACGCAAGACCGCGAACGTGACATTGCTGCCGCGACGGCAGCCTTTGGAAAGGCGTGTGATCTGATGAAAAGCGGTGACTATGATCTTGTTGTTTTGGACGAGATCAATATCGCGCTGCGCTACGAATACCTTTCAGTAGAGACTGTTATGGACGGTCTTAAGGCCCGTTCGGACAAAACCAGCGTATTCCTGACAGGCCGGGATGCACCCCAAGCTTTGCGCGAATATGCGGATCTGGTGACCGAGATGACCGAAGAGAAGCACCCGTTTCAGGCCGGTATCAAAGCCCAGCGGGGTGTGGATTTCTAAACCCGCACTTCCCCTTCATTCAGCGCGCGCAGTGATGCGCGCCTGACAGGCTCAGGTGTCACGACGGGGTGTTCCTCGAGATTGCGATAACGTTCGGCATCACAGGTCTTGTGATCAAGATAAGCGGCGACATCTGAGGTTAGCGCATCGCAATCACATGACGCGCAACAGGGATCGTCCATCAATTCTTCGAAACGTTCGCGCAATCGCAGCCTCTTTGTGGTCGTTTCCGGGGCGATGGCAGGCCTTCACATCTGCACAAGCTGAGCCTACAGATCGCCCCAGAACCTGGAGCTTGATATTAAAATCTGGCGTTGCATTATATCTGATTGTTTTTATCGGAAATTTCAAGCCTTAAATTCGATTACATTATCGCCAGCTCAATTTGGGCAAATCGCCTTATTAGAGCCAAAAAAGGAAGAGGGCCACGCAGAAATCCGCACAGCCCATCAATGATTTACAGATTTGGTATTCGGTCAGACAACAACACCTTTTTCGGGCGCACTAAGCGATATGACCGCGACAACAGCGGCACCGTTCACCCAGTAGAACAGGGCGTCAATGCCGGAAAATCCAAGCAGGCTGGGCGCCATCAGAAAGGTAATACCAACAAGAAGATCTACGGCGAGGTGGAACTTGTAGGACAGCACCCTCCAGATTCCGAGATGATGATCTGTCAGAACGGTCAATACGAAGGCGGCCACGCCTGTAACCACGGACAGCCAGAGCGCCATGGGGTTGGACTGACCAAGCCCTAGAACAAAGGGCAACACCATCAGCGCAATCGCAACCGGGTAGTCGAGATACGCATGGACAGAGCGGGTGACAAAACGCAGGGACATTTCAACTTCCTTTCCTTAATCAGTGATGGCTAAAGGATAGGAGCAGCGATCCGAACGGAGTATACTTGGTCGTTTGATAAACCTTGCAGATCGTTCGAAATACTAGAACGATCAGTGCAGCGCCCGATAGGCGGCGGGAGATACGCCAACCTGCTTCTTGAACACGCGCGAAAACGCGGCCTCAGAGGCATATCCCACCTCGGCAGCCGCATCCGCAACATTCCAGCGGTTTTCGGTCAACCCATGACAGGCGATCTGCATCCGCCAATCTGTCAGATATTGTATCGGGGTTGTTCCCATCTTCTGGGCAAAAAGCTGGGCAAACGCGGTGCGCGACATCGCTGCCTCGCGCGCGAGTGAGGCAACACTCCACTCCTGTGCGGGGGACTGATGAAATGCCGTCAGCGCCCGCGAGATGCGCGGGTCGGCAAACCCGGCCAGCGCGGCATCATCCGGGCTTTGGTGTTCCAGATAGGCCCGTATTGCTTGCGCAAACAGCACTTCAGACAGTTTCAAAGCAATTAAATCGCCGCCAATGCGTGCGCCGGACACCTCTGATCCGATCATGCGCAGGGTCGCCTCAATCCAGGTGCCTGCGTCCTCCCCGTAGTTCTCGATCAGAATATAGGGCGGCAGCCGATCGATCAGCATATGCCCAGTCCCTTTCCGACCGGCGGGTCCCGTAAACGAGAAATGACCGCAGATCAGCTGCGTATCGCGTTCTTCTTCCGCCCCGCCATAGACCAGCACACCATCGCCCGTGTAGCCGGACTGATCCAACACCTGCTCAAGTGGCAAAGCGTCATAGGGTTTGACCTCGTTGCACAGCAGCGCGTGTGACGCGCCATGTGGGATCAAGATCAGGTCGCCCTGCCGCAACCGCAGCGTCTCGCCAGTTGCAGACAGGTAAACCTTAAGCTCACCGCGCTGAACAAAGTGAAAGCGGGCCACGTTCTCGTAGCTCGGCACCTGTATCCCGAACGGAGGGGTAAATGATGTGCGAAAGTAAAACGTGCCACGAAGAGACAGGCGGGTGAGAATATCGCTGAGAAGATCCAACATGGATCAAGAATACGGTCTCACACGCAGGCGTCCATATCTCGGGACGATCTGCACAAAAATTTGCACGGCTTGCAATCAGAACCCCCGCCCGAGCGGGGGTTCAAAGCGGTATTAACTTACGCGCGGACCAGCTTTTCGTAGTCTTCGGCGATTTCACGGGTCAGATCGCCAACCTCAAAGGTATAGTCGCCGATCTGCCCGACCGGAGTGACTTCGGCTGCTGTACCTGTCAGCCAGCACTGTTCGAAATCTGCCATTTCTTCGGGTCTGATGCGGCGTTCGTGGACAGTGACGCCCTTGTCTTTCAGCATCTGGATCACCGTCTGACGGGTAATGCCGTTTAAGAAGCAATCGGCCAGTGGGGTGTGCACTTCGCCATCCTTCACGAAGAAGACGTTGGCACCCGTCGCTTCGGCCACGTTGCCGTTGTAATCCATGAACAAGGCGTCTGAGCAGCCTTTGGCTTCGGCCTTATGCTTCGAGATGGTACAGATCATGTAAAGACCCGCCGCCTTGGCATGGACCGGAATGGTTTCCGGACTGGGTCGTTTCCACTCGGCGATATCCAGTTTAGCGCCTTGCATCTTGGCGTCACCGTAATAGGCACCCCAAGGCCAAACAGCGATGGCCATCCGAACGGGGTTCTTGGCGGAAGCGACACCCATATCCTCGCCCGAGCCACGCCAAACCAGCGCCCGCACATAAGCATCCTTAAGTCCGCTGGCTTTCAGCGCCTCTTCCTTGGCGGCCTCGATCTCATCAACCGAGTAAGGCATCGGCATATCCAGAGCCTCGGCCGAGGCGATCAGGCGTTCCGAATGTTCGCGGCTTTTGAAGATCTTGCCGTTATAGGCGCGTTCGCCCTCAAAAACCGAGGACGCATAGTGCATCGCGTGGGACAGAATGTGCACATTGGCTTCGCGCCAGGGCACAAGTTCGCCATCCATCCAGATGACACCGTCGCGATCGTCATATCCCGCCATGCGAAACCTCCTGAGCCGGGCTAGATTTCCGAATGTTGCGCCGTTTAGGTCCGCATCGGACATAATGTTGCGCAAAAACTGCGATTCGATACCTGTGCGCACTTGGAATGTCAATAAGGCTGACATAAAGTCAGATCATATTGCGAATGAGGTCCAACATGTCCGACATCCGTCCCGCCCCGGTCTTTGGCGGAGAAAGCCTGTTGTTTCTGACAGATGAGCAACTGAGGCAAGGTATCGAGGCCATGTTCTTTGCCTATCGCGGCTTTACCGCGGACCCTGACCGTATCCTGACTGAATTGGCCTATGGTCGGGCGCATCACCGAGCCATCCACTTCATCAACCGAGCGCCGGGAACGACGGTCAACAATCTGCTGGCCATATTGGGTGTTACCAAACAATCGCTGAACCGCGTTCTGCGTAGCCTCATCGCAGATGGTCTGGTCGAAAGCCGTGTCGGAACAGTGGACAAACGTGAACGCCACCTATTTCTGACGGATAAGGGCAAGGCGTTAGAGGCCAAACTCTCCGACGCCCAGCGCGCCCGGATGCGCGCGGCCTACAAGGATGCGGGCCCCGAAGCAGTGGCCGGGTTTCGCAAAGTGCTTGAAGCGATGATGGATGCTGATATGCGTCGTGCATATACAAAACTGCGGGATACGACTTCATGAGCGAAATGGACGCCCATCTTCTTATCGTCGATGATGACGAGCGCATTCGTGACCTGCTCAAGCAATTCCTGATGCGCAGCGGGTTCTTGGTGACTTCTGCGCGCGACGCGGCCCATGCGCGGCGGGTGTTGTCAGGGTTGGATTTTGATATGATTGTGCTGGATGTGATGATGCCCGGTGAGGATGGCGTCAGCCTTACACGGGCCTTGCGCGAAACGCATTCCACCCCGATCCTGTTGCTGACGGCAAAGGGCGAAACCGAGCATCGGATTTCTGGTTTGGAAGCCGGAGCCGATGACTATCTGGCCAAGCCGTTCGAACCCAAAGAGTTGCTGCTTAGGATCAATGCCATTCTGCGCCGGATGCCGGAAACGTCTGCGCACGACGCAGTGGCCAAGATTCTGCATCTTGGACCAATTCGCTACGATATCGAGCGGGGTGAGATGTGGCAGGGCGAAGATCCAGTGCGCCTGACTGCAACGGAAAGCCAATTGATGAAGATATTCTCGGCCCAGCCCGGCGAACCGATTAGCCGTGCCAAGCTGGTCGAGGACCTGGGGCGCGACAAAGGGCAGGCGCAGGAACGTGCGGTGGACGTGCAGATCACCCGCTTGCGTCGGAAGCTGGAGCAGGATCCGAAACAGCCTCGGTATCTGCAGACTGTGCGCGGTGCGGGCTATATGCTGGCACCGGACTGATGAGCCGCTGCACGGCGTTTTTAGGCCTTCGGCGAGGATATTTTTAGCCAGATGAAGATAGGATCCTGATGAAAACCGCTTTGCTGACCCACGCAGATTGTCTGAACCATGTGACGCCGGAGGGGCATCCAGAGCGGGTGGCGCGGTTGGAACATATCCTTCATGCGCTTGAGGATTTGGATTTGCAGCGTGTGACAGCGCCGTTGGCGGCGGATGATGATTTGCTACGAGTTCATCCGCAGAGCCATATCAGTGACATTCTTGACCATAAGCCCTCGGATGGGTTCAAGCAGATTGATGGGGATACATTCATGTCTCCAGGATCTGTTGATGCGGCCTATCGCGCGGCAGGTGCGGTGGTGCGAGCCGTCGATTTGGTACTGGGCGGTGAAGCACCGAATGCGTTTTGTGCGATACGACCGCCAGGCCACCATGCCGAGACGGAAACGGCCATGGGGTTCTGCCTGTTTGGCAATGCCGCGTTAGCTGCAAAGCATGCGCTGGATCATCACGGGTTGAACCGCGTGGCAGTGGTGGATTTTGATGTTCATCATGGCAATGGCACGCAATACCTGCTGTGGGACGAAAAGCGCGCGCTGGTGATTACCAGTCAGCAGATGCCGTTATGGCCCGGCTCTGGCCGTACTGACGAAACCGGTGCTTATGAGACCGTTTTGAACATACCGTTGGCCCCCGGCACCGGCGGGTCCGAGATGCGGGCTTCCTATGAAACACAGGCATTTCCGCGTCTACGGGCGTTCAAGCCGGAATTGATCATTATCTCCGCCGGGTTTGATGCCCATCAGGATGATCCGTTGGCAAATCTTAACTGGTCCACGGGTGATTTCGCCTGGATCACGGCGGAGCTGTGCAAGATTGCTGATGAAGTGTGTGATGGGCGTATCGTCTCGACTCTGGAAGGCGGGTATGATCTGAACGCATTGGCCGAGGCGACACGCGCCCATGTGGAAGAATTGATGAAGGCAGCACAATGACCGATACCCCAGTCGAACAGATGACCTTTGAACAGGCGATGAAAGAGCTTGAGGCCGTGGTGGGCCAGCTGGAACGCGGGGATGTGGCGCTGGATCAGTCGATCGCTTTGTATGAGCGGGGTGCGGCGTTGAAGAAACGCTGTGAGGATGAGCTGAAACGCGCCGAGGAAAAGGTGGCCGCGATCACTTTGGACGCAGATGGCCAGCCAACCGGGACGACGCCTGTCGAAGGTCAGTAAATGTTTCGTGAAAAGCTGGCACAGGATGCCGCGCTGATTCAAGACCATTTCGATCTGGTTCTGAGCGCGCTGGATGATCTGGATGTGACCCGCGCGATGACCTATGCCACGCAAGGCGGCAAGCGTCTGCGAGGGTTTCTGGTACTGGAAAGCGCGCGGTTACTTGGCGTCGATACAGCTCGGGCGATCTGGCCAGCGACGGGTATCGAAGCACTGCATGCCTACTCTCTGGTACATGACGACCTGCCCTGCATGGATGATGATGACCTGCGGCGAGGGCGCCCCACAGTCCATGTGAAATGGGATGACGGGACAGCCGTTCTGGCCGGGGATGCGCTGCAGACACTTGCGTTTGAGCTTTGCGTGCGGCCAGAGGTCGGAAATGCTGAAATACGCGCCAAACTGGCTCTAACACTGGCAAAAGCGAGCGGCGCGCAGGGTATGGTTCTGGGTCAGGCGCTGGATATTGCGGCGGAGACGGCAGCAGAGCCACTGACACTGGATGAGATTACGCAACTGCAAGCGGGCAAGACCGGCGCGTTGATCGAATGGTCCGCCTGTGCAGGCGCACGGCTGGCGCAGGCTGATCCCGCCCCCTTGCGCCAATATGCCCAAGCGCTTGGGCTTGCCTTTCAGATCGCGGATGACATCATGGATGTCGAAGGAGATGCCGAAAAGGCAGGAAAGCGCTTGCAGAAGGATGCAGAGGCGGGCAAGGCGACCTTTGTCTCACTTCTTGGTCTGGATGCGGCTAAATCCCGTGCCGCTGAGCTTGTGGATCAGGCTTGTGCTGCGTTAGATGAATATGGCCCCGCGGCAGAAACCTTGAAGCAGGCTGCCCGCTTCGTTATTGCCCGGGACAGCTAAGCCAGGAACGCCAAATGTCAGACCGTCCGAATACGCCTCTGCTGGATCTTGTGAACCGCCCTGCGGACCTCAAGCAATTCACGGATGCGCAGCTGCATCAAGTGGCGCATGAGTTGCGGTCAGAAACGGTCTCGGCTGTGTCTGTCACGGGCGGACATCTGGGGGCGGGTCTGGGCGTGGTCGAGCTGACCACAGCGCTGCACGCTGTGTTCGATACTCCGAGAGACAAGATCATTTGGGACGTCGGTCACCAGTGCTATCCGCACAAGATTCTGACCGAGCGCCGCGATCGGATTCGCACCCTGCGCATGAAAGATGGCCTGAGCGGATTTACCAAGCGCAGCGAAAGCCCATATGACCCGTTTGGCGCGGCGCATTCCAGCACATCGATCAGCGCGGCGCTGGGTTTTGCCGTTGCACGAGATCTGGGCGGCGTGACGCCCGAAGGCCTGGGCGATGCGATTGCTGTGATCGGCGATGGTTCGATGTCCGCCGGCATGGCGTTTGAGGCGATGAACAATGCAGGGCATCTGAAGAAACGCCTGATTGTGATCCTGAACGACAATGAGATGAGCATCGCGCCGCCCGTGGGCGCTCTGTCCAACTACCTGTCGCGGATCTATGCCGAAGAACCGTTCCACGATCTGAAAGCCGCTGCCAAGGGCGCGGTGTCTTTGCTGCCTGAACCTTTCCGAGAAGGGGCAAAGCGCGCCAAGGACATGCTGAAAGGTATGGCCATGGGCGGGACGCTGTTTGAAGAGCTGGGCTTTTCCTATCTCGGCCCCATCGACGGGCATGATCTGGACCAGTTGTTGCCGGTTTTGCGTGCGGTCAAGGCCAAAGTGACAGGTCCGATCCTGATCCACGTATTGACCAAAAAGGGCAAGGGTTATGCCCCTGCCGAACAGGCGCGCGACAAGGGTCATGCAACCGCGAAGTTCGACGTAGTGACGGGTGAGCAGAAGAAGGCCCCATCCAACGCGCCGTCCTACACCTCGGTCTTTGGCAAGACACTGGTCGAGGAAGCGGCGCGGGATGACAAGATCGTCGCGGTCACCGCCGCGATGCCGGACGGGACCGGGCTGAACCTGTTTGCTGAGCGCTACCCTTCGCGGTGTTTTGATGTAGCGATTGCCGAACAGCATGGTGTGACATTCTCGGCTGCGCTGGCCGCCGGCGGGATGAAGCCGTTCTGTGCAATGTATTCCACTTTCCTGCAGCGTGGTTACGATCAGGTAGTGCATGACGTGGCAATCCAGCGCCTGCCGGTGCGATTTGCCATCGACCGTGCGGGTCTGGTGGGGGCAGATGGTGCGACCCATGCGGGATCGTTTGATATTGCTTACTTGGCCAACCTTCCGGGCATGGTTGTCATGGCCGCCGCGGACGAGGCCGAGTTGATGCACATGGTTGCCACTGCCGTGGCTTATGATGATGGTCCGATCGCCTTCCGCTATCCTCGCGGCGAAGGGGTGGGCGTTGACTTGCCCGAGCGCGGTGAAGTGTTGGAGATCGGCAAAGGCCGCATGATCCAAAAAGGTGCGCGTGTAGCACTGCTGTCCTTCGGGACGCGGCTGGCCGAGGTGCAGAAGGCGGCCGAGGCGCTTTGCGCGCGCGGGATCGCCCCCACCATCGCCGATGCGCGCTTTGCCAAGCCTCTGGATCGGGATTTGATCCTTGATCTGGCCGCGAACCACGAGGCGCTGATCACGATCGAGGAAGGCGCAGTTGGCGGTTTCGGCAGTCATGTTGCGCAGCTTTTGGCCGATGAGGGCGTGTTCGACGAAGGGTTGAAGTATCGCTCGATGGTGTTGCCGGATATTTTCATCGATCAGGCAAACCCAGCGGATATGTACGCGGTCGCTGGTATGAATGCAGAGCAGATCGAGGCCAAAGTGCTGTCGATTCTGGGCGTCACGACGATTGGCGAAAAACGCGCCTGAATCGGCGAATTCATTTGGAGCAAACGCGTGGTCGTGATTTAAGTTTCATAGACACATCTGAAATTGTGCATTTTTTGCACATGTTTTTTGGCTCTGCGGGGAAATAACAGCTTTGAAAATGACATAGGTCAATATCCTGATGTTCGGGTTACACTAGAACCCGACTCGGGGTGAGGCTGCTCCTTGCCCTTTATGCATAAGGTCGCAAGCGAATGAACAAGCTAGCCAGCCGCCGTGCGTTTCTTAAGGGAAAAGTGCTGCGCAATGATCAAAACTCCATCCGCCCGCCTGGGGCAGATGCAGCCGAGTTTCTTGAGCTGTGCACGCAATGCGACGAATGCCGCGAGGCATGTCCCGAAGACATAATCAAGTTCGACACACAGGGCTTCCCCGTCGTCCAGCTGGATGCAGGCCCCTGCACATTCTGCGGTGATTGCGCCAATGCTTGCCCGACCGGAGCATTGAACCCCGAACATATCGCCGACTGGCCCTGGCGCGCCAGAGTTGCTGCCACGTGCCTGTCGATGAATGGTATCAGTTGTCGTGTCTGTCAGGATGTCTGCGACCACCGTGCAATCCGCTTTCAATTGCAGACCGGTGGCCGCGCCGAACCCGTACTCGACACCGATACCTGCACCGGCTGCGGCGCCTGCGCTAGCGCCTGCCCCGCCGGTTCCGTCAGCTTTGAACGCCACACCCCGCCCACGCAGGAGGTCGCCTAATGAACATCTGTGGATGCCTCGTCCATGTAACCCCCGAAACCACGCAGAGTGCACAGGCCACGATTGCGGGTACAAACGGGGCAGAGGTTCACGCGGCATCTGAGGATGGCCGCATTGTTGTTGTGGTCGAGGATACGCCTGAAAAATTGGCATCCGAGACGATCATGGATCTGCATCAGATCCCGGGTGTGATCTCTCTGACCTTGACTTATCACCATTTTGAAGACCTTGCGGAGACCCGTCCGCACCTTAACGCTTCTCGCCAGATATAAAGCCGGAGACCCATGTCATGACCATCTCTGAATCCCGCCGGACCTTTCTAAAATCAACCGCCGCCGCTGCGACAGCATCAGCCGCAGGTTTGCCGCTTGCTACCGGGCAGGCCAGCGCTCAAGTCGGCAACCCCGACATCCGTTGGGACAAAGCCGCCTGCCGGTTCTGCGGCACCGGATGCTCGGTTCTTGTCGGCACCAAAGACGGACGCGTGGTTGCCACGCAGGGCGACCCGGACGCGCCGGTGAACCGCGGCCTGAACTGCATCAAGGGCTATTTCCTGTCCAAGATCATGTACGGCAAAGACCGACTGACCACGCCGATGCTGCGTAAAACCAACGGCGAATACGACAAGAACGGTGAATTCGAGCCCGTCAGCTGGGACGAAGCCTTCGACGTCATGGCCGCCAAGTGGAAAGAGGCCCTTGCCAAGAAAGGGCCAACCAGCGTGGGCATGTTCGGCTCGGGCCAGTGGACCGTTTGGGAAGGTTATGCCGCTGCCAAGATGATGAAAGCTGGTTTCCGGTCCAACAACATCGACCCGAACGCGCGCCACTGCATGGCCTCAGCGGTTGTCGGCTTTATGCGGACATTTGGCATTGATGAGCCGATGGGCTGCTATGACGATTTTGAACATGCCGATACGTTCGTGCTCTGGGGCTCGAACATGGCCGAGATGCACCCGATCCTGTGGTCACGCCTGACCGACACGCGTCTGACCAAACCGGGATCCGAAGTGCATGTGCTGTCGACTTATGAACACCGCTCGTTCGAGCTGGCCGATAACGGCATGGTCTTCGCGCCGCAGACCGATCTGGCGATCCTAAACTACATCGCCAATTACATCATTCAGAACGGCGCGGTGAATGAAGAGTTCGTCAAGAACCACGTCAACATCACCAAGACCGCCACAGACATCGGTTATGGCCTGCGTGACAACAACCCGCTGCAGCAAGAGGCTGAAAACCCGAACTCGGGAAAATTGGAACCGATCAGCTTCGAAGAATATGCCGAGGCGGTTTCGGAATACACGCTGGAATACACATCGGAACTTTCCGGCGTTCCTGCATCTCAGCTCGAGCGTCTGGCCCAGCAATATGCAGATCCAAACCGCAAGGTGATGAGCCTGTGGACCATGGGCTTCAACCAGCACACCCGCGGATCGTGGGTGAACTCACTGATGTACAACGTGCACCTGCTGGTCGGTAAGATTTCAGAGCCCGGCAATTCGCCCTTCTCGCTGACCGGTCAGCCCTCGGCCTGTGGTACGGCACGTGAGGTTGGGACCTTCGCGCACCGTCTGCCCGCCGATATGGTTGTGGCAAACGACAAGCACCGCGAGATCTGCGAGACTGCGTGGAAAATCCCTGTGGGCACCATCCCGCCCAAACCCGGGTTCCACGCCGTACTGCAGCACCGCAAACTGAAAGACGGTGATCTGAACGCCTATTGGGTGCAGTGCACTAACAACATGCAGGCCGCGCCCAATATCAACGAAGAAGGCTATCCCGGTTATCGCAACCCGGAAAACTTCATTGCCGTATCAGACCCTTATCCGACCGTAACGGCTCTGTCCGCTGACCTGATCTTGCCCACTGCCATGTGGGTCGAGAAGGAAGGTGCCTATGGCAACGCCGAGCGTCGCACGCAATTCTGGCGACAACAGGTCAAGGCTCCGGGAGAGGCGAAATCGGACCTCTGGCAGCTGATGGAGTTCTCCAAACGCTTCACCGTTGAAGAAGTTTGGGGCGAGGAACTACTGGCCACCATGCCCGAACATCGCGGCAAAACCATGTATGACGTGCTGTTTGCCAATGGCACGATCGACCAGTTCCCGCTGTCTGAAACCGCGGAAGGGTTCGACAACGACGAATCTGAGCACTTTGGCTTCTACGTGCAGAAGGGCCTGTTCGAGGAATATGCCAATTTCGGTCGCGGCCATGCGCACGATCTGGCACCGTTCGAAACTTACCATCAGGCCCGCGGCTTGCGCTGGCCGGTCGTGGACGGCAAAGAGACGCTTTATCGCTTCCGTGAAGGCTATGATCCTTACGTGCCCGAAGGTGCGGATGTGAAGTTCTATGGCCATAAGGATGGCAAGGCCAAGATCATCTTTGCACCATACGAGCCCGCCCCCGAGGTACCTGATGAAGAGTTCAACCTGTGGCTCTGCACAGGCCGTGTGCTGGAACACTGGCATTCGGGTTCTATGACCCGCCGCGTGCCCGAACTGCACCGCGCCTATCCCGCCGCTGTTGTCTACATGCATCCGGACGATGCGCGCGATCGTGGTCTGCGGCGCGGGCAGGAGATCGTTCTGTCTACCCGCCGCGGCGAGGTCAACAGCCGGGTCGAAACCCGCGGCCGTAACAAAGTTCCGCGCGGTCTGGTCTTCATGCCTTGGTTCGACGAGGGTCAGCTGACCAACAAGCTGACCTTGGACGCGACTTGCCCACTGTCGAAAGAAACCGACTTCAAGAAATGCGCCTGTAAGATCGAGCGCGCGTAAAGGGCAGGCAAGGCAAAGGTAAGACCCATGTCTCGTGTTGGCTCTCCTCTCTCGCCGCAGCGGCGCCGGTTCCTGCAGGACTCGGCGCGCGTAGCGGGCGGCTGCGTGGCAGCCGGGTCCCTGTTGGCCTGGCTGGCGCGAGACGCACGGGCGTTGCCAGCCGAAGCATTGCGACCTCCCGGTGCCTTGCCGGAAAAAGACTTTCTATCAGCCTGTATCCGCTGCGGTTTGTGCGTGCGGGAATGTCCCTATGACACGCTGAAACTGGCCGAACTGGGTGTTGATGCGGTGGCCACCGGCACGCCGTATTTCACTGCCCGTGATGTGCCTTGTGAGATGTGTGACGACATCCCCTGTGTCGCGGCCTGCCCCACCGGGGCGCTGGACCCGGGATTGGACAACATAGACGACGCCAAGATGGGCGTGGCCGTTCTGGTCGATCAGGAGAACTGCCTGAACTTTCTCGGCCTGCGTTGCGACGTCTGTTACCGCGTCTGCCCCATCATCGACGACGCCATCACTCTGGAAACCGAACACAACGCCCGTTCAGGCAGCCATGCGATCTTCATTCCAACCGTTCATGCCGATCATTGCACCGGATGTGGCGTTTGCGAGAAAAGCTGCGTTCTGCCCGAAGCTGCGATCAAAGTTCTTCCCACCCGATTGGCCCGGGGCAGCAGCGCAGATCACTATCGCAAGGGCTGGGAAGAGAAAGAAGCCAAAGGCGCGCCCGTCGTCGAAGGCATTATCGACCTGCCAGACCGCTTGCCGGGACCGGGCACCGATAACCTTGTCGCACCGGGCGGGTTTGAGCCCAGCTTCAAGTTGCCGGAGGTCACCCCATGACCGCCCGCACAAATATGCCACTGGGGCAAGAGGCCATCGCTAGCAAAGGTTGGTTGAGTGCCCATAAATACCTGCTGCTGCGCCGCGCCAGTCAGCTGTTCTTTCTGGTGCTGTTTCTGCTGGGCCCATGGTTCGGAATCTGGATCGTGCAGGGCACTCTGGCCGGGTCGCTGACGCTGGGCGTGCTGCCCCTGACCGATCCGTTTGTTTTTCTGCAAAGCCTGATCGCCGGGCACTGGCCCGAGCTGACCGCCGCCATCGGTGCCGCCATCGTCCTGGTTGCTTACGCGTTGATCGGAGGTCGCCTCTATTGCTCGTGGGTCTGCCCGATCAATCCGGTCACCGACGGCGCGCATTGGCTGCACCGCAAGCTGGGCCTGCAAAAAGGCTGGCAACCCAAACGTGGCACTCGGCTGTGGATTATGGCCACTGTGCTTATCGTCTCAGGCCTGACCGGAGCCATCGCGTGGGAACTGGTCAACCCGATCACCATGCTGCATCGCGGGTTGGTCTTTGGCATGGGATTTGTCTGGGCGATGGTCACCGCGATCTTCCTGTTCGACTTGTTTGTCTCGCGCCACGGATGGTGCGGCCATGTCTGCCCGGTGGGCGCGTTCTATGGATTGATCGGCACCAAAGCAATGCTGCGGGTCAGCGCCTTCAACCGCTCCGCTTGCGACGACTGCATGGATTGCTACGCGGTCTGCCCGGAAAACCACGTGATCTCTCCGGCGCTGAAAGGCAAAGATACCCCGCTGATCCTGTCGCCCGACTGCACCAATTGCGGGCGCTGCATCGATATCTGTGCCGAAGACGTTTTCAAATTCACCCATCGGTTCGACGCCCTGACCGTCGCGCCACCGGAACCAACCGCCGCGCCCCAGCCGCGCGCCTCAAGACCTTTTTGAAGGAGTGAGAAGATGAAAAAGCCGATCCTAGTGGGCCTTGCCCTGATCCCGCCGCTGCTCCTCGGTGGCCTGGCCCTTGCGCAATCTGCAGGGGTCAACAGCCTGCGCGGTGCCGAGGTAGATGAACCTGCCGTTCTTGATCAGGTGCATCGCACGGTCGAAGGCCGCATGCAGCGCAACTATCGCCAGCAGCCGCCGCTGATCCCGCACTCGATCGAACAGTACCAGATCGACCTGCGCACCAACCAGTGCCTGTCGTGCCACGACTGGACCAAGGCCGGTGAGCGCAATGCGCCAACGCTGTCGATGACGCACTATCTGGACCGCGAAGGCCGCGAATTGGATCAGATCGCGGGCACACGGTATTTCTGCAACCAGTGCCACGTGCCGCAGGCCGATGCGCTGCCGCTGGTCGACAACACTTTTGAACCTTCCTCCGGAAACTAAACTCAGGTCGAAAAGGAGAGCGCGATATGTCCGACTCCCAAGAAAAACAAGGGCTCATCCGGCGCCTCTGGACCTGGTTCTGGAGCCCGATCGCCGTCCTCAGCGTTGGCTTCACCCTGCTTGCTGGATTTCTGGCAGGCATCCTGTTCTGGGGTGGGTTCCACTGGACGCTGGAACTGACGAATACAGAAGAGTTCTGCACCTCGTGTCACACGATGGAGGTCAATCTAGGCGAATACCGTGAGACGATCCACTACAACAACCATTCGGGCGTGCGGGCGATCTGTTCGGATTGCCACGTCCCGGACGAGTGGAACCATAAGATCAAAGCCAAGATCATGGCCGTGAAGGATGTCTACCACGAACTGGCAGGCACGATCAGCACGCCCGAGAAGTATGAGGATCATCGTCTCGCTATGGCGACGGCCGTTTGGAAGAAGATGAAAGCATCCGACAGCCGGGAATGCCGTAACTGTCACAACTTCGACTATATGGACTTCACGATTCAGGAAACCCGGGCCGCCAATGAACACCAGCGCGCGATCGATAACGGCATGACCTGTATCGACTGCCATCAGGGTATCGCGCACAGCCTCCCACCCAACTATCTGGAAACGTATGAAAAGATTGCGAAAGAGATAGACGGCGAGGTTCTGCAGGAACACGCAGCCGCTTCAGGAGACGACATCCGCGCGTTCCTGAACAAAAGCTCGGATTAAGGTGGGACAGAGATGTTAGAGATACTTGGAACCATCGGTGGCAACGTATTGGGTCTGCCCGGCATCCTGGGTCTGGCACTGGGCATGATGACCCGCCAATATTGGTTGGGAGCCCTATTGGGCGGCCTGGTAGGCCTGATCGCACCACTGCTTTTTGCCGGGTGGCAATTTTCCCATGTCGGAGCCATGGCGTTAATCATCGCGATCATCGTTGGCGTCTGTGCCGGTACCCTTGGCACCGCCATTCGCCGCAAGGGCGCGACAGTCTGAACAGGTCAACCCGGCAGCAATGCCGGGTTACCGACCCCAGTTTTCCGCCGGATCACTTTCGGCATAATCCCGCAGCAATGCTATATCCGATATCACAGCGTGGTTGCGGTTGATCTTTACCCCCACCGCCTTAAGCCTTGAAAACGCCCGGCTCAGGCTTTCGGGTTTCATACCCAGACGACCCGCGATCAGCATCTTGTCATAAGGCAGCGATACTTCGCACTCACCCGCATCAGTGTCACAGAGGTTCAGCAAAAACTCGGCCACGCGCTGTGCGCCGGTCTGCGCCTTGAGCTGTTCCAGCTGCGCCACTAGCGAGTGCAGATGGGTGAAGGTCGCGGCCAGGATCGAGATCCCGATCTCGGGGTCTTCCTTCATCAGCGAAATCAGGATTGGGCTGGGAATGTGCATGACATCACAGGCCGAAACGGCCTCGGCCGAGACCGGATAGGGCACGTTGCGCAACGCCACGGCTTCACCAAAACTGTCGCCACGGGTAAAGACGCTGACTACCGCTTCGGCACCGGTTGGGGTCATGCGGAACAGCTTGACCCAACCCTCCAATACGACGTGTATGGCCTGCGCCGTTTCCTCCTGCAGGAATATCGTCTCACCACGGTCATACTGACGCCAGATCGCGTGGCTCAACAATGTTTCCACATGCTGTTCCGGTAAACTGCGCAGCAGCAGCGACTGACGTGCGATCGCTTTTTGTGCTTCGTGAGACAAGAGAATACCCCTGTTACTTCCTGCCGGCGCGCGCGCCCGGTTGGTCCATCCTTGCCCCACGCTATGCCAGAGCCGGCAGTTGTGCACCATAGTTTTATGTTGTGTAAACTTGACTATTGTCATGTTGCGGGTTGGTTCGCTGCCCTATTCTCGGCCCAAAGCCAGTATTCCGGGGAGCACGTAACATGGACTACGAGCGTTATTTCAGTCAAAGCCTCAATGACCTTCGGGATGAAGGTAATTATCGTGTTTTCATAGACCTGCAGCGTCGTTGCGGTTCTTTTCCGAACGCACGCCAAACGGATGGCTCGGTCCAGCGGAATGTGCGGATCTGGTGCTCGAACGACTACCTTGGCATGGGCCAGCACCCTTCGGTGATCGGTGCGATGCATGACGCATTGGACCGATGCGGCGCAGGGGCTGGCGGTACGCGGAACATATCGGGCACCACGCATGATCACGTGCTGCTTGAGGCCGAACTGGCTGATCTGCACGGAAAGGAATCCGCGCTTCTGTTTACTTCCGGGTATGTTTCGAATTGGGCAGCTCTTGGCACCCTCGCCGCGAAGATTCCGGGCCTGATCGTATTCTCTGACGCGCTGAACCACGCCTCGATGATCGAAGGCATCCGCCACTCGCGGGCGCAGAAGGTGATCTGGAAACACAACGATCTGGAAGACCTTGAGGCAAAACTGGCTGCCGCTGATCCAGATGCGCCCAAGATGATCGCGTTCGAGTCGGTCTATTCGATGGACGGAGACATCGCCCCCATCAAAGAGATCTGCGATCTGGCCGATAAATACGGAGCGATGACCTATCTGGATGAGGTTCATGCAGTTGGTCTTTACGGCCCGCGCGGCGGCGGCATTGCTGAACGCGAAGGACTGATGGGTCGCCTGACGGTGATCGAAGGTACGCTGGGCAAAGCGTTCGGTGTGGTGGGCGGGTACATCGCTGCCTCAGCTGCGCTGTGCGATTTCGTGCGCAGCTTCGCCAGCGGCTTCATTTTTACCACCGCCCTGCCGCCTTCTATCGCAGCTGGAGCTGCAGCCTCGATCCGGCATCTGAAACAATCGAATGCTGAACGCGACTTGCAGAAAGCCCGCGTGGCACAGGTTCGGGCCCGTTTGGATGCGGAAGGTATCCCCCACATCCCCAACCCCAGCCATATCATCCCAGTGATGGTCGGCGATCCGGTGAAGTGCAAGTTCATCTCGGACACGCTGCTGGAAGAGTTCGGCATCTATATCCAGCCGATCAACTATCCCACCGTGCCGAAAGGGACCGAGCGGCTGCGGATCACGCCGTCGCCCGTCCATACCGATGAGGATATCGACCAACTTGTCGGCGCGCTGTCTGCCCTCTGGCAACGCTGTCAGATCGCGCGGATGCCGATGGCCGCCCAGTGATTAAGAAGCGCCCCCTTGCGTGACACTTCGCCGTCTCCTCGGAGGCGGCGTTTTTTTGGTCAGATCAGGTAGAGGACGAAGATGATGATGGCAAATCCTGTAGTCACCATGGTAAACCCCCGCAGCCAGGCCGGGCTGTTTGCGAGATCAAGATAACGAGCCAGGATGACGCGGCATTTCGCCAGTGCGAGGATCAGAATGCCGCCGGCCAGCGCGGCAGGCGGGATGGGCAGCACAGTCAGCAGTGCAGATGCGACGCTGAGCATCAGAAGGGTTAGCCATGCGCGTGTGAGCGCATTCGGGAGTCTCCGGCGGGCGTATTTAGGAAAAGATGAAGCTGCGGGCATCCGTATTATCCCAGCAGGTAAATCACGGGGAAAAGCAGGATCCAGACCAGATCGACCATGTGCCAGAACTGCGCACCTGCCTCGATATTGCGGGGATCATCGCGCCAAGCGACCAGCAGCAAGATGCCGACGCCTGCCAGCACATGAGCGGCGTGAAAGCCGGTCAGCAGGTAATAGAACAGGAAGAACGGGTGGGTCTCGTAGGTGATCCCTTGTGCGGCTTTGCCTGCGTATTCCGCGCCCTTGATGATCAGGAACACGACGCCCAGTGCGGCGGCGACGATCAGTGCCAGACGGGCTGCGAGCCGACGCGCGATCTGCCGCCAGTGCAGTGCTTGCGCCGCCAGATAGCCAGAGGTGACCAGCACCGCCGTATTGAGCGCCGCTCCGGTACGATAGAGATGCGATTGTGCTTCGGCGAACCCGGCCGGATCGGTCAACCGAACGCCCATGAAGGCGATCATCCCGGCGCCGAACACCAGCAGTTCCGAGATGATCAGAACCCACATCAACAACTCGCCCGGAAGCTCGTCGATCAAAGAGGTATCACTCATGCGCCGACCAGTTGGCGGTAGATTTGCGGCAGGGCCATAGTCAGGCGGTGCGGATCGGGGATGACCGCAAATCCGCCTTGGCCGAACATGCGCGGGAACCAGCTTTTACCGGTTTTGTCGATGGTAACACCAAAGACCGATTGCCCGGCGCGGCGTGCCTCGCGGATGGCTTGGCGTGTGTCTTCGATACCGTGACGGCCTTCGTAATGGTCCAGATCGTTGGGTTTGCCATCGGTGATCACCAGTAGCAACCTGCGTTTGCGCGATTGACTGGCCAGATCAGCCGAGCAATGGCGGATCGCCGCACCCAGCCTTGTATAGTGGCCCGGACGCAGGGACGCGATGCGCTGTTCTACCAATCTGCCCATCGGCTCATCGAACCGTTTGCAGCGCTGCACGTAGACGCGTTGGCGTTTCAGCGAGCTGAAAGCGTGAATGGCAAAATCGTCACCGCAGGCGTTCAGACCCCAGGCCAGCGCGGCCAGTGCCTCGCGTTCGATGTCGATCACGGCACGGCCAGTCACGGCGCTTTCGGTGGAGCGGCTGACATCCAGTAGAATCGAAACGGCCAGATCGCGGGCTTCGGGGCGGGATTGCATCCAGACGCGTTCATTGCCTTCACCGCTGGCGTGGCGATCGGTTTCGGCACGCACGGCGGCCTCGATATCCAGTTGATCGCCGTCCAGATGGCCGCGGGTCATGACGCGGCCCGGGCGCAGCGCCTCGAACTGGCGCTTTACGGCGCGGATGCGGCGGGCGGTGGCAGGGTCTTTGCCGATTTCAGCCGAGTCTTCGCGGATATCGGCATCCGACAGCAAGACGTTGACGTGATCCGGCAGGTAATGCCCCGTGCGCACGTCCCATTCAGGATAGAGGATGCGGCCTGAAAGACGCTCGCGATTCACGTCCTCGGGCGCCAGGTCCAGATGCAGTTTCAGCTTGGTTGGCGGGGCTTTGGAGATCTGCCCCAAACCGATTTCTTCCTGATCGTCGGCGGCTTTCTTGGCGTTATCGGGATCGTCATCATCGATGCGCCGATTGATGTTCAGGAATTCGGCCCAGCTGAGGATCGCCTCGAACTTGTGCAGGATGAAACTGTCACTGCGGTTGGCCTGATCCGATTTACGGCGGCGGGCGCGGTGGGTTTTCTCCCCTGATTCCTCAGGTGGACCTTCAGTATCGGGGTTTTCGACCTCGTTATGTTCGGAAAATCCGACGGCGCGCAGTTCGGGCCACAGGGGAACAGGGCGGAGATGCTGATATCCACGTGGGGCGGTCAGATCATCATCCAAGGTCAGAAGCTGCTCGGCCCGCGCTGACAGGGGCGCGGGATCGCCCAACATGTAACGAACCAGTTCCTCGACCGCTGCCTCCACGGGAGGCAGGCCAGGGATGACGCGGTGATGCAACACACCCTTGCAAAGCTCGTTATAAAGTGGGCGCAGGCCGGGGGCGTCGTCCAAAGTAGCCTCGACCATGCTCTGCGCGGCGATCAACGCGCGCAGGTCAGCGCGCAGAGGGTCATCTTCATCAATCCGGGTTCCGGCATGGGCGGCAGCAGCGGCCAGCCAGACAAAAAGCGCGCCATTGGCTTCGCGCGCGGGGAAAACGGCCAGCCGGTCCGGCAGGCGCAGAACTTCGCCATCGAAGGAGGCGCGCGGCATCAGCTCGGCCTCGGTTGCCAGCTTGCGGCGCCAGCTTAGACGGTGACGTGAAACCTCGGGTGAGACCGGGCGCAATTCAACGCCCGGACTACCCCCAAGCCCTCGGAAGAGGACAGCCAGCCGCCCTGCGACCTCAGAGAGGTCGACCGCGGCTCCATCATGCACCTCAGGTGCATCAAGGCGGCTGGCAAGGGTGTGCCACAGTTTCCCGATCGTTTCTTCGGGTTCCCATGGCTCAAAATCGATCCTGACCATCGGCCGGCCTCACCCAAAGACAGCCGTGACAAGATCGAGGAGCCCGCGTTTGATGTCCTCGTCATCAGTCAGAGGTTCAATCATAGCGGCAAGGATGGCGCGGTCGGTTGACATGCCCTGTGCGATTAGCGTCGCGGCATAGACAACCAGACGGGTGGAGACGCCTTCCTCAAGGTCCTGACCCTTGAGCCCACGCAGCTTGTTCGCCAGCCGGATCAGGGGCTTGCAGCGTTCCAGCGCCAGCCCGCTTTCCTGCGCCACAACTTCGGCTTCCATCTCAGGCGATGGGAAGTCGAATTCCAGCGAAATAAACCGCTGCCGGGTCGAGGGTTTCAGGGTTTTCAGGATATTCTGGTATCCGGGGTTATATGAGGCCACCAACATAAAGCCGGGCGCGGCCTCAAGTTCTTCGCCGGTGCGGTCGATCGGCAGAATGCGCCGGTCGTCGGTCAGCGGGTGCAGCACGACGGTCACGTCTTTGCGGGCCTCAACCACCTCATCGAGATAGCAGATCGCGCCTTCGCGCACCGCACGGGTCAGGGGGCCATCGACCCAGACGGTTTCTCCACCTTTCAAAAGGTAGCGGCCAATCAGGTCGGCAGCGGCAAGGTCATCGTGGCAGGCCACGGTGTAAAGCGGGCGGCCAAGTTTTGCGGCCATGTGAGCCACAAAGCGGGTCTTGCCGCAGCCTGTCGGGCCTTTCAGCAGAACCGGCAGGTCGTTGTTGTAAGCGGCGGTGAACACATCACATTCATCACCTTGGGCGAGGTAGAAGGGGGCGTTTGCCGCCCCCTCATTCAGTTTCATGGAGCCGTCCATATCCATCACTCCGCAGGGGTTTCAGCTGCGCCAGGTTCAATGACCTCTTTCCGGGGAACCCAGATCGAGTAGATGAACAGTAGCGCGCCAAGGACCACGACCACACCTGAGCCGAGACGCATCCAGTAGAAGATCGCAATCTGGTCCTGTACGTCCATGAAGTAGTCACCGACCACACGTTGCATGTGAGTCTGCACGGTACCACCGAAAGTCAGGACGAATGTCATGAAGACCATGCCGCTGGTCATCAGCCAGAACGAGCCCATGTTCAGAACCTGATTATAGGGATCACGGTTCTTGAGGATCGGCATCGCATAGCTGAAGATCGCCAGGTTGAGGCAGACATAGGCACCATAGAAGGCCAGGTGACCGTGCGCTGCGGTGATCTGCGTGCCGTGGGTATAGTAGTTCACCCCATGCAGTGTGTGCAGGAAGCCCCAGACACCGGCACCGAAGAAGGCCAATGTGGCACAACCCAGCGACCACAACAGCGCGGCCTTGTTGGGGTGGTCACGGCGGCCCTTCCAGACCATGACGAACGCAAAGGCCATCATTGCGAAGAACGGGATCACCTCGAGGCTTGAGAAGATCGACCCGATCCACTGCCAATACCCGGGGGTACCGATCCAGTAATAGTGGTGACCTGTACCGAGGATGCCCGAGAACAGGGCAGCGGCAACGATGACATATAGCCATTTCTCGACGATCTCACGGTCAACGCCGGTCAGCTTGAGCATCAGGTAGGCCAGGATCGAGGCCATGATCAGCTCCCACACACCTTCAACCCACAGGTGGACGACATACCACCAGTACTGTTTGTCGAGCGACAGGTTGCCCGGGTTGTAGAAGGCAAACAGGAACAGCAGCGCCAGACCCCACAGGCCCAACAACAGGATGTTGGTGATGGCAGTCTTCTTGCCCTTCAGAACGGTCATCGACACATTGTAGAGGAAGATCAACGCGGCCACGACAATACCCATCTTGACCCATTTGGGTTGCTCAAGGAACTCGCGCCCCTCTTTGCCCAGTAGCCAGTTGCCTTCGAACAGGTTGAAGACATAGGTCACAACCACGCCCAGCGTGCCGACCACAAGAATGATCAGCTGCAGATAAGCCAGCTTGGGTGAATGGATTTCACGTTCCGCCTCTTCTGGGATCAGGAAGTAGGCCGCTCCAAAGAAGCCAAGGATCAGCCAGACGATCAAAGAGTTGGTGTGAAGCATCCGCACGATGTTGAACGGCAGAAGCTCACTCAGGAAGTTCGGGAATACATAGATGAAACCGGCCAGAAGGCCGCCGATCACCTGTATCGCGAATAAGGCCATAGCTACCGCAAAGTAGGCATAGGCTATTTTTTGGGATTCGTATTTCATTGCTCCGTTCCCTTTCTCAGCCTGCCTCGTTGGGCGGCCAGCCCTGAGCGTCGATATTGTCGGTCCAGATCAGGAAGTTCGCCAGATCACGGATCTCTTCGTCGCTGAGGTTGAAATTGGGCATCTGTCGACGACCGGGAATGCCGGTCGGTTGTGCTTCCATCCAGCCCTTAAGTGCTTCAAAGGCTGATTCCGGGTCGTCCAGCACACCCCAACGGGTCATCACATTCGCGACTTCCGGCGCATAGTAGGCACCTTCACCCATGATAGTATGACAGTTGATGCAGGCGTGTTTTTCCCAGACATGCTTGCCCCGGACCACACTTTCATCAAGCTTTGCCGAATTCTCGGAGTTGACGATATACAAGTGCGAATGGGCCGACAGGGCCAGAAAGATGAGGATGAAGAACAGTGACCCGCCATAGAATATGTTGCGAGCCATGCTCTTTGTCATGACTTCTCGCATTGCGCTCTCCTTTGCGCAGATTAGCTAGTATGGAGACAATGCCGCGTGGGTAGTGGAGCTGCCTTAACGAAAGTCAAGACTGCAGAGGATGAGCGTTCCCCATTCCAAATCTTTGGTCATCAGAGGCCAACAACGATCTATCTTGACCAAACAACGGCAGAATCCCCTCATTAAACCGATATTTTTAATCGAATAATAACCTTGAAAACTGCATTTAGGGTGGTCAGTCTCTTGCAGAATTCTTTGTCGGTCGGGGTTTTCCCTTCGGCCTGCGGTCCACTCAAGCCAGGCGGATAATATCAATGCCAATTAATATCTACGGTGCCTTTCGTACTGACACGACGATGACAGACAACACAGCGACCTTTGCGACGCTTGGGGCCACGTTTCAGATATCCCAATATAGCCAGATCACGATTGACGATGGTGCGGATGGGTCGGTTATTGAAGGCGACAATATCGTCAATGAATCCCCGAACGACCCGACCCAGACCTATTTGGGAGAGGTGTTTATCTGGGACTACACGATCGAAGTAAATGATGGCGTCAACACCTATCAGATCGGTGTTATGGACTGGGATGAAAACGGCGATGGGGATTTCGATTTTCCAACGGCTGAACAAGGTTATTTCATTGGCTTTATCGGTGATATTCCCCCGCTCAACACCACCCTGACTGTTGGCTCGGTTGTCGACAACGGCGCGAATATTGACGTAGATACCGTTGTTCCCTGCTTCTGCGCTGGCACGCTGATAGATACTCCGACCGGACCTAGCGCGATCGAAACACTATCCACTGGTGACAAAGTCGTCACCTTGGATCACGGTCCCCAAGTTATTCGTTGGATTGGATCGCGAACGCTTGATGCGTCTGAACTGGCTCGCAAACCCAGATTACGCCCTATCCGGATCGCTGCCGGTAGTCTGGGCAGCGGCCTGCCACGTCGTGATCTTTTGGTCTCACCCCAGCACCGCATGCTGATCCGTTCGAACATCGCGATTCGCATGTTCGACAGCGAGGAAGTCCTGGTCCCAGCCCACAAGCTTGTTGGCATCCCGGGAATTACTGTCGAGGAGGACGCTCAGAATGTCGTCTACCATCACATGCTCTTCGACCGGCATGAGATCGTGTTGGCCGAAGGTGCGCCATCTGAAAGCCTATTCACCGGGCAACAGGCGCTAAAGGCTATACATCCGGAAGCACTGGCTGAAATTGTTGCGCTTTTCCCTGAACTGGCCTCGCAGGATCATCAACCTGTGGCTGCGCGCCAGATTCCCAGGCAGGGAAGAAAAATCCACTCATTGCTGCGACGTCACAAAAAAAACGACAGAGCCTTGATCCGACCGTCTTGATACGGATTCATCGGCGCGCCTACAGTCAGGAAGCAATACGTGGCCCCGTCAAAGCAGGCCACATCGTGATCAGGTAAAGAACGATAGCGCTGATCCACAGACCGTCAGAAACCAACATCATGACCAGATACCCCTGGTCGGTCACTGACCCGACCCAGCGCAAAATAGCGGACGAAGCCATAAGACCGTAGGCGACTGCCATAGGTGGCGGGGCAACAAGTGCGCGGCCACTATGGCCCAAAGCAGCCCGACTCATCACGGCTAGGGTCATGCCTCCGACACAACCGATTCCCAGAACGTGCAACGCGCCGATTTCGCTGCCGATACCCAGAACCGCCACCCCCCACAAAACCAGCCCCAGTGCCAGCATTCCCAGACCCAGATGCAGGGCAACCAAGATCGGTTGACGTATGGCCCAGCGCGCGCGCCACCGTGACATGCGCAGGATTTGGGTTATGCCAAGCGCTACGGCCATGCCACCCGCTATCTTACCCAATCCGAAGAGAAGAACGCTGAGCGGTAGTAGCAGCGCCAATCCCATGCTGGCTTTGTCTAATGCAGCTACCGATACCGGCCACGCGGCTTCCGGCTCGCCCGCGCGCTTCATCGCATTCCGGGTGAAAGCTGGCGTTATACGTCCACCAAGTATCGCGATCATACTGCACAGCGTCAGCAATCCTACACGCAATCCTATGTCCAGTGTACCGCCGGTAATGCCCATCCAATCAAGATGGGTCAGCAGATTGGCAATCCAGAAATAGCTGAGCAACAACAGAAAGATCATGTTCTGCGGCTTGGGGCGTCGGATCAGTTGGCTTGCGATCTTTGCCGCCAGAATCGGTACAAAGGCCAGATCGAAGACAGCGACCGGACCTGGCGGCAGAGCCCCGGAGAACCACATCGCGATCCGTCCGGCCAACCAGATACCCGCGGCAATAACAATAAACTGTACCCTTGCCTCCGGCGTACCCGTCCAGTTTGGCACCGCTGTCAGTAGAAATCCTCCAAGGGCAGCCGTGGCATATCCAAATATCATCTCATGCGCATGCCACATGGGTGGGTTCATGGCATAGGTCGGATTTTCGTAACCGACCAACCCGGTCTGAGTCGTGAGCCACACACCCCAAGCACCACCCGCGAATAGACCGAATAGCCCCGCTGACAGAAAAAAGACGCGAAATCCTTCACCCAGTACCCGCGCGATCATTGCCGGCATGCCTGCTCTCCTCGGCCTTAGTGGCTGTTGGATCCGGTCTAACAAACCCGACTCGTTCGGGACTTAACCGAAATCAAGCGCTCGGAGAAACATGACCCTGAAACATAGGTTTTCCTCATAATTTAAAGGTTAATCAGGACCTTCATTTTCAAGTTTGCGACCCTTCCGTTGACTTTCGTCAAGGAGTGATCGGCGCCAATGTTTCAGGCTGCAACCTGCCTCACCACGCAAATGGAGAGTGATCATGTCACTTGGAATCAGCTACGATAAGACCGGCCGCGCCTTTGGGGTCGGTTTGGCAATGCTGCTGGGCTCTGTCGCCGCGCCAGCATTTGCCGAAGAGCCAACGTTGAGCGACGAAGCATTTGAGTCGTCCAAGCAGCTCTATTTTGAACAATGCGCAGGTTGTCACGGCGTTCTGCGCAAAGGTGCGACCGGTAAGAACCTGGAACCACACTGGAAAAAAACTGCAGCAGACGGCACCGTCACAGAAGGCGGTACGCTTCAGCTGGGTCAGGAGCGCCTTGAAAAGATCATCGCCTGGGGAACCGAAGGCGGGATGAACAACTTCTCGGACATTATGACCGAGCAGGAAATCAAGGATATGGCGACATACATCATGATGGAGGCCCCCAAGCCGCCGGAAATGTCGCTGGAGCAGATGAAAGAGACCCGCAAGGTCTATGTGGAAGAGGCCGACTATCCAACCGAGCCGCTGCATGGCCGCAACTGGGAAAACTTCTTCGTCGTCATCGAACGTGACGTGGGCAAAGTGGCTGTTATCGACGGCGACACCAAAGAAGTGCTGACTCACATCCCGACTGGTTATGCCGTACACGTTCTGAAAGCGTCTGAGCACCACTCGATCACTGAGCCTGAGCATCCCGGCCGCTTCTGGTACACGATGGGCCGCGACGGCAAGATGACCAAGATCGACCTCTGGCAGAAGCCAGAGAACATGTTGGTTTCCGAAGTCAAAATCGCCTATGACGCACGCGACGTTGCCGTTTCCGGCGACGGTAAATACGTCATCGGTGGCGGCTACTGGCCGCCGCATTTCGCGATCGTTGACGCGCAGACCATGGAACCGGTCAAGGTCGTTTCTACACGCGGTACCAACGTAGACGGCGAGTATGTGGAAGAAGCCCGCGTAGCCGCGATCTACACCACGCCGAACGAACCCACCTGGATCGTTGCCGTGAAAGAGCTCGGCCAGCTGTGGCAGGTCGATTATACCGACCTGGACAACCTGCGGATCGACAAGATCAACTCGGCCAAGTTCCTGCATGACGGGTTCTTCGACCCGACAGGCCGGTACTTCCAGATCGCCGCGAACGCGTCGAACAAGATGGTCGTCGTCGACACCGAGACCCACAAGCTGGAAGCGATGATCGACACTGCAGCCCTGCCGCACCCGGGACCGGGCGCCAACTGGGTCGACCCGAACTGTGGTCCGGTGGCTGGTACAACCCACCTTGGTGTTGGTACCGTAACGGTCTGGGGTAACGACCCCGAAGGTCATCCGGATCAGGCCTGGAAAACCTGCTACGAAGTGGAAACAGACGGCCCCGGCCTGTTTGTCCGTACCCACCCGAACTCGGACTACATCTGGGCCGACCAGACCAAACACCCCGAGCCGGAAATTCAGCAGTCTGTTCAGGTCATCTCGAAAGAAACCGGTGAGATCGTGAAAACCATCCAGATCACCGAAGACGAAGGCAGCGCTGCTGTTCACTTCGAATTCAACGCGGATGGGACCGAGGTCTGGGTTTCCAAATGGAACCTGTCGGATTCGAAAGAACCCAATGGTCAGATCGTGATCTTCGACGCCAAGACACTGGAAGAAATCGGCCGCATCGAAGGGCTTTATGCTCCGACCGGTAAGTTCAACGTCTACAACCGTTCGAACCACGTCACCTGACGGTTTGAGAACCAACACCGGAAAGGGCGGGCCCCTCGCCCGCCCTTTCCTCGTTTGACCCATCAGCCAAACTCACCGGCCTGCCATCAAAGGCCAGACAAGAAAGCCAAAACGGAGCCCGGATATGACCTCCGAACCGGATAAGAAAAAACCGATCTGGCGCCGGTATTTCCTGTGGGGAATGCCCGTGGCCGGTATTGCCGCAGCTTTTGTCGGCGGCATCATCTTCTGGGGCGGATTCAACACCGCCATGGAAGCCACCAACACCAAGGATTTCTGTATCTCGTGCCACGAGATGCGCGATTTCGTCTATGAGGAATACACGGGCACGATCCACGACGTGAACCGTTCAGGCGTAGGCGCTGTCTGTTCCGACTGCCACGTGCCCAAGGACTGGACGCATAAGATCATCCGCAAGATCAAGGCGTCGAAAGAGCTGTACGGCAAGATGGTCGGCACCATCAACACACGCGAAAAGTTCGAAGCCAAGCGTGTACATCTGGCGATGAACGAATGGGAGCGGATGAAGTCCAGCGACTCGCGTGAGTGTCGCAACTGCCATGACTTCGAGTCGATGATGCCCGAGTTCCAAAAACCCCGTGCGCGTCAGCAGCACCTGAATGCGATGACCGTCGGGCAAACCTGTATCGACTGTCACAAAGGGATTGCACACTCGGACGCCCGGGATCGGGCTGACGAGGAGTATCTGGAAAAGCTTGAGGCCCCGAACCCGTCCTTTATCCGCGAGATACCGCCGGAATACCTGGCCAGCCTGGAACGGATCGAAGCCAAAGAAGCTGCCGAAGCTGAGGCCGAAAAAGCTGCCAAACAGGCACAGCATGAAGCCATGCAGGCTCAGATTGCCGCGGCGGTGGATGCGGCGGTGGCCGAGGAGCGCGCCAAAGCCGGCGGCGAGGAGGCCGCAGCGCCTTCGGGTGGTGGAGGTGGCAGCGATGTCGGGTCGGATATCGATTGGAACGCTGTGGCCGCCGCAGATCTCAAGCTGTTCTACCCCGGTCAAGCTTCGTTTGAATGGGTGCAGAATGGCAAATTCCACGGTGGCGCACGGCCGCTGACTAAAGGAGGTGATCAGTGCACGACCTGTCACGCCAAAGAGCTGGATACCATCGGCAACAAAATCGTCGCAGGTGGTGAGCTTGAGCCGACGCCGATCCCCGGCAAACGGGGCGTGATCGATGCGACCGTACAGGCCGCGCATGATGATCAGAACCTCTATGTCCGACTGCAGTGGCCGGATGCCGGGCACAATCCCGCACCTTTCGTTGATGGTGGCAAAATGGACCCTGACAACCAGATCAAGGTTGCCATGATGATCACCGGCACAGGGATCGAACTGGGCGAACAGGTGGGGTGTTGGGCGTCGTGCCACGCCGACAACAGCTATATGCCCTTTGATCCGGGTGCCGAGGCGATTGCCGCAAATGGCGATGTCTTGGGTCGGTTGAACACGCAGGACACGGTGACCAAGTACATCAGCGAAAGCCGGACCGAGGTCGAGATCAAGGGCCGTCGTGGCAAGGCGCTGGGTGGCTGGGACAAACTGCAAGCCGCTGAGCAGATCGAGCAGTATCTGGCCGACGGCACCTATCTGGACCTGATGCGCGTCTATGCAGACGGCAGCGCCACCAACGGTTATCTGCTGGAACAGCGCGTGGTTAATGACGGCGAAATCGCCGCCTCGGCCAGCCTCGACGCGGGCATGTGGACCGTGGTCTTCACCCGCCCACTGAACTCGGGCGCGCCCGGTGACGTGCCGCTGGAGGCCGGTCAGACCTACACGGTCGGCTTTGCCATCCACGATGACTTTGCCGCCGCGCGGTTCCACCACGTGACGCTGGATACCAGCCTGGCGCTGGACGATGACAGCGCCTTCATCAACGTGGTCAAACAATAAGGAACTGGGGCCGGGCAATCCGGCCCCTTCCGCTTAGAAGAGGAGACTTGGACGATGAAACCCCAACACCTTCTTCCCGCTTTGCTGTTTGTAGCCGCACCTGCCTGGGCGGATGAGACCGCCGAGCTATGTGCTGAAGCCGAAGAGCGTTATACCGAGCTGTTTGGTCAGCCCTCATCCTCCGTTGAGGATGCGGAAGTGGTGCTGATGTACAAATACACCTTCTGCCCCGTCGAGCTGACCGTGAAAGCAGGCACCACGGTGCGCTGGGTCAATGTGGACAAACGCACAAGCCACTCGGTCCTGCTGAAAGATGGCAGCGAACCCGAAAGCGACAGGCTGTTTCCTGAGGAAACGGTTGAACTGACCTTCCTCACCCCCGGCCCGCAGGAGTATTTGTGCGGACCCCATTGGGAGACGCAGAACATGATCGGCATGATCACCGTCGAACCCTGAGCCGAGGCACCATACAGGCATGAGAGAGAGGAGCGCGGGATCAATTCCTGCGCTCCTTAACTTTAGTCAAGGAGGTTCCTTTTCGATTGCGCCAGTCTGGCCGCATGACACGCCCGGCTCACCCAGCAACGTCCCCTGATCGCGCAGGAAATCCGGGCTCCGAAGACATTCAGACCAAGCGAGTTTGCACATGAGCGGTAAGGTTTTTCTGATTGGCGCAGGCCCTGGTGACCCTGAACTGATGACCCTGCGCGCATTGCGGATGCTGCAAGAGGCGGATGTGGTTGTTTATGACCGTCTGGTCTCGGCCGATATCCTCAACTTGCATGCCGAGAGCGCACGGCTGATCCCGGTGGGAAAGGCCCCCAAATGCCATACAGTGCCGCAGGATCGCATCAACGAAATCCTGGTCGAAGAAGCAAGCGCCGGTCACACCGTTGCGCGCCTCAAAGGCGGCGACCCGATGATCTTCGGGCGTGGCTCGGAAGAGGCGGCGCATCTGATGGCAAACGGCATCCCGGTCGAATATGCGCCGGGCATCACCGCCGCACAGGGGGCCTCCTGTTCCACCGGCGTGCCGCTGACCCATCGCGGGCTGGCGACCTCGGTGCAATATGTCACTGGGCATCGGCAGGCCGACAAGGTGCTGGATCTGGATTGGAAACGTCTGGCCGACCCGGATTCGACGCTGGTTGTCTATATGGGCGTCGCCAATATCGGCCAGATCGCCATGGGGCTGATGACCGAGAACCTGCCCGGCTCGACCCCGGTTCTGGCGGTTGGCAAAGCGACCACCCCGGATGAACACCGCATGGTATCCCGGCTGGATCGATTGGCTGCGGATGTGCGCGACGCTGATCTGAAAGCACCGACGCTGTTCATCATCGGCATGGTCGTATCGCTATACGCAGAACGGCCCGTGGCTGAACTTCTGGAGCAGGCGCATGGCTAAGTTTGGTTCCAGGCGATCAGGGGGCAGTCGGTCGCTGCCCGATGGTGCTGCCAAGGGCCCAGGTTGGACCGCGCGCGCTGTACTGACAACGGCTGTGCTTGTGGCCACATCTGCCTTTGCCGCCGACACTCTTGACCCCAACGCGCTAAAACGTCTTGTCCATCAGGACTGCGGCTCTTGCCATGGGCTGTCGTTGAAAGGCGGTCTCGGCCCTGATCTGAGGTCCGAGACGCTGGAGCACTACGACGCGGACGTTCTGACCGGCGTGATTCTCGATGGCATCCCCGACACCGCGATGCCCCCATGGCGGCCTTTGATCAGCGAAGAAGAGGCTGAATGGATCGCGCGTTATCTGCTGGCACAGGAGGCACAATGAAACAGCTCATCCTTACCCTCGCCGCGACCTTGTTGATGACCACCGCCCAAGCGGAACCCATCGCCACGGGCGATCTCGGCCTTGTCATTGAACGCGCCAAAGGCTCAGTCCTGCTGGTGGATCAATCCGACCGCGCCGCACTGGCCCGGATCGAAGGGTTGGGCGATCTGTCCCATGCCTCGCTGGTCTACTCACCCGATGAACGCTTTGCCTATGTTTTCGGGCGTGACGGTGGGCTGACCAAAGTAGACATCGTCACCCGCCAGATCGTGAACCGCGTCGTTCAGGCGGGCAATGCCATTGGCGGCGCCATTTCGGACGATGGCAAGCTGGTTGCCGTATCAAATTATGAACCCGGCGGCGTGCGTGTCTTCGACGCGGACACGCTGGAAATGGTGGCTGACATCCCAACTGACAGCAAAACCATCGGTCTGGTCGACGCACCGGGCCGCCGGTTTGTCTTCACCATGTGGGACACGGGCGAGACCTGGATCGCCGATTTCGCCAAGGGCGACCCCGCAATCACCAAGATCACCGATATGGGCAAAAACCCTTATGACGCGCTGATCACCGCAAATGGCCGCACCTATATCACGGGTCTGTTTGGCGAAGACGGCCTGACCGCGCTGGACCTGTGGTCCGATAATCCCGAACCCATCCGCGTGCTGCCTGACTATGGTCGCGGACAAGAAGAAATGCCGGTCTACAAGATGCCCCACCTCGAAGGATGGGCGCTGACCGGGCGCGAATTCGTGCTGCCGGCTGTCGGCCATCACGAGGTTCTCTGGATCGATTCCGACACCCTGACCGAGACCGGGCGCACGCAGACCCACGGCCAGCCGGTCTTTGCCATGGCCCGACCCGACGGTCGGCAGGTTTGGGTGAATTTCGCCCACCCGTTGAATGATACAATTCAGGTCATTGATTCAGTGAGCAAGGAAATCATCCACGAGTTCAAACCCGGCCCCGCCGTGCTGCATATGGAATTCACGCCTCGAGGGCATGAGGTTTGGATCAGCGTCCGCGATGCCAACAGAGTCATGGTCTACGACACCCAGACCTTTGAAAAGCTTCGCGAAATTGAGGCCGACAGCCCCTCGGGTATTTTCTTCACCGCACGTGCGCACAGAACGGGGCTTTGACATGCAGCATATCACCGACCCGATCGACCGCCGTCTTCTGGACGATTTCCAGCGTGATTTTCCCATCACCGAACGCCCGTTTCAGGTTCTGGCCAACGCGCTTGGGCTGGAAGAGGCAGAAGTGCTCGACCGTCTGGCCCGGATGCGCAAAACCGGGCGCATAACGCGGGTCGGCGCGACGATTGCACCCGGCGCGGTGTCGGCCAGTACGCTGGCGGCTTTAGCGGCTCCGGAAGAACGGCTGGAAGAGGTCGCGGCGCTGATCGATGCGGAACCTGGTGTGAACCACAATTACCAGCGCGAGGATGACTGGAACCTTTGGTTCGTGGCCACCGGTCCGGACCGGGCGCATGTGAACGACACCCTCGCCCGGATTTCGCAGCGCTCGGGGCTGCGGGTTCTGGATTTGCGGCTGGTGCGGCCGTTCAACATTGATCTGGGCTTTCGTATGTCGGGCGAGACCCGCAATGCTCCTGGCCCGCGGAAAGTGGATCGTTCGGCCATGCGAGAAGGCGACCGACCCCTGTTGCAGGCCCTCAGTTCCGGCCTGTCGCTGGTCTCTGATCCTTATGCGGCGCTGGCCCGGACCCTGAACCGCGACCCAGAAGATGTGATGGATCGCGTAGCCGCCTTGCACCGGGCCGGGATCATCTCTCGCCTGGGCGTCATCGTGCGCCACCGCGCTTTGGGCTGGTCCGCCAATGCAATGGTGGTCTGGGAAATGCCGGCCGAGCAGGTCAGCAGCGCTGGCCCGGCACTGGCAGCGCATCCCGGTGTGACACTGTGCTATGAGCGCAACCCGGTCGAGGATGTCTGGCCCTATCGCCTCTATTCCATGATCCATGCGCGTTCGCGCCCGGAGGCAATGGAGGTTTTGGCCGGGGCCGCCGCCCTGCCCGAACTATTTGGCGCGCAGCGCAAAGTACTGTTCTCGACCCGCTGTTTCAAACAGACCGGTGCATTGATCCAACCGAAGGAGGCCGCCGCATGAGGCTCGACGACACAGACCGCGCGATCCTCAACCGGATGCAGGATGACCTGCCGCTGACCTCGCACCCTTACACCGAAATTGCTCAGGAAATGGGGATCGCAGAGTCCGACCTGCTGGCCCGCCTGACCCGCATGAAAGACGAGCGTGTGATCACCCGCTTTGGTCCCTTCTTTGACGCTGCTGCGATGGGTGGAGCCTTCTGTCTGTGCGCCATGGCCGTGCCCCGACAGGATTTCGAAAACGTCCTGACCAAAGTCAATGCGCATCCCGAGGTCGCGCATAATTATGAACGCACGCATCGGCTGAACATGTGGTTCGTTCTGGCGACCGAAACACCCGAAGGGATCGCAGCCACAGCCGAGGCTATCGCACGGGAAACCGGGATCGCGGTCCTGCAATTCCCCAAACTTCAGGAATTCTTCATCGGTTTCCGGGTGGCGGCATGATCGACGCAAAAGACAGAGAGATTATTGAGGCGCTGCAAGGCGGCCTGCCCCTTGTGCCCGCCCCCTTCGCCCAGGTGGCCGACGGCTTGGGCCTGGATGAAAAGACTCTGATGTCCCGTCTGGCCGATATGAAATCGCGCGGTGTCATCCGGCGCATCGCTGCAGCCCCCAACCACTATAAACTGGGCATGACCTCGAACGGCATGACTGTGTGGGATGTCGAAGATGGCCGCGTTGCCGAATTGGGGTCGCAGATCGGTGCCCTGCCCTTCGTCACCCATTGCTATGAACGCCCGCGCGCCTTGCCCGACTGGCCTTACAATCTGTTCGCCATGGTTCATGGCGCTGACCGAGATGAGGTCGAGGAGAAGCGTGCCGAGATTGCCGTCATCCTCGGCGATGCCTGCCGGGCCAAAGATATCCTTTATTCCACGCGCATCCTGAAAAAGACCGGGCTGCGCCTGAAAAAGAAAGGCTGAGATATGTTCCGCCTGACCGAATACATGCACCAGCTCGTGAAACCGACCCCAGTGCGCAAACGCCGCCCCGGCCCGGTGAAACCGGTGGTGATCTGGAACTTGACGCGGCGTTGCAATCTGAAATGCCGCCATTGCTATACCGTCTCGGCGGATGTTGCGTTCCCGGGTGAGCTCAGCCACGAGCAAGCCATGGTAACCCTTGAGGATCTGGGCCAGTTTCGCGTCCCGGCCCTGATCCTCTCGGGTGGGGAACCACTGGACCGGTTCGATTTCTTCGACATCGCCACACGCGCGCGTGATCTGGTGCCGATGCTGGCACTGTCGACCAACGGCACGCGGATTTACGACGAAACCGCCGACATGATTGCCGACGTGGGCTTCAACTATGTTGGCATCTCGCTGGACGGAATCGGGGCCACGAATGACTGGTTCCGAGGTGTCGAGGGCGCCTTTGCCGACGCCCTGCGCGGTGTGCGCGAATGCAAGAAGCGCGGCATCAAAGTGGGTCTGCGGTTCTGCCTAACCGAGGGCACTCAGCACCACCTGCCTGATCTGTTACAGCTTTGCGATGATGAGGGGGTCGACAAGTTCTACCTGTCTCACCTCGTCTACGCCGGGCGCGGCGACAAAAACCGAGGTGAGGATGCCGAGCATCTGCGTACCCGTAAGGGTCTAGATTTGTTGTTGGAACGCGCGTGGGAGGCTGCGTCTGGCGGTCGCCCTCTGGATATCGTGACCGGCAACAACGACGCCGATGCGGGGTATTTCCTGAACTGGGTCCGGGCGCATTTCGACGATGACAAAGCCGCCCATGTGCGCGAGCATCTGGCCGCGTGGGGCGGGAACTCCAGCGGGCTGGGCGTGGCCAATATCGACAATCTGGGCCGCGTGCATCCCGACACTTATTGGTCCGATTACACAGTCGGCAATGTGAAGACCAAATCGTTCTCAGAGCTTTGGACCGGTGACGACCCGATGCTGGCCATGCTGCGCACCCGTCCGCGTCCTTTGAAAGGGCGTTGCGGGGTGTGCCGGTTGAAGGATGTCTGCGGCGGAAACACCCGCATCCGGGCGCTGCAACTTACTGGTGATCCGTGGGCCGAAGACCCGGCCTGCTATCTGTCGAACGAAGAAATCGGCGTGGATGGCGCGAGCGAGCGCCTGCAGGTCACGCCGTTCCGGGGGAAAAGCCATGATCCGGCGCATCAGTTCTTTTGACACTCTGAAAATCGGCGCTTTCTGCTCGCTACTGCTAGCGGGCACCGCATGGGCCGATGCTCCATCTGATTACGCCGAGCATTGCGCCTCATGCCATGGCGAGAACCGCTTGGGTGGGGTGGGGCCGGCGCTGATCCCCGAAACGCTGAAACGGATGCGAGGGCCGCGCGTGGCTGCCGTGATCGCCGAGGGGCGTATCGCGACACAGATGCCGGCGTTTTCGCATGAGCTGGACGCGCTGCAGATCGAGGAACTTGCAGGTTGGTTGAAATCGCCGCTGGAAACTGATCCCGAATGGGGCGAAGCCGATATCATGGCCAGCCGTACTCTGGACGAGGATTATGCGCCGGTGGACGCGCCTGTTTGGGACAGCGATCCTATGAACATCACTTTGGCCGTTGAGACCGGCGATCACCATGTCAGCGTTCTGGATGGCGACACGTTCGAGGTTCTGGACCGGTTCGAGACGCCGTTTGCCGTGCATGGCGGGCCGAAGTTCAGCCCGGATGGGCGATACGTCTTCATTATGTCCCGCGATGGCTGGGTGCAGAAATATGACATCTGGGCGCTGAAACAGGTGTGCCGCGTGCGTGCGGGCTTGAACAGCCGCAACATCGCCATGTCAGGAGACGGCAAGTGGGTGGCCGTGGCGAACTATTTGCCGAACTCTCTGACACTGCTATCCACCGAAGACCTGTCTGTAGCGAAAGTCATTGATGTAAAAAGCAAAAAAGGAAAACCCAGCCGCGTCTCGGCGGTCTATCAGGCACCGCCGCGCGAAAGCTTCGTTCTCGCGCTGAAAGACGTGCCCGAGATTTGGGAAGTATTCTACGGGGCGAACCCACCGCAATCCGGTTTGGGGCATGATTTCCGCATTGAGGGTCAGTTCAAGAACCCCGATCCCTTCCCGGTGCGCAAGATTACCACGCCCGATTATCTGGACGATTTCTTCTTTGATCAGAGCTATGAATACGTCATGGGCGCCTCGCGCGATGGCAAGGGCGGGCAGGTGATCGATCTGGTGATTGGCCACAAAGTGGCTGATCTGGACCTGCCTGGGATGCCTCACTTAGGTTCGGGGATTACCTGGAAACATGGCGACTCCACCGTGATGGCGACGCCGCATCTGACCGATGGCACGGTCTCGGTGATCGACATGGAGACATGGGAAACCGTCAAGCGGATCAAGACCGAAGGGCCCGGCTTTTTCATGCGCAGCCATGAGAATTCGCCTTACGTCTGGGCCGATGTGTTTTTTGGGCCGAACAAGGACGCCATGCATGTAATCGACAAGCAAAGCCTTGAAATCGTAAAAACTTTACGCCCTGCGCCAGGCAAGACCGTGGCGCATGTGGAGTTCACCAAGGATGGCAGCCACGCGCTGGTTTCGATCTGGGAAGATGACGGCGCGGTGATCGTCTATGACGCGCAGACGCTGGAAGAGGTCCGCCGCCTGCCGATGCGTAAACCGTCTGGGAAGTACAATGTCTGGAACAAAATCACCTTCTCGGAAGGCACCAGCCACTGAGGATAAATGGCCGGTCTGGAAACTGGCCATCCTGCTTTATCCGGCCACGGCTCTGACCGTGGCCATCAACCTGTTTCTGGCCGGGCTGATCCTGCACAGCGCTGGATTTGGTGCCATCGGACCGGTGCCCGCGATCCTGTGGTCGATCCCATTGGGCATACCTGCCGCGTGGTTGGCGGGGCGTTGGGTGCGCGGGTTGATGGATGAGGCAGATAGTTGATTTCAAATGTTAAAATCGAAAGTTTCCAGAACCTGACCTAAGTCAAGTATCGCGCCGAGAGAATCCCCTAGAACACGCAGCATAGCTTCCCGAGTCGGAGTCTCCATGCCTGCCCTCGTCCCTTTGCACAATCTCCCTGCCCGTGCGGTTCGCGCGGCAGCTGGGTTGGCGGGCATGCTCCTTCTTTTGTTGCAGACCTTTGGACCGGCGCTGGCGAGTCCCGGTGAAAGTGTCTGGGTGGAGATCTGCTCGGAAGGCGGCGCGGTCTGGGTTGAAGTTGACCTTGAGGAGGGCACCGAAGACCCGACCGCGTACTGCCCGAAATGCGCCGATTGCGCGCTATGCGCTGTTACCAGTGCGGCACCAGTGCCCGAGCTGGCGCAAGTGCCGCAAATCGGAATCTTCCGTGTTGTACAGGTTCAAAGCAGCAAATCTTCCGTGTTGTACAACTCGGATCGGCTGTGGCCCGAAACCCGGGGACCCCCGTGCGCGACCCAAAAAACAACTGAACGCGCCCCGCGCGCGTCCATGGCGTCTACCCTAAGTATCGGAGGTGCGCCGTGGTCGTAAGTCGCGCAATCCATTTCCTGCTGGCCCTTGCCCTGTCCTGCCTAATGGCGATCAGTGCCCATGCCGACAGCCTTGCCAGCTTCCTGCCCGAGATTGAACCCGCCGATCTGGCCCCCGGTGCTGATGCCTTCGGGCCGGTACGTGATGACGTTCCGGTTGCCCCTGTCCTGAAGGGCGGCGAGACCGTTGCCTGGGCCTTCCTGACTTCTGACTTCGTGGGCACCACCGGATATTCCGGTAAACCGATCCATGTGGTTGCCGCCATCGATGACGACGCGGTGCTGACCGGTGTGCAGCTGGTCAAACACTCGGAACCCATCGTTCTGATCGGCATCCCGAACTCGAGGATGGTTGAGCTGACCGAAGGCTATACCGGTCTGGACCTGAAGGTTGAGGCCGAAACCGGTGGCGAGGGGCATGACCTCGACATTATCTCGGGCGCGACAGTGACGATCATGGTGATCGATGACAGCCTCGTGCGTGGTGGGATCAAGGTGGCGCGTGCGCTGGGGCTGGGCGGGTTATCTCCGCTACAGGCAGACGGGCCGAAACGCGAAGTCGATATGGCACAGGATGCTGTTTACGACTGGACCACTTTGTCAGGTGACGGTTCGATACGGCGGCTGACACTGGATGTCGGTCAGGTCAACGCAGCTTTTGAAGCCACTGGCGATCAGCGCGCCATCAAACGCCCTGAACCGGGCGAGCCGGATGACACGTTCATCGACATGCACGTGGCGCTGGTCTCAGTTCCATCGATCGGCAAATCACTGTTAGGCGAGGCCGAATATCAGAACCTTGTCGAATGGCTGGACGAAGGCGAACAGGCCATTCTGGTGCTGGGGCGCGGTGCCTACAGCTTCAAGGGATCAGGGTATGTCCGCGGCGGAATCTTCGACCGGATTCAGCTTATTCAGGGCGACAATTCGGTGCGGTTCTTCGACAAGCAGCAAGAGCGCCTTGGCCGGGTTGCCGCCCCGGATGCGCCCAGTTTCACCGAGCTGGATATCTTCAAGATCCCCGCCGAAGCCGAGTTCAACCCCGCCGAGCCGTTCCGCCTGCAATTGCTGGTGCAACGGGCCGTGGGTGCGGTCGAAAAAACCTTCCTGACCTTCGATCTGGGCTACAAGCTGCCCGAGCAGTATCTGTTGCCAGTCGCAGCCCCCACTGTTGTGGATGACGCCACTGGCGAAGCCGCAGCAAAAGCCGCCTTGTGGAAACGCATCTGGAAGGATCGCACGGTCGAGATTGCCGGTCTGGGCGTCATGTTGTTGGTGCTGACCGCAACCTTCTTCTTCCAGTTCCACGCCACGATGAACGCCCGGGTCTTTTACTGGTTCCGCATCGGATATCTGACCCTGACGCTGTTCTTTATCGGCTGGTACGCCAATGCGCAGCTGAGCGTGGTGAACCTGATGGCTCTGGCGGGCAGCTTGCGCACCGGGTTCTCATGGGACGCCTTCCTGCTGGATCCGCTGGTCTTCATCCAGTGGTTTGCGGTGGCTGCCGCCCTGCTGTTCTGGGGACGCGGGGCTTATTGCGGCTGGCTGTGTCCGTTTGGTGCGCTGCAGGAACTGACTAACAAGATCGCGCGCGCGCTGAAAGTGCCACAATGGACGCTGCCATGGGGGCTGAACGAACGCCTATGGCCCGCGAAATACATGATCTTCCTCGGTCTCTTCGGGCTCAGCTTTGTCTCGATCCCGCTGGCTGAGACCTATGCCGAGATCGAGCCGTTCAAGACCGCCATCATTCTGAAGTTCATGCGCGACTGGCCCTTCGTGGTCTTTGCGCTGACCCTGCTGGGGATCGGGCTGTTCATCGAACGGTTCTATTGCCGCTACCTCTGCCCGCTGGGCGGAGCGCTGGCGATCCCCGCCCGAATTCGCATGTTCGACTGGCTGCGCCGCTACAAGGAATGCGGCAGCCCTTGCCAGACCTGCGCCAACGAATGCCCCGTTCAGGCCATCCACCCAACTGGTGAAATCAACCCGAACGAGTGCGTCACCTGCCTGCATTGTCAGGTGCTCTACCAGTCCGAGGACAAATGTCCCGTCGTTATCCGCCAGCTTAAACGGCGGGCCAAGACAGGGTCGGTCAACCTCAAGACCCCCCTCGGGCAACCACCGGCGAACCATCCGAACGCCAAACCGCAATCCGTTTCCTAAAAAGGAGGAACGATCATGTCGGAACAAGACAACAAACTGAATATCACCCGCCGCGGGATGCTGGGGGCAACCGCCACCGGCGCGGTGCTGGCCGGGACCGGTCTGGGTTCGACCCTGATGACCGCGAAACAGGCCAGCGCTGCGGCCAATGCCAACCTGGAGCCCGGAGAGCTGGACGAATATTACGGCTTCTGGTCCTCGGGTCAGACCGGTGAATTGCGCATCCTGGGCTTCCCGTCCATGCGCGAGCTGATGCGGGTACCGGTTTTCAACCGCTGCTCGGCCACCGGCTGGGGCCAGACCAACGAGTCGCTGAAGATCATGACCGATGGCCTGCTGCCGGAAACCAAGGAATTCCTCGCCAAGCGCGGCATGAAAACCTATGACAACGGCGACCTGCACCACCCGCACATGTCGTTCACCGACGGGACCTATGACGGCCGTTACCTGTTCATGAACGACAAGGCCAACACCCGCGTTGCCCGTGTGCGTTGCGATGTGATGAAATGCGACAAGATCACCGAGATCCCGAATGCCAAGGCGATCCACGGTCTTCGTCCGCAGAAATTCCCGCGCACCGGCTACGTCTTTGCCAATGGTGAAGATGAAACTCCGCTGGTCAACGATGGCACCGTGCTGGACGATCCGTCGCAATACGTGAACATCTTCACCGCGCTGGACGGCGATACCATGGAAGTGGCATGGCAGGTGATCGTTTCGGGGAACCTCGACAACACCGACTGCGACTATCAGGGCAAATACGCCTATTCGACCTCGTACAACTCGGAAATGGGTATGAACCTGGCCGAGATGACCGAGAACGAACTCGACCACGTTGTTGTTTTCAACCTCGCGGAAATCGAAAAAGGCATCGAAGCCGGCGACTATCAGGAACTGAAAGGCGTCAAGGTTCTGGACGGACGTAAGGGTCAGAACAAGAAATACACCCGCTACATTCCGATCCCGAACTCGCCGCACGGCATCAACACCGCGCCCGACGGCAAGCACGTCTGCATCAACGGTAAGCTGTCGCCCACCGTGTCGATCATGGACGTGACCAAGCTGGACGCCCTGTTCGAAAGCGATGCCGATCCGCGGTCCTGCATCGTGGGTGAGCCGCAGCTGGGTCTTGGCCCGCTTCACACCGCGTATGACGGTCAGGGCAACGCGTTCACCACGCTGTTCCTCGACAGCCAGATCGTGAAGTGGAACATGGACAAGGCGATCCGCGCCTATGCGGGTGAGGATGTCGATCCGATCATCTCGAAGGTCGATGTGCATTATCAGCCGGGTCACAACTCGACATCGATGGGTGAGACCAAGGATGCCGACGGCAAGTGGCTGATTTCGATGAACAAGTTCTCGAAAGACCGCTTCCTGAATGTGGGTCCGCTGAAGCCTGAAAACGAACAGCTGATCGACATCTCTTCCGACGAGATGAAGGTGGTTCACGACGGCCCGACCTTTGCCGAGCCGCATGATTCGATCATCGTTCGCAGCGACATCGTCAACCCGGTAAACGTATGGGACCGCAACGACGTCACATGGGAAGACGCCCGCAAACAGGCCGAAGCCGATGGCATCGATCTGGAAGAAGGCGCCGAGGAACCGATCCGGGACGGTAACAAGGTGCGCGTCTACATGACCTCACAGGCGCCGACATTCAGCCTTGAGAAGTTCACCGTCAAACAGGGCGACGAGGTAACAATCTTTGTCACCAACCTGGATGACGTGGACGACGTGACCCACGGCTTCTGCCTGGGCAACTACGGCATCGCCTTCGAGATCGGGCCAATGGCAACCGCGTCGATCACCTTCACTGCGGACCGTCCGGGCGTACACTGGTTCTATTGCCAGTGGTTCTGCCACGCGCTGCACATGGAAATGCGCGGTCGGATGCTGGTCGAGCCGCAGGGAGCGTAACCCATGCGTTGGCCCCTGCTCATACCGCTCCTGCTCGGCTCGCCCCTCTGGGCGGCGGACTGGGATGTGCCCAACCGGGCGGGGGCCATCAATGAAACACTGGCTCAGGCGGCGGATGGGGACACCCTCCGCCTGAGCCCCGGTGTCTACACCGAAACACTGGTTCTGGACCGGCCCGTAACCCTCGACGGGCTGGGACAGGCCACAATAGACGGGCAAGGAAACGGCAGCGTCATCACCGTGACCGGGCCGGGCGTGACTGTGCGTGGTCTGACAGTTATCGGTTCCGGTTCAAGCCATGAGGGTATCGACAGTGGTATCCAGCTGACCAAAACGGCTAAGGCGCCCGTGGTCGAGGATAACGTGCTGTTAGGCAACCTCTACGGCGTCGACATTCACGGGGCCAAAGGCAGCATCGTGCGTGGCAACCGGATCGAAGGACGTTTGGATCAACGGATGAACGACCGCGGCAATGGCGTCTATGTCTGGAATGCCCCCGGCGCAGTGGTTGATGGCAATGACATCCGGTACGGGCGCGACGGAATCTTTGTGAACTCGTCCAAGAAGAACACCTTCACCAACAACCTGTTCCGCGACCTGCGCTTTGCGGTGCATTACATGTATGCTGATAATTCTATTGTCAGCGACAATGTCTCGATCGGCAATGATCTGGGCTATGCGGTGATGTTCACGACCAATGTGACGGTTGCCAACAACGTCTCGATCGGCGACCGCGAACACGGAGTGATGCTGAACTACGCCAACAAGAGCACCATCACCGGAAACGTGGTGAAAGGTGCCAAGGAAAAATGCACCTTCCTCTATAACTCCAACAAGAACGAATTCACCGACAACTGGTTCCAGGGATGCGGCATCGGCATCCACTTTACCGCCGGGTCCGAGCGCAACCGCATCGTTGGCAACTCATTCATCGGAAACCGGACTCAGGTGAAATACGTCTCGACCAAATGGGTCGAATGGTCAGAAGATGGGCGCGGCAATTACTGGTCCGATTTCGCCGCTTATGATGTGGATGGCAACGGCATTGCCGATGCCCCCTATCGCCCCAATGACAGTATGGACCATGTGCTGTGGACCCAACCCTCAGCCAAGTTGCTGCTCGGCTCGCCTGCCGTGCAGTTGGTGCGCTGGTCACAATCGGCCTTTCCGGCACTGCTGCCGGGGGGCGTGATGGACAGCAACCCATTGATGCAAGCCCCTGAACCCCCAGCTATGAAAAAGGTGCCTCATGACGGATAAGGCCCTGTCAATCGACCATGTTCTCAAGGACCGTGGAAAAACCCGCGTTCTTGACGATATCACCCTGTCTCTTGCCCCTGGCCAGCGCGTTGCGCTACTGGGCCATAACGGCGCGGGCAAGTCGACCCTGATCAAATCTATCCTCGGCCTGACGCCGATCCATGGCGGAGCCATTCGGATCGGGGATGCCACTCCCGGTAGTGCTCAGGCACGGCGCGAGACGGCCTATCTGCCCGAGGCGGTGTCATTTCATCCCGCGCTAACCGGGCGTGAGCAGTTGACCCTGTTTGCGCAGCTTTCAGGCGCAAAAGCCGATGTGTCCGGTTTGCTGGATCGTGTCGGCCTGAGCGACGCTCTGGACCGTCGGATCGGCACCTATTCCAAAGGCATGCGGCAACGTTTGGGCCTGGCGCAGGTGCTGTTGGGCCAACCGAAAGTGGCCTTGCTGGATGAGCCGACAAGCGGGCTGGACCCGATTTCTCGACAGGACCTGTACGCCATCATCGACGAACTGGCTGCCCAAGGCACCGCCGTTCTGATTGCCTCACACGCGCTGACCGAGGTCGAGGCGCGCACCGACCGGATCGCCATCATGCGCAAGGGTCAGATGGTCGCCGACGACACCCTGAACAATCTGTCGGCTCTGGCCGGTCTACCGATCCGCTTGAAGGTACGCGCCAGCGCCAATCCGGATGTGCTGGCCGCTGAGCTGGGCGGCAGCCGGATCAATGGGGCATCTGTTGAATTGCTCTGCACACCCGAAGACAAGATGGAGGCCCTGCGCCGGATCGCTGGACTGGGCGATGCGGTTGCGGATGTGGAAATGACCCCGCCCAAGCTGGAAGATCTCTATCGCCACTACGCACAGGAGGATTTGCAATGACTCGCTTCCTCGCCATCACTCGGACTGAGATGCTGATCCTGCGCCGCAACCGCTGGCTGCTGGTCGCAACTCTGATCATGGTTTTGTTCGCTTTGGCGCTGACCTTTGCGGGCAGCGCGCCTACTGGCACTTTGGGCGTCGACATGCTGACCGTCTCGGTCGCGTCGATGACCACGCTGTCGGTTTATCTTGCGCCGCTGCTGGCGCTGATGATTGCCTTTGACGCCATCGCCGGCGACGTGGATCGCGGCAGCTTGTCACTGCTGCTGTCTTACCCGGCTGGGCGCGGAGAAATCCTGTTGGGCAAGTTCACCGCCCATCTGGCCGCGCTGGCCTTTGCGATGACCGTCGGTTTCGGTACCGCAGGCGCAGTGGCCGCCTTCTTTGGCGGCGCCGGGCCAGAGAGCCTAATGGCTCTGGTCCGCCTTATCCTCACATCCATCCTGCTGGGCGCTGTCTTTCTGGCGCTTGGATACCTGTTGTCCGCCCTGGCAAAGGGGGCCACGGCGGCAGCGGGTCTGTCGGCCGGGCTCTGGCTGGTTTTTGTCGTCCTCTATGATCTTGGGCTGTTGGGAGCCGTCGTCATGGACAAGGGCGGCGCCTTCACCCAATCCGTCTTTCCTTGGGTGATGGTGGCCAACCCGGCCGACGCATTCCGTTTGTGGAACATCGCCGCTACCGAAGGTGTGGCGATGGCCTCCGGCATGACCGGGGCGGCGCAGGCCCTGCCGGTCTGGGCCGCGCCCGCGTCGTTGCTGATCTGGCCGGTGCTGGCTTTTGCCTTTGCGCGACTAGCGTTCCGGAGGGTTGAGCCATGAAGCGTCTCGCCCTGATCGCATTGGTCGCGCTGGCGGCCTGCAAGGAAGAGGTGGCCGAGGCCCCCGACCCGGTTGATCTGACCCCCGATGCGCTAAGCTATTTCTGCCAGATGAACATCGCCGAACACGGCGGGCCGAAAGGTCAGATTCATCTGGAAGGCTATCCTGCGCCTTTGTTCTTTGCGCAGGTGCGCGACATGCTGGCCTATCTAAAAAGCCCCGAACGCGATGCCAAGATCACCGCTGTTTACGTCAGCGACATGGGGGTCGCCCCCAGCTGGGGGCAGCCGGGAATCTCCAACTGGATCGCAGCCGATGGCGCGACCTTTGTCGTTGGCGCAGATGTCGCCGGAGGCATGGGCGCGCGCGAGGTCGTCCCATTTGCGGAACTCGACGAGGCCGAAGCGTTTATCCTGCGCTATGGCGGGTCCGCTTTGCCCCTGCCCGAGATCCCCGATGCCGAAGTCCTTGGACCCGTCGATCTGGACTTGATTCTGGAGACCCCCGCATGACCGTTTTGACCCGCCGTCGCTTCCTGACCATCTCAGCCGCCTGCGCCGCCATGCCCGCAGCCGCCAGCAGTTCGGCCCAATGGCGCGGCATCGCGCTGGGCGCACCTGCAAGCCTGCGGCTTGAAGGACTGACGGGTGTACAGGCCGCGCCGATCTTTGCTGCGGTCGAGGCCGAATTGAACCGGCTTGAGGATATCTTCAGCCTCTACCGACCACATTCGCAGATCAGCCAGTTGAACCGCACCGGTCACTTGAATGCACCTGCGCCTGAGCTGCTGGAGGTGCTGAGCCTGTGTTCCGCGCTTCACGAAGCCTCGGGCGGGGCGTTTGATCCGACGATCCAGCCGCTCTGGCTGGCGCTGGCCAGCGGAGCGGAGCAGCCAAGTGTGGAACGCGCGCATGCAACGATCGGATGGAACAACGTGCATGTCGGTACGGATGAAATCCGCCTGCCATATCCCAGACATTCGGCGATCACGTTGAACGGGATTGCGCAAGGTGCGATCACCGACCGGATTGTTGCTTTGCTGCGGTCCTTCGATCTGCGCAATGTATTGGTGGATATGGGTGAGGTCGCCGCTCTTGGCCAGCGATACACTAGCGAGCCATGGCGCGTGGGGCTGGCCGCCCCCGATGGCACGGTGGCCAAACGAATCAGGCTTCAGGATCGAGCTGTCGCAACCTCAGCGCCCGGCGGTGCGATGTTACAGGGCAAACATGGCCATATCCTAAACCCGAAAGGGCACAAAGTTACGCAACACGCAGTATCAGTATCCGCGGCGCGGGCCGCTGTTGCCGATGGGCTATCAACCGCCCTCTGCCTGACTCCGGATAGCGGAGCAAACGCGCTGGCGTCGCGGTTTCCAGGGGCGAAAATCGAGATGCTACTCTGAGCCACAAGAGCGGCGGGCACCTCAAAAATATCTAGCGCTCGCTTTGGGGTGCCCCGTTATGGTCGGGATATTCAGTGAATGGTTTTGTTGGAGAATTATGTTCGCCAATGTGAATTGATTTTGGCGGCTGGCCAATGAGATGGAGGGGTTTGCGCCGATCAACGAACCGCATTGTATTGATGCTTTAGCCAAGTTCCCCGAGGAGGCACGCCAACATCGAGCTATGATTTCCTCGAGTGAATATTGCAAGCACAGTGACTGATGGAGAGTTCCTCTAACCGTCCTTAAGCGTCTAATAGGGTTAAGTTTTTTCATACACTTTTTACTCATTGAAATGCGTCGAGTAGCAGATTGTTGGCGCATTTCCTCAAATATTTGCATCGATCCGAACGAAGGCGCTGTCCGCTTGAGGCGGACGAAGATCAGTAGATCTGCACGATTACAACCTACAAAGCTCCGAAATCGCGCGAATTGTTAACGCAATGTTAACGATGCGTTTTCGATCCATTCAAAGACATTCCGGCATACTAACAGTATGTTATGTCGCCGACTATTATACGGCACCTGCCAAACTTTCTAGATTGGAAGACCCGATGTTAAACTTCTCTCTAAACTTCACGGTTGCCTCAATTGGGATTTTTTCCGGCTTTCTAACAATATATGCTTTTTTGTGATCGGCTCAGGAACTGATGTTCGAACCATCAACCCCAAACAGTGCAGCCGTAAATGCATACCGGCTGAAACGTTCCAATTCGGAATATGACGTAGCGATGTGGGCAGCTTGCGCTTTAATGGCGCTGCACAAAGACGAGCCAGCCGTGTTGCAAGAATATGCATGTCTCTGGGCGAGCAGAGCGAAATTAGACGGATCAAAAAGAAGTCACTCAGAGCAGTCATCAAGTGGACAGCCCAGCGATTAAAAGGCAACAACCTAAATGGACTAAAATTCCGCCTCAAAGCTAAATATCTGAGGCTAAGTTGTGACCCTGCTCCTTGATCCCGATTGTTTGGATGTAAAAGCCGTTTCTGCCTCTTCGTATTGATTGAATTGTGGTCCATGTCTGCTAATCGGTACCACTGAATAACTCAAACGAAGCAAGCATGAGTTACACTGAGATTCGCCTAATAATCTGAAACTAGCCCGCCAACAAATGAGCGCGCTCGCTTTGTGTTATGGTCGGTCCTGCAGTTTTTGATGATCTTTCGCGCTTTGGCGAGATTGCAACTGTCGGCAATACTGCAAGCTCCTTTCCTGACGCAGCATTTGAGGATGCGCTAGTTACTTTTTTCTCAGCGCCCTAGCCTTGTCAAACGCCAGAACGGGGCAACCCCATCATGAGGAAAAAAACTGACAGGCCCATCACTTTCCGCGCGCCCGAGGATATCCTCACCTGTTTGGTTCTTCAGTGTCTCATTCAAAGGTAGCAATCTATTGCCGTCGAATGGCTTGATCTGTGGGTGCTCCCAGTTTTGCTTTGACAGCATCAACATGCGGCGTAGTCCAACCCGCACCCTCTCGCCAGCTTCACTCTGCCAAGGGCGCAGCCCTGCAGCTGAAAGAAGGTCGAACAGGTTAACCCAACTCTGTAAATTGAAAGCCCAATAGTGCTGCGTCAGTGTGCGCTGCAGTTCGTGCGGTTGATCTCCATCAGGGGTGATCGTAGAAATGGCTCGAGCTTGCGCTCGTAAGTCGAGGGCTTGCAGATAATCATCTTTTTCCAGAAATGCGGCAAGGCTGGCGGCCTGCAAGTCATAGCATGTCCCGTGGTTGTTGGCTGCTCTGCATTCTTGGCGACCTTGCACACTATCAGTGAACCAATCAAAGAACTCCGCGCTCCACTCTTTCATGCGGTCGGTTATGTGCGAATCTCTAAGAAGCCGAACCGCATCAAGAAGAAAATAAAAATCTTTGGTTTCTATAACCCCATGGGCAGCCCCCATGTTACCCTGGTGACCCAGCCGAACCTGCGCATAAGAAAGGTTGGGCTTCATGCCAGTTTCAGCGTCCAGGAACCACGTCCTCAGAATTGAGCAGGCGTGTGCGTGGAAGCTCGGATCGGCGTCTTGTAATGTACTCGCTAATGCAAGGGCTGTGGTGTCGTCGAAGACGCGTTGTAAACGAGTTCGATCGAAGCGGCCGCTCTCTGGTTCGTAAAGTTCAGTGCCCGGTAGTCGTTCACCGTCGCGCCTGACATAGGGCAAACCATCTTTCGAATTTGGGTTCGGCCACCAATATGGCGCTGGATGAAAATAGTCGCGAAGATCGCCAGAGGGGCCGGGCTCGGGTTTTTGCGTAACCGAAAATGGACCTCGTTCTAAAGCCTGCTGTGCAGCTTCCCGAACAGCTACCCAATCTTCTGACTGTGCCGGATCAGCCGTAGTCAGGTCATAAGATAGGGCTTGGTCTTGCGCGAACGACGCACGGACTGGGCGCGCCGACAACATGTCCAAAGTCGAACGGATCGCAGAAGCGCGTGCGAGACCACGGTTAACAAATGCCTTCCGATCAGCCTGTTCAAGGTGGGCTTTTCCTGACGCCAGCCGCGCGACCCAACCGGCTTGCCCAACCCGATGACCATCAGGGTGAACTCGGCGTGGCGGAATGTCGAAATCTTCCACAGGCCATCGCGTCCACGGACCCTCGATACCAAGATGCATGAAAAGCTCAACCTTTGGACGACGACCATATGGAAGGTCCTCGTTGAACCTCAATGGTGCATCGCATCGAAAAACCAATTGGGGCTCTTCTTCCGCAGAAAAGGTATTGTTAGGTTCCAGCAAATCTTGATTGTTGGTGATCCTTGCCATTGGAACAACAAAATATCGCTTGTCCCGGGCCTCTAAGATGTTCGAATGCAGCTGTGCCCATCCTGAGGACGTAAGGAAGCAATTCCCATCAAAAGGCAGCGCCCACTTGCCGTATTCCAGACAAAACTCGAGAGCTGCATTTCGTGCACCGTTGTTGTGCATCACATAGTTATTGCGGGCGTGGTAAGCCTGCATAATTGCCTGCGTCGTGCGCGTACTGGTTGAGTCTATTTCAAGATGTCCGTCGTAGAACATATCAGGCTGTTTGAACGTATCGAAGCTGTAACCGATAGACTGATATTCTTCTGGATCGAAGGCGATACGTCGATAGGTCTGCCCTCGTTCCTCAAGCAAGCTGATAATCTTTGCTTCAGTCTCCGCGTTAAATATCCTATTGAGCAACCATAACTTTTTTACGCCATCGAATTCTGGTTCATTGTCTAAAACAAAGCGCACATTTGAGAGGCTTTGGCCCACCTTGTGCCTTGGCTCGAGATCGTTGCCGACAATCCGACAGAGCGCGAATGTATCCGCCAAATCGTTGATCTCAGATTCCAGTCTTGGATCAATGGGCTCTTGTTTCACATCACCCAGAGTACCGCTAATGTCACCCATCCGCTGCACGCTGAAAGAAGTGTTGATGCGGTTGCGTCTAATGTCTCGCCGATATCGGTGCAGCCTGTACAGCAGGTAGAGAGGGAACAAAGCTATGATCGATATTCGAATTAGCGGGGAGCTTCGCTTGAAGTCATGTATAAGTTGTTCGAGCAAAGCTTGCCTCCTGTTAGATCACTTTGACACGCATATTGACTTTGTTTGATCTCAACAACCAATTCAAAGACGGGCGTTCGCTCATGATTGGCTCGGCTCTTCTGAGCCTTTGTTCGCAGGAGTGCCCCACTTGATGTGTTTGTGTGTTTGAATGCACGCTTGTTTTTGATGTAGCAAGCGGCGTTGCTGAATTGTTGGTTTCTTAATTTTGTACCTTTCTCTGATGGGGACTTTATCGCGCCCGAAGTAGATATCGTCGGGTATATATTAATAAGGCTCTCATGGTTGTGCTCGAAATTATGGGAATTGACAAAAGAGTCGAACTGACTCTCTTAGTCACCAGGCAAACTGTTGTGTTCTGGCGAGGCTCGTTTTTTATTGGTCCGGTACCATCGCTAGATTTTGCTCCGGTGTGCGTTGTCAGGATGAGTGAGTGACTTCGCCCTCTCGCATGGTTATGCGGAGCTTGCAGAAAATGATCTAATAGATGCGATCATCCGGGATCGAGCTCAGCCAATACCACCCTCACCGATGATCTTGAAGCAGGTGAACTCGGCCTGTCACATCTGGTTTACGGCCGTGGTCCTATCCGTGAGCCCGTCAGCAACTTCGATCACCATATATCTCGCCGCAGTGAACAGGTCAGCTTTTTTCGGAAATAGGTTGGCTGATAATCCAGATTTGAAACACCGCTATTCAGTGGTGTATTTCTTCGTCATTTCCTGATTCGGCTGCACCCCGTGTTGCAACCCAAACTCGATAAATTCGCCTTGGCTCTGCTATGGGAGGCAGCTCGAGAAAGATATTGGGCTCAGGAAACGATTCGCCAGGGCAAATAAGCCCCTGCGAGCCTGCGATCTTACCACCAATCCCGTTATTCACTTTTGTGCAGGCGGGTTTCCAAGGTCAAGTCGGCCTTACATGCGACGGTTTGGTTTTTTGCTTTGTCTGGGCAGCGCGGATCCCTGTTGCACCACCTACGCAATGTGACGCCGTGGTATGACTTCGTTGAGACGGGCGACTTTGTGACAGACTATTTAGGCAGGGCCCCAGTCAGCTAGGCTTGGGTATCAACACCATTAAGCTTGGTGGTCTCAACCAGAGGATAGGCGATTGCGGTAGCCGCGCGACCGGCATCGGAGTCGACAAAAAAGGAATTTCTACTGCCCAAGAACACACAGCGGATTGAACCTTTGGCTGAGCATTGTTCAGTTCCAGAAACCCATTTGTCAGGTATCTTCGCATTTTCTTCTTTCAACCATGGCTTAGTGGATCGAATTGGCGTGATCAATTTGACTGGAAATTCGGTCCAAATGGGTGCCAGCATTCTTTGGTCGGACGGCAGTTAATGTGACAACTCCAACAGCCCCTCACCGCGACGACTAAGTCGCGATCAAAAGTCTAAACCCAACTTAACCTTGAACTTTCAAGATGTCATTTTGCGGGATAACCATCCCCTCAGGTGCCTCGAACTCCCGTGTTTGATTGCTGAAAGAGCGATAGAGTACTTCGTTCCTGTGCTCTTGATGCCATTTCTTCCAGCTGACGCGATATTCGACCCGAATCTGAGAGGGGCCGCCTCGGTTGCTAATCCCGGATGCCGGATTGTTGGTAAGACTGCCTTTTTCATTGAGGCAAAGCATTGTGCAAGCACGGTCTTCCACCACCGAGTTTGGGAATGCACGCTCGACGCGTGCCAAGAATTCCATATCCGCACCAAAGCGAACGCTGTCCCAGTATCCAACAAGCGAGAAAACCTCTCGCCTTAACATCAGCGAAATCATGGCGCGGCGCAAAATGCCATCAAAGCTGTGATTTGCAATGCGCGATAGATAGTTCGGGCGGCCAGTTTCGTCCAAACGGACCATGTGCCCGTAGGTTCCAACCAACGAATGGTCATGCAGCAAAGGCCGCACTTGGCGCTCTAAACGGTCCGGTAGCGCCAGATCGTCTGCATCATGGCCAGTAATGAAATCGCCCGACGCAACAGTTAAGGCACGATTTTTCGACACATAGGGTCCCACATTTACCAGGTTGTTGAGAACTATGAGGCGTGGTTCTTGTTGTGCCAGACCAGCCAGTATTTCAGCCGTGTTGTCTGTGCTGTTGTCATCGACGACAATCAGTTCGAGGTTTCTCCAAGTCTGCTGGAGTATGGATTGCACCGCCAATCTGATCGTGGTCTCAGCATTGTGTGCCGGCATCACGACCGATATCTTTGGCTGCGAGCCAACCACAGGTGGCAAATCCTCAAAGCTGATACGTAAAAACCTGGCATCTGTTCCAGGTTTCAACCTGATGACAGAACGACTGTGTCGTTTCAGCCAGGCATTCATGTTCTCAGTCCACGCCACATCATCTGTCGCTGCAATTGCTTTGAAAAGATCCGTAGTTCCGGGCGAATGGTAGAAGTCATTTCGCCTGAGATAAGAAAGCGTCTTCTCGAGTCCATCAGATAGAAGCATGTCGTAGGCTGTGATGATGCTGCTATTTAGGTCTGCTTTCCTTTTCTTGGTAAGAAACAGAATTCCGGGTTTTCGAAGGACCCTTAGGAATCGGGCCCAGCGCGATAGTTTTCGGCTAGCTCTTACCCTTTTTCTGCCAAGAAAACTCACCTGTACTCTCCCAGGGTTATGAACACATAGGTACAAAAATGGAACTCTATCTCCGCGCGGCGCCGCGACCGCCAGAATTGCGGGACGTAAGCCTGGCGAAACTAATACGGCAGGTCGGGAAACTCAACAAAGGTTGCTGTTGCGCAGCAGGTTGCCTACCCGAAACTTCCTACGGTTGAATCTCTTGGATATCGAACTATAAGCACCTGTGCTTGGAAACTCTGTCATTTGAACAGCACATCAATAGTTATAACATCTGCGGGCAAAAAAGTAGGGCAAAACATGAGGAAACGTGCTTTAAGCTTATACGCTGTAAGCGAAAACTCATCCTCAAATCGATTGCGCCCACCGGGTTTTATTCGGAAGGTGTTTCGCCGAAAGCTCAAGCGAGAGATTCGGAGTAAGCGCGCACAAATGACAGAACTGAATCGCGAACGCAGATACTCGGAGGCATTAGTGCTTTGTCGCCAAATCTGCCAATCGAGCTTCGCGCGCCCTCAGGATCATTTCCAACGAACCAAAATTCTTCATGCGTTGGGTAAGGGCGCTGTAGTCAGGCGATATGTCGACTGGCTCTACACCCTCTATGATCGCCAACAGATTTCACGGGCGGATTTGGCTTTCCGTCTGTGGAAATCATGGCGGCCGAAATCGGCGATGAACGTTCTGGGGGAACGTCAGAACTGGCAAACCAACGCAACCGCCGAGCGTAGCGCCCTGTTGTCGCTGATTGACCTGCGCCGCTATGTCGAGGCGCGTGAGCTGAATTCAGATCTTAAACACGTGAAGCAAAACAGCCGCCTCAGTAAGAGAATCAATACTGCGCTTAACTCGTTGTCCGCTGAAGGCATATCCGCTGAGGAAGAGGAAGACATCGCCTTTTCGGTACTTAGGCATTGGGTCAAATGCCAAAAAGAGCAACCGACGCAAACCTACAAGGCGCACGCCGGTCGAGTTCTGTTGTACAATCATTCGCTGGGAATTGGCGGAGCCGAGAGGCAGGTTACACATCTAATCGCAAACCTTGCTCAGGACCCCTCGGTTTCGTCTTTGCATATGCTCACAAAAGAGCAACCCAGGAACGTCTACAAGCTTCCAAGCGGGTATAGCAAACTGTCAAATCATCAACTTGATGACATGCCGGTCTCGCTGCCCGACCCGTGGAAAGACGAGCCTACTCTACAGAGTGTTGCGTCACTATCTGAAGCGATAGGAATGCGGTGGCTTCGCTCGGCTTTGGGCACCCTTTACGAGTTGCGTCCGGAGGTTGTGCACATAAGAGGCGGCCTACACGCCGAACTTGCGCTGGCAGCGGTTATCTCAGGTACGCCGCGTGTTGTAGTGCATTTCGGATCGATGACACGCGGCCAGCAATCGTCGGGGTCCGAGATCGAAAGCCTGCGCGAGAGGCTTTCCGAATACACCATCAAACTATGCGCGCAGTTCCCGCAGGTTGTTCTGGCCGCAAACAGCAGGGCCGCTGCTGATGATTGGGCCCAAGCAACAGGTTTGCCCGATACGCGCTTTACAACCATTTACAACGCCATTGAGCCCAAAGAACTTGGCTTTAAGGAACTGAGCCCGCCAAAACCAGATTCCGGCCAACAATTGACTGTTGGCGGTGTCTTTCGGTTTTCTCCGGTGAAGGATCCGCTGCTATGGGTCTCGGTCGCCAAAAGAGTGAACACCGCGATCCCGGGCACCCGCTTTCTAATGGTCGGTGATGGACCCCTGCGGAAAGACATCGAAAAAGCCATTGCTTCTGCCGGGCTGACAGATCAGTTCGTACTGCCCGGCCTAGTGTCCGAGGGCTTGTTCGACTATCTGCGGCAAATGGACTTGTTTCTGATGACCACGTGTACAGAAAGCCTGCCAAACGCAGTAATCGAGGCTCAACTCGCAGGATTGCCCGTTGTCGCCCCGGATGTTGGTGGCATAAACGAAGCAATTGCCGACCATGACACCGCAAGGCTGACAATGCGAAGCGCTGATGCATTGGCTCAGGCCGTTATTGACGGGTTGCAAAATGAAGATTGGCGCGCATCTGTGCATGCGCGTAGTCCGGGTTTGATCATGAACAAATTCTCGCGCGCCGCGCAGCTGAATGCTGTTAAAACAGCTTACGGGTGGTGCTAAGATATGAAATACAGGCCAGAAATTGACGGCCTCCGCGCGCTTGCAGTGATCCCGGTTATCCTTTTTCATGCGGGATTCCCTTATTTCACAGGAGGTTATGTCGGCGTAGATGTGTTCTTTGTAATCTCCGGTTATCTCATCACAACAATACTCGTTGGCGATCTTGAACAGGGTCGCTATTCAATCCTTAAGTTCTACGAGCGCCGCGTAAGGCGCATCATTCCTGCCCTTTTCTGCGTCGTTGCGGTAAGCTTTGTCGCGGGTTGGTTCATATTGCTTCCGGCAGATTTCAAAAGCTTTTCACTCAGCGTTGTTGCGGTCACAACGTTCTGGTCTAACTTTTTTTTCTGGATGGAAAGCGGATATTTTGACACCGCGACCGAACTAAAACCACTTTTGCATACCTGGTCATTGGCTGTGGAAGAGCAATTCTATATCTTCTTCCCGATTGCGCTCGCGCTGCTCTGGCGATTTGGCCTCAAGATTGTCTTTGTCGTGCTAAGTCTGATTTTTGCAGTCAGTTTTGCATTTGCCACCTGGGATCTCGGCGCGTTAAGCGAACCCGAAGCGGCATTCTATCTGCTTCCTACGCGCGCTTGGGAATTGATGGCTGGCGCGCTTACCGCACTTTATTTGGGACGCCCAAACCCGTGGAGACCGGGTTCGGCCCTGTCCGGAGTTCTATCGGTTCTGGGTATTGCGCTGATCCTGTATGCTATCCATGTCTATGACAAACACACGCCATTCCCTAGCCCTTATGCATTAGCACCCGTGCTGGGAACCGTTCTGATCATCTTGTTCGAGCGTCGAGGCACGTGGTCTTTCCCTATTTTGGCCAATCCGGTTTGCATAGGTGTCGGATTGATCAGCTATTCTGCATATCTTTGGCATCAACCCGTCTTGGCCTATGCCCGATATCTGAGTTGGCACGAGCCGCCGCTTTGGTTCATGGCAGTGTTGTGTGGCTTCACGCTCTTGCTTGCCTTCCTCAGCTACAAGTTTGTTGAAACGCCATTTAGAAAAGGTCCAGTATTTCCTGGTATGGCAATAATGCTGCCGGCAGGGGCAGCCGGGGCCGCGCTGATCGTGGCTGGCCTCGCTATCACCTGGACGCAGGGCGTACCGGGCCGTTATACCGAAAATCATCAAGCGGTTTTTGAGCAATATGATGATCCAGCAAACTATGTACGCGGGCAGTTCTCAGAATTCCAAAAAGCAGAGTTTGATGGGACTGATCAACGGAACAAGCTGCTGATTATCGGTGACAGCTACGCGCAGGACATGCTTAACGCTGTGCTGGAATCTCCATTGGCAGACAAGTTCCAACTTTCGACCTTCTACATATCTGGGCGCTGCGGTAACCTGTTCCTGAAACGTGATTTCACGGATCTTATCGCTCCTAAAGATCGTGAGTTGTGTGCAAAAAGGCCGGGCTACGAGGACGAAACGCTGCAGGCCCGGATAGAGCATGCGGATGAAATCTGGCTGGTATCCAGCTGGAAAGATTGGCACGTCGAGAATCTGCCTGAAAGTCTTGAAAACCTTGGCGACGTGACACTGGCAAGAATTCGGGTTATGGGACGCAAGAACTTCGGTTCCGGTATGTCTCTAAAGCGTTACATGACGGAATTCGAAACGGGCAACGAGGACATATTGGTTGAAATGAGCCAAGGCCATTTGGCTACTAATCAATCCATGAACGAAACTCTATCACAGGCACAATTCGTGGACATTTCAAACTTGATGTGCGGCAATGGTAAAACGTGTCGCAATACGAACGAGGACGGGCTTTTGATTTCATATGACGGAGGCCACCTGACCCGCGCGGGCGCAATTATGCTGGGTCATCGCTTGACCGAATGGCTGGAACAATGATTTGAGAAGGCTCTCAACTCGCATCCAGAGCCCTAAGGTGTTCTTAACTAAACAACAAAACAAGGAAACAGACGGGTGCAAAAAGTTCTGATTACCGGCACGGCCGGGTTTATTGGTTTTCATCTTGCCAAACTGCTGCTCGCGAATGGAGACAGAGTGCATGGCTTTGACGGGATGACAGATTACTATGACGTCCGTTTGAAACAACGCCGCCATGCCGCACTGTTGCAGAACCCCAATTTTTCCTGTGATGAAGGAATGCTGGAAGACGCGGAGAAATTCGATGTCGTCGCCGACCGTTTCGAGCCCGATGTCATCGTTCACCTCGCCGCACAAGCCGGTGTCCGTTATAGCCTTGAAAATCCCCGGGCATATATCGACAGCAATGTCGTTGGAACATTCAATGTCATGGAAGCCGCACGTCGCCACAAAGTTCAGCATTTGCTCATGGCGTCAACGTCCTCGGTTTATGGTGCCAACACAGAAATGCCGTTCGATGAATGCGAAAAGGCAGATACGCAGTTGACGATCTATGCGGCGACCAAAAAAGCAAATGAGAGCATGGGCCATTCCTATGCCCATCTCTGGGATCTGCCCACAACCATGTTCCGGTTCTTTACGGTTTACGGCACATGGGGTCGACCTGACCTTGCGCTTTATAAATTTGTCGATGCGATACTGGATGACCGGCCGATCGATATCTACAACCACGGCGATATGTACCGCGATTTCACATATGTTGACGATCTGGTACGCGCGATCTCTCTTTTAATCAAAGCCGTGCCGGTGCGTCCGGAGAATCCGGAAGACATCGAAGAAGGTGACAGCCTAAGCCCGGTTGCACCTTACCGCGTCGTCAATATAGGTAACTCGGACAAAGTGCGGTTGCTGGACTTTGTCGACGCAATCGAAGATTGTCTGGGTAAGAAAGCTATCAGAAACTACATGGACATCCAAATGGGTGATGTCCCGGCAACCTGGGCAAACGCGGACCTGCTGCAGCGTCTGACCGGATATCGCCCTCAGACCGATTTCAAAGATGGAATTCAGAAATTTGTCGACTGGTTTCGCGACTATTATGACAAATAGAGGACAAAGCGCACCTTTCGTAGACATTGCCCAAACGTCAGGGCGCAGGTGCCTGCGCTTAGACAGGACGCTGTGAAAATGACAATGCCCCGCTTATTCCGCCTGACATACACTGGCACATTCAATCTAAGACGCCTATTAATCCTGTCGTGATAAACGGGGCAATTCAAAACATTCGTCAGGCATTGGGCCAAGTCAGTGACCCGGCAACTTTGTTCGCCAACATCGGCTCTGTGGCTGCTCTGGCGGTTTCAGGTGTTGCGCTAAACCTGTTGATCGGTAGGTACTACGGCTTTGAGGGGCTCGGCGTATTCAGCCAATCCCTGTTGTTTTTCCTTATTCTGGGTCAGGTATCGGCGGGTGGCTTTGCCTTTGCGGCACTATACTATTTTTCCCGCCATGGCGCATCGGACCCCAGCGCACGTACCTATTTGATAGCAGCTTTTTTGCCCGTTCTCGCGGTTGGCATGCTGATGGCATTGCTGCTGTGGCACGGGGCACCGGTCATCGGTTCAGTTCTCGACAGCCCGGAGCTGGCAGAAACCATGCCTGCGGTCGGGTTAGGGGTAATGTTGTTTGGCCTCAACAAGGTTGGCGTTCACTCGCTCAATGGGATGGAACATCTCAAAACCTATGCGGTCCTGCAGGGTATTCGTATGCCAACTATGCTGTTGGCATTTCTGGCTTTGCTAATCCTGCACGCCCCGACAGGGTGGTTTGGATGGCTGTTTGTGGCATCCGAGGCACTGATATTTTCGCTCATGCTGGTGATGCTTTGGCTCTATACTAGGGGAACACGTCTGGAGTTTAGTAGACTATTTGCGGTCATGATCAGCGAGAACGGACGTGGTTGGCGGGGTGCATTAATCGGATTGCTGTCGGATGTGAACAGCAGGATAGATGTTTTGGTTCTGGGTCTTCTGGCATCCGACAGGGTTGTGGGCATGTACGCTCTTGGCGCGATGTTTGCAGACGGATTGCGTATGCTTCTCGCTGCGGTCCAAAGCGTCATTAATCCGCGGGTTGCCGATTATTTGTTCCATCAAGACAGGGCTGCATTTGACGAGTTGTATTCGTCCTTGGCGTTAGTTGGCAGGGCAATCAGTATCGTCACGCTGATATGCGCTTCGGGGTTGCTGATTTTTGCCGCCCCAGTGCTGCTGGGTGCCGAAGATAGTCGAACCTCCACCGAAGTATTTTTAATCATGGGCCTCGCGACGACAGTTGCAGCTCCTGCGATAGTTCTCAATCAATCGTTCACCCAGGGAGGGCAACCAGTCTTACAAACAGCGTTCTTTGCGATCCTCGCAATGCTAAACTTGGTGTTCAACCTCGTGCTGATCCCGTATTTCGGCCCACAAGGCGCAGCGGTAGCAACGGGAATCGCAGAGATCGCGCAGCTTTATCTGCTGCGGGTGTGGAAACCCAGATTGTTCGGCACGACTTGATATTCCGGCTTCAAAGAATGGTCGCACGTCTGATATGCCCCGTGAATCAATACCGTCTGGGGATTGACAGAATCCTCGTCATGGCTTTGTCGAAATTCACTCCAACGGTCGCCAGGTATTCGCGAAGATCGTCCATCCTGGGCTCATTTTCGATTTGAATACGTTCGGCACCGAATTCTCGTGTGATCTTACCGTCGCGAATTTGATTTGAGCGGAAGGTATCAAATTCGGTAAACCCAGCAACCGTGCGGTAGATAAAGTTGTAGAACGGTGCCGTTCCGTCGCCAATTCTCCACGTAGTCGGACAACCCTCTGGGACTTCAAAACCATATTCGTCGATCAAAACGCGTTCGACGGTTTCTTCTTCCCACGGGATATAGTCAAAAAGCTGAATGTAGTCATGCTTGAGGAAATAGCTCGAGATGAACGCTTCTATGCTGTCCAGTAGCGAGCGGTTCAGATAAGCGGGGTTCCGCAGAAACTGACCTGCATAATACGACATGTAACGGAACTTTTCGATCATCGACAGGTTCCAAAGCCGCCGATTCCCCTCATTGATGCCGGCAAAGCCCGCTTTGAACCAAGTCTTCTCGTAGCGCCCGTTCTCGCAAAAGATAATCGCGGGCACGTCCAGTTCTTTCTGCAAGCGGTTCGCGTGCTGATAAAACTGTTTATCACCCGCTGTGAATATCGGAACCATCCCTAGTTCCGGCCGTTTGAGCCATGCTTCGATATTCTTGCGGATGTTCTCTTGCTTACGAGGAATGTCCGCCGAAACGATGATATGCTCGATGCCCAGTTTGGCGCAGACGCGCGATGTGTTGCGTCGGGCCAAGTCTGTCACCATGCCCCAATCGTAAGTGAAGGCAATCGGGTTCAGCCCAAGTTCTGTCTTTGCAACGTGAAGACCATAGCAGCTGTCTCGTCCGCCACTGACCGCCATAAGGCAATTTGGGCGATCTATGATGTTGCGTAATTTTTCGAGCTGCGCATCCAGTTCGTCGCGCTCTTTCAGCGGCGTCAGAAGGCTGTTGCGGCACCAGTTGCATACACCAGCATCATCAAACTCGATAAAGGGCATCGTGTGGGGCAGCAGACAGTTTGTGCAGCGGCGTAGCTCGGCGTTTCTTGGGTCCGTAAGCGCGCTTAGATCTACTGGTTTCGTAGGCGCTGCTGGTTTGATCGCCTTTTGGTCGTCGGTCACGCACCAGCTGTCTACAGTGCCCGGATCATAGCGGCGGTCATCACCTTTCTGGATTCCAACGCTCGCAAGATGCGCTTCCATCAACCGAAGCATTTCCCGCTCGGACATAAGAAGCCTGCCGACCGGAGCACCATCACGCATCAACCGCGCCTCATAGAGCGAGCCATTGTTAGATGCCGCATGTATTTGACCGAACACTGTGTCAACCATCAGGTATGAAACGACCCCCTGAAGATCGTTCAGCGTGGCCACATTGGCGTCCTCGGCGGAGTTGCCAGCATCAAGATGGTGGCGCAACCGGGTTGGGATTGCCAAACTGTCCAGCTCGGGCACGGGAAGGTCAGGGGCAAAGAATTCGCTGTGATTGACAATCACCCCGTTATGCACCCCCACAAATCCTTTGTCATCAAAGGGTTGGTTATTGTCATGAAAGGCTCTGAGACCATTTGTAACCAGCCTTGCGTGACCAATAATTGCAACACCGCCGTTGTCGGGATTCACAAAGGCTTTTTGGGAAAACTCGGCGAATTCCGGACCTCGAACGATTGCAGACGCAGAACTTGGGCGCTTGATGTAAAAAGTCCGCCCGTTTTGATAGGTGCAGACTCCCGCCGCTTCCCGGCCCCGCCGTTCGGCAATCAGGAGCATTTCGCGCGTCAATCGGGTCAGGATTACCGCGTCGAGATTGTGATTGGCATCAAGCGAAAGACAGAAAATCCCGCACATAGGCGTTCAACCCTTCAGTTCGTTGTTCGGCATTCGGACCCTGACTTCGCTATCCCAAAAAATGCTGCAACGCCATTGCTGTTTGCAAGATGCGTTCGTTATTTGCACGCCCAGTTCGCTGCGCACTCAAAATGCGCTCGATGTAATCAGAATTGAAAAAGCCAACGCGCTCGACGGCCTCACGGCTGAGATAATGATCGATCACGGGTCCAAATTGTGGACCATTTATCCAAACAGTAGTCGGAACCTCGAATCCCATCTTCTTATACGAACCAAGCGCGGCTACGGCATCGGGTGCACTCTGCTGCAAATAGTGGTTCAAGGCTTTCTTCAAAAGCCGCTTGGGATCTGTCGCGTGAAACCGGACCCCTAGTGGCAGAGTTTTAACCAGCTCCGCCATTTCAACATCCAAAAGCGGAATCCGCGTCTCGACGCTTTGAGACATATAGGCGTTGTCGTTCGGAACCAGACTGCAAGATGCCAGAAAGCTCTTGATATCAATGTATGAAAGCTGGTCTATCAGGGGCCAGTCCGCGATCCGCTCGCGGTATTGGGTGAACGCAATCGCTGGATCAATTTCACCAACTATCGCATAGGCTTCCGGCGTCAATGCCTCTTTCCAATCACGATAGCGAATGACTTCTTTGAAACCGTAGAAGCTGCGTAACAGATCACCTGTCACGGATTTTGCAAAACTCTGCGCCATAAAACTAAGCGGCAGTCGGCTAGATCCAGCTGGCAGCAGATCGGTGGCATTGGCGATCAGAGATCTGACGGGCGCGGGAAGGTATCGGTAGTAGCGTGCAATATTCGCAGCATGAAGTGTCGGGTAGCCGCAGAACAACTCGTCACCGCCTTCTCCGGTCAGCACCGCCTTATAGCCCTGCGCGCGAATTTCTCCGGCAAGAGCTTCGGACGCCGAATTGACCCAGACTCCATAAGGCTGACCATGTCCAGCATAGCGATTTGGGACAATGCTGGCGAATTGTGCTTCGCCGAGACGTAAAACATGATGCTCACGATCCAGCGCCTTGGTCCAGGCAGCAGCCAATGGGCTTTCGTCAAAAGCGGCCTCGTCATATCCGACCGTATAAGCTTGGCCGGTCCCCCCTTGCGCCCAGGCAGCCGCAGAGACTGCCCGGCTATCAAGACCTCCAGACAACAGTGTCCCGACAGGTCGATCCGCCATCAGGTGTCTGCCTACCGCCCGTGGAAGCACATCGGCAACTGCCGCTATCGCATCGGCTTCACTGCGACGGCTATTGTCGGGATTGAAAGTCATATCCCAATAGCGGTGTTTTTCCTGACCTTGCGCAGTGCAAACCAAAGCACATCCCGGTTCCAGCGCCCGTATATCCTCGAATGCTGTAAAGGGCTCGGAAACATACATACTGCCGAGAAAGGTGGCGAGCCCTTCGGGGCTATATTTGTTCGAGAAGCCCTTGACCGATTTGAGCGCATTGAGCTCGCTGGCAAATAGCAGATCACCAGGGACCGACAGGCTCTTAAGAAGATAAAGGGGCTTCATGCCAAAGCGATCGCGGGCAATGATCACCTTACCCTTGCGCAAATCGTAGATTGCAAAGGCAAACATACCGTTGAGATGATCCAGAACTTCAAGCCCAAATTCCTCGTATCCGTGAACCAGAACTTCGGTATCAGTGTCGGTGGAAAACCTGTGCCCCATTGCCGTCAGGCTGCGTACGAGGTCTGGCGCATTATAGATTTCGCCATTCATTACGACGACGACAGTGCGGTTTTCGTTCCAGATCGGCTGGCGACCGTTCTCCTCACCGACGACCGCAAGACGGGTGTTACCCATCCAGACGCGATCGCCGTTATACTGTCCACGTTCGTCAGGACCACGATGATGAAGCCGATCCAACATCGTCGCGAGACAAGCTTCAGCTTTTGTTGGATCAATGGTCTGCGTTAGCGCCAAGATACCCGCGATGCCGCACATTCCTCAGGCGTCCCGCTGTTTTTCGGCAATCATATACATTACATCGCCGGTCGGGACATAAATGGTAAGCTTGCCCAAACCCATCTTCACCGCGAGCTTTCCGAATGACTTCGGCAACAGGCCAACCCTCCCCGCCTTGTAGACAATAAACGCGACGTTGGCGTATTTCCCCATAGACTTGGAATATGATGTGTATAGCCCAGCGCTTAGAAGCGCCTGCGCCATCGCGGGACGAGTAAAAAATGAAAGGTGTTCCGGTGGTGTCATAAATGGCCACCGACGGCCTGTAAGCTTAGCCATATTCGCGCCAATGTCAGGGGTCGTCACGATCATGCGACCTCCCGGCTTGAGCCAGCTTGCCGCGCGCTTCAGAACTGGTTGCGGATCGTACACATGCTCAATGGTGTCAAAGATCAACACGCCGTCAAAGCCACCGTCCGGGAGGCTGGGGTTAAAATCTTCGACTGACCCTGAACTCAGCCTGTCGGCAGGTAAATTCGGAAGCCTGGTCCGTGCCTCCTCAATCCCGGCCTCTGAAAAGTCCATACCGTACCATTTGTAAGTATCTGCACAGGTTGCGATAAACTGCCCTGCTCCACAGCCGATTTCCAGCAGACTATCCCCGGGCTTGAACCCGGCGCGATCCATTAAATTGTGGCGACGCTCATACTCAAGCTCTATGGCTTTTGGATCGGTATATTTGGCTTTCTGAAAATAGAGGGTCCCATAGAGCTCTTGAAGTTCTGCAACAGAAGGCTCTGGGTCAATTTGCTGAAACCCGCATGCGCCACATTTGAACAGGTCAAACTGTTCAAAGCGATAACCCGATCGCAGTTCTGTCGTACCGCCGCACAGGCGGCACCGTTCATGCAGCTTCATCTTTTTGCATGGTGCCTGCTTCTATGCGCGCCAAGGCCGCGTCGGTACGGGCTTGTGCGATACGGATGGCTGAAACCTGATCGCAAACGATCCCCATGAAAAAGAGGATCAGAGATGTCAGAAGCATTACAGCGCCAAGGACAGGCAGACCCAGCCCCTGTGCGACAATCACGATCACCGAGTAAACAATACCCAGAGCGGCCAGCGTAAACGAGGGCAACAAGAACAAGCGAATTGGATCATATAAGGCCACAAGACGGGTGATCAGGAGAAGCACATTAAAGCCATCCTTGATTACAGAAACCGATGACTTGCCAACCCTTTTGCGAGTTTCAATGGGCATGAAGCTCACGTCGAATTTTTGTTTGAGATAAAGGATCAGCGATGTTGCGGAGGCTGAAAATCCATTTGGCAACAACTCTGCGAATGACAACAACTGAGTGCGTCGGTAGATCCGCAAGCCGCAATTAAGATCGGGGATTTGCTGACCCACCAGAAGCCTCGAGAACCCCGACAGTATCATCTTACCGGGTTTGCGAACCGGGTCCACATGAGAAGATTTGCTGCGTGCACCAGAAATCAGCGCGGGCTTGGTTCGCTGCCATTGTTTGATCAATGCACGGGCCTGCTGGGCCGTGAACTGACCGTCAGCATCATAAAACATGACAAACGGAGTCGTGGCCTCTTTCAAACCTGTTTTCCATGTTCCCCCATAACCACGATTGCGAGGGTGCGAAATAACATGAGCCCCTGCCGTACGGGCAACTTGGGCCGTATTGTCAACGCTTCCATCGTCAACCAACAGCAACGTCACTTCTGGAAGCTCATCCCGCAATTCGCGGATCACCGCACCGACGGCCTGTTCCTCGTTATAGGCAGGCAATATGATTGTGATATTTTCCGGTGAGAATTCTTCCACGGTTCAGCGCTTTCTATGGCCTAATCGATATTGCTGTTAACAGGGGACATGCTTTCTTACAAGCGCGGTCGTTGCTGCTATTGTGCGCGTCGGTAGTATGCAAATGGACCAAGTTCCAACTGCAAGTCAAAACCATACTCGGAGACAAGCCGTGCTTCTGCCAGTTCTTGCACGACGCGACGATCAATCACCACATCTGGTGAACCAAGCACATCCACAAATCCAGTAATAATTGGAACCTGAGCGTCGGGATCACGTCGCGCTTTGCGGATGGCATCAATTTGGTCCATCAATGCGCGATGCTCGCGCGAATCAAGGCGACCGCTGTACGATATAAAGTTATTGTCCTTGCGATTAAAAGTCAGCGGTAGGAACGCGACGTAACGCAATGCGCTAGAAAGATAATCATAGCGCAAAACCGGGGTGATCGGACCAACGCCGTCAATTTCAGCCATCTTCTGAGAGAACTGTCCAAACTGCGTCAGATTGGTATCTTCTATGCTCTGACCTTTGGTCATGCGATACAGACCGTGGCTGGTAGACGGGTAGGCAAACAACCAGACCCAGGCGGCGAGCGCTATCGTACAAGTCGGAGCGAGGCACGAGGCCTTGGGCTTAAACCGCTGCGCCAGATATGTGATCAGCATAAACATGCCAATATATGCTGCGGGAACTCCAAAACGCGTGGCTCGAATGAAATCAAGCTGCAGAGGGCCACGCGCCTGCGCCGCCGCGATAGCTTGATCAATCGCAGAAATACCCAATGCCAAAAAAATCGTGGTGGTAAAGAAACCAGCAACCCAATACCACGACTGCGGAAAAGACAGACGTGACCGTAGATGCGAAGGCAGAATGCTTGCAAAGGTGACGACCAATACGGATAACCCGCCAACAACGAATAACACGCCGAAGAAAGGTACGACAACTCGATCCGCCCACTCCATGCCCGGTACGCGAGAAATCAAGATAGACATGCGTCTGACGCCTCGCAATGTTGATAGATGATCAATCGCCATGCCGACATTCGCATAAGGAGAATTTGCAAACTGCTGCAAGGCTTCCTTGTCCCCTGCAGCGAAGGTTTGAGAAAACAACAAAGCATACGGGCTCATCAGCGCGAGATATAGCACCCCGGCAAGCACATGATGAACTAAAGCATAACCCGAGCCTTGGCCCTCACCTCGCCGCAACAAACTGACAAACAGAAGAGCCAGAGCAACAGGTGGGCCAGAAGGAAGATGCAGGTAGCTCGCAGCGGCAGCGGCGGCCATCAGTGCATAGGGTCTGGGTCGGGACGGGGATATCAATATCAACAAAAGCCAGGGCAACGCTGCACCGTATGCGCTGCGCAGAAGCGGTGAATAGTAGTGACCCCATAAATCACCGGAAATCGTAAAAACCGTGGGAATGCTGATCAGTGCAAGAGCGATCGCAACATTCCGATTTAAAAAGAGCTGTTTTCCAAGAAGGTAAAAGCCGCCCATCTGCGCCATCGCTATTGGGAAACATATGATCACATAAAAAAAGCCGAGCTGAACCCCTGCTAACCCAAGCAGATAGTTGGGCCACATCAAAGCTGCCTGATAAAAACTGGTTGTGCCATCGACGCCCAACAACACATCATCCATGAACGCTTCGGGCTGAATCCAATGCGCGATGATATAGAGAATGGAACCGTTGTCACCGTTTTCGATCACGAATGGCGCACGTGTGTTCAAGGCGAGAAACATTTGAAGGAGAAACGCGACGCCGACAAAAATTGCCCATGCTGACCACTCCGAACCGTATCGCCCAACTGCAGAGCGGTGCTGAAGTTCATCAAGATTGTCAGACCCGTTTTGACGCATGGGTTCCATTTGTTAACTTTCAATCTATCGATATACGAATCCTGCAACCAAAGACGGCTTCGCGGTCACAACTGTCTGGTGATATTTGTCAGCTCGCGGATATTACATTGCACATAGTAGATCTTTGAGCCTCTATCTCTCTTCCGCATCTGTCCACGTCAGACGCAATTACATGCGCGCGCAAAGTCACCCTGCTAGGCTCTTACGACATTTTTCGCACCAGTATCATATACACCTCTTGTGTCGATGATGAGCTGGGCGTGCTTGGTGATCATTTCATAGTCAAACTTATCATGATTGGTCGCGAGAATGATCGCATCTTGCGCGGCCAGCACTTCGGGCGTCAGCGCTTCAGACGACAAGTCGAACTGGTGTTCCCTCATATTCGGGAAAACCGGAACATGTGGATCGGAATAACTTAGGACACCACCTCGGTCCCGAACTTTCTCCATCAGCGCAACGGATGGGCTTTCACGCATATCATCTACATTTTTCTTGTAGGCGATCCCCAGAACCATGATTTTACTTCCGCGAACCGATTTGGAACGCTCGTTCAAAGCCGAGGCGAGCTTGCCAAAGACATAGTCCGGCATTGCGGTGTTGATTTCACCGGCCAATTCGATGAAACGCGTATTTACACCGTATTCACGGGCCTTCCAGGTTAGATAAAAAGGGTCAATCGGGATACAGTGCCCACCGAGGCCAGGGCCAGGATAGTAGGGTGTAAACCCAAACGGTTTTGTTGCCGCTGCTTTGATCACCTCAAAGATATCAATTCCCATTCGATCGGCTACGATCTTCATCTCGTTTACAAGACCAATGTTCACCGCGCGGTGGATATTCTCTAGAAGCTTCGTCATTTCGGCGGTCTCAGTCGAACTTACTGGAACAAGACTGTCAATCGCGTGATCATACAGAGCAAGACCTGCTTCAAGACAAGCTTCGGTGTGACCTCCAACGACCTTCGGAATAGTATGGGTAGTAAAATCTGCGTTGGCCGGGTCTTCGCGTTCTGGAGAGTAGACAGCAAAAATTGTCTCACCGGCCTTTAAGCCATTGCGTTCCAGACGTGGCAGAACTTCTTCCTTAGTTGTGCCTGGATAGGTGGTGCTTTCCAATGCTACGACCTGCCCTTCACGCAAGTACGGAGCGATCTGATCGCAAGTACTCGTGACAAAGCTCATGTCGGGCTCGCGATACTTGTTCAGCGGAGTCGGTACGCAGAGCATTATTCCGTCGGCTTCTGCAATCCGTAAGAAATCGGTTGTCGCTTCAAAGCCATTCTCGCACGCTTGTCCAATACGTGCATCTTCGATGTGTTCAATGGAGCTATGTCCGCTATTCAACTGGCGAACACGCTCTTCATCAAGATCAAAGCCCAGAACTTTGTATCCGATTTCTGAGTACCGAAGCATCAGAGGTTGGCCGACATATCCTAGTCCGACAATACCGATTACGGCAGTTTTGTCCGATAATTTCTTGAGTAGATTATCCAAACACATTTTTTGTGAAGAAGAAGCGTTCATTGAATCATACAGACCATTTTTTTAAAAGTTATTTCAGACCAAGAGAATTTTCCCGGCGGGCTCTTTAGGTCGGCTTTTATATATTTGCACAAGGATGGCAAACAAAAAACTGTTACTGAGCTTGTCTAGGTTCTGGACTCATTAAATTGGTGATGGTCATCCCACCTGCGCGATTCATACCCGTGAGTTTCAGGGGTATAACATGAGCAATCTATTCTGGTTGAGTGACGAGCAGATGGCGCGGCTTCAGCCTTACTTTCCAAAGAGCCATGGTAAGCCGAGGGTTGATGATCGACGCGTTCTGAGTGGAATTATCTTCATAAATCGCAATGGGTTACGTTGGTCCGATGCGCCGCGCGAATATGGGCCACCAAAGACACTGTACAATCGCAGGAAACGATGGAGCGATTTGGGTGTGTTCGCTCGCATCATGACTGGGCTTTCTGCGGAGGGAAGCGATCATAAGACCATCATGATTGACGCGACTTACCTCAAAGCACACCGCATGGCTTCCAACCTGCGGCTAAAAATGGGGGGCGCGGCAGGCTGATAAGGCGCACCAAGGGTGGCATGAATACAAAACTGCAGGCCGTTACTGACAGCCTCGGACGCCCTATCCGCTTCTTCATATCCGCTGGGCAGGTTAGCGATTTCACGGTCGCCAGGGCTCTGGTGAACAGTCTGCCTTCGGCTGACTGGCTGCTGGGTGACCGCAGCTATGACGCCGACAGGTTCCGCGAGGCCCTTAATGAAAGGAGAATAAGACCCTGTATCCCGAGCCGCGAATCACGCGATAAACCTGTCCGGTACGACAAGCGTCGCTACAAACGTCGCAACTGAATCGAGATTACGTTTGGACGTTTGAAAGACTGGCGCCGGGTTGCTACGCGCTAAGACCGATGCCCAAAGGTCTCCCTCCCTGCCATCGCTCTAGAAGCTACCGTGCTATTCTGGTTGTAAATCAATGAGTCTGGAGCCTAGAAGTATCTAACTGGCAAATATGGCGCCTTGAGGGGTCTCGAATTCCCGACCTTCGATTATGAAGAATCTGCTTTACCGGTAGAGCTATTGAGGCGCTCCATCTAGTCGCGCGATGTGGGCCATGCATCGCCGGTTCGCTCAGGCAGTGGTGTTGACCCATTCGCTATCATCCCGCATCCTGACTCCGACTTGATCCGCTTGGCGGGTTTGGTTGGTTAATCAAATATTTACCAAGGTCATTTGAATGCTCGGAGAATCGCAGAAGACCTATGTTCTGGATACCCACCGGCTGCGCGATCCGGAAGAGACCCTTGCCATCGTCAAACCGTTTCTCAAAGAGATGGGCATCACACGGATCGCAAATTTGACCGGACTGGATCGAATCGGGTTGCCGACCGTGATGGTGACGCGGCCGAATTCGCGCTCGGTTGCGGTGTCGCTGGGCAAGGGATTGTCGCTGAGTGCGGCGCAGGCCTCGGGGGTGATGGAGGCGATCGAGTCGTGGCATGCGGAACGGATCGAGCTGCCGCTGCGGCTGTGCAGCCACACCGGTCTGGCGCAGGAAAACGTGGTTGATGTGGACCGCCTGCCTCGCGTGACCGGAGGGCAGTTTGACCCTCACGGCGCGATGCTGTGGGTGCAGGGGCAGGACCTGAACGCGGATGCTGCTTGCTGGGTGCCCTATGAGATGGTGGATACGGATTACACGACCTCTATGGCCAACGGACAGCGCGCGTTTCCGCGTACGACAAATGGTCTGGCATCGGGCAACGATGCCGCTGAGGCTAGCTGCCACGCGATCTGCGAACTGATCGAGCGCGATGCGACGACGCTGTGGCATCATCGGGGTCCAACACCCCGCATCGATCCTGATACAGTCGATGATCCGCGCTGCCGTCAGGCAATGGGCCTGATCACAGAGGCAGGGCTAGAACTGGGGATCTGGGACACGACCTCGGATATCGGCATCGCCAGTTTTCGCTGTGTAATCTGCGAGACCGGAGAGGCAAACGGCCATATCGGGATCGGGGATGGCTGTCACCCCGACCGCGCCATAGCGCTGCTACGCGCGCTGACCGAGGCGGCGCAGACACGGCTCACCTATATTTCAGGCGCGCGAGACGATCTGGACCCTGAGGAGTTTATCGACGAGGCGCGCCTGTGGCGTGGACGGTATGTACGCGAGCTGATCGAAGGCGCAAAGCCGACAGAGCGTTTTCCGGATTGCCCCTCGCATGTAACAGGGTCTTTCACGGAGGATCTCGATCTGATTCTGTCCCGGTTGTCTGAGGCCGGGATCGGCCAAGTGGTAACGGTTGATCTGTCCCGACCCGAGATCGACATCGCGGTCGTCCGCGCGGTCATTCCGGGGCTGGAAGCCCCGCATGACGATCCTGACTTCATCGCCGGTCCGCGGGCGCGAGCGGTGTCGGCATGACCGTCGTTGTTTTTGTTGGACCCACGCTGCGACCCGAGGCCGTGCAGGAACAACTGGATGCCACCATCCTGCCCCCAGTTCAGCAGGGCGATGTGTATCGTGCGGTGCGCGACAGGCCGCAAGCAATTGGCATTATCGACGGGTATTTCGACGGGGTGCCTTCGGTCTGGCACAAGGAAATCCTGTGGGCGCTGGAACAGGGCATTCCCGTATTCGGCAGCGCCAGCATGGGTGCTTTGCGGGCGGCGGAACTGGCTGATTTCGGGATGATCGGCGTCGGACGGGTGTTCGAGGATTACCTGAGCGGCGCCATTGCAGATGACGATGAGGTCGCGGTGCTGCACGGCCCCGCCGAGCTTGGCTTCATACCGTTGAGTGAGCCTATGGTCTCGATCCGGGCCACGCTGTCCGCAGCGGTGAAGGCCGAAGTGGTGTCGGAGGATGAGGCACAGATATTGCTGGGTGCAGCCAAGGCACTGCACTATCGCGACCGGGTTTGGGACAAGGTGATTTCGGCTGCAAAGACCGACACAGACTCGGCGACGTTTCGGAACTGGTTGCCCGGCGGGCAGGTGGATGCCAAAGGCGACGATGCACGCGAGATGCTGGCGCAGATGGCGCGGTACCTGGAAGCAGGTTCCGACGCGCCGGAATCGACACGCGTCGAACGAACTCTGGTCTGGCGTGAACTGCAGACTCGTGTGGATTCCGAGACCGCTCCGCATGACCCGGATGCGCAGGCACTGGTGGATGAGCTGCGGCTGGACCCCGCCCTTTATGTCCAACTACGCGACCGCGCCGCGCTGCACCTATTGGCGCGCGACGAAGCATATCGGATAAATCACCTGCCCGATCGGGATACCCTGCGAAAACAGATGACTTTACACCGTCGCGCGGCCCGCCTGCCCCGCCACTCCGATCTGATGGAATGGTTGCAGGACAACGATCTGACGCTTGCTCAATACGAGGCGTTGCTGGCGGACTGTTCCTACAAAGATACGGCCATCACAGCGCGCGCGGATGAGCTCGACGTTGCCCTGCTAGCCCAACTGCGCCACGATGGTCGCTATGGCGCGCTGAGAGATCGGGCGCGACGCAAGGCCAGCCGGATGGCGGGGCTGGATCGGGTGAATGGTTCTGCAAACAGAATGCAATCGCTGCTCTGGTATTTTGAAACGCGGCTTGACCAGGCGGTGCCAGATGATCTTGAATCCCATGCAATCGCGCTTGGTCTTGACGGGCGCGAGGCGTTTCTTGATCTGATTGAAGCTGAATACATGTTTTGCCACACCGAAGGTGAACCGGGACAATAACGGGAGGGGACAATGACGATCTGGCCCGACTACTCGGACAACGAAACTCCGGGCACACGGTTCTTGCTTTATCCGCAATCGCCCTTCTTAGAGCCGAATTCGAAACCTGAACTGGTCGAGATCTCTGCCCCGCAGGGTACGATCGGACCCGGCCCCTCGGGGCCGCGAATGTATGCGATGTACCCGGTCGACAAGACGATCCCCTATGGCGCGATGATTGAGGGCGAAGAAGGGCCCGAGATGTATCTGCCCGCCTGGGATGGCTATATCCTGCCGCCCCCTGAACCCGACGAGTTCGGAAATTTTATCCATATCGATCCCGACGATCCGGCCTTTGAAGCTGCCCATCTGTTTGGCGCAGCACATTTTACGATGGATGTGTGGGAGGGCTATTTCGGCCGCCCTATCCCCTGGCATTTCGAGCGTGATTTTGAACGGTTGGAACTTTCCCTGCTGCCCAGCCTTGATAACGCGCATATCGGCTGGGGATTTCTGGAGACCGGCGGCACTCGAGAACATGGCGAGGAATACCGCCCCTATAGCCTTAATTTTGACGTCGTAGCGCATGAGATCGGCCATGCCATCATCTACAGCGTCATCGGCATGCCGTCAGAAGAGGACGCAACTGGCGAGTATTATGGATTTCATGAATCAGCAGCAGATATGGTGGCACTGCTTGCATCACTGCATTTCGGTTCAGTCGTAGATGAACTGCTGAAGAACACGCGCGGGAACCTGTATACCTATAACCGGCTCAGCCGATTTGCAGAGCTGTCCCAAAACTCGCAGATCCGCATCGCCGCTAATGACCGGACTCTGTCCGAGTTCTCACATGGCTGGTCCAGTGAACACGCGCTGTCGGAACCGCTGACCGGGGCGATGTTCGACATTCTGGTCGATATCTACCACGAGCGGCTGGTTGCACATGATGTGATCGACCCCGAGATGGAGGAGCTTTCGGATGAGCTGGAAGGCTCTGACGAATACAACGCGATCATGCAGGATTTATTCGACGAGCATTACGCCGCTGAACCGGAAGGATTCCGCGTGGCGCTGATAGAAGCGCGGGATTTGCTGGGAACCTATCTTGCCGACGCTTTGGACATGCTGGATGCTGATATGTTGAGCTACTTCGGGGTTGAGCGCGCGTTGGTTGTTGTTGACCAAGAGATCACAGGAGGGGCATTCCGCCAGATCATCGAAGGCAATTTCCGCATGCGCGACATCGGATTGACACGCCCTGGCCCGCGTCTGACTAAGCCGGATGGGTCGAGCCATGCAGCATCGGTCCGAACACTAGCGCCCGAGCCAAAAGAACCTTAAAGTCTTTGTTTTTACCTCGGTTTTATGTCAGGTTACGGGCACGGGGTGATAATTCGACAAACGAAGCGCAGACCAATGCGCAAACAGGGACGGACGTGGCAGAAAGCTCCGTCAGCCCCCGATAGGGAGAAAGTGATATGTCTGAGTCGTTACTCAGTTTTTCCGAGGTATTATTGTTTGGGCGAGAGTTAAGTGATCTAAAACTTAAACAGAAATCGGTCCGGTTGGCGCTTGAGTCGCCAGATGTCGCCAGCATTCCGACAGGATTTACCAGAATAGACGGTGTACCGGTCAGAGAAAACGACCGGGTAATGCTTCAGGTCGGAACGACGCCAAACACAGACTCGGGTATCTACAAAGTTGTATCTGCCGGAGGAAGTACCTTTAATCTGGACCTGACCAGACGCAAGAAGGTTTCACACGATTCTCTGGTTTACATTCGTCGGGGGCGGCAATTCAAACATACATTCTGGCTGCAGGCCGCAGATCACCACAACAGGCAGTTATATGTTGAACAAGATGACCGCAGAAGGGGTCGTGGCGTCAACAACTTCATCGGGGACCAGTTCGGAGGCGATGCCCGGCTGGCCCGGATTTATGGCTTCGCATATGACGGCACATATTACGAGATGCCGGAACCGACAATCTTTCTGGTCCATGGCGAAGGCGACAGTGCCACAGGTGGCAACCTGCCCTATGGGTTCAGCATGGAAACTGCCGGAGGTGCAGATACGACACAACAGGCCGCGCGTGCTCCGCTGGATCCGTCCAGGTCCGGTGTCGCGGCGGCGGATTACCAGATGGCGAACGACATCCGTGTCTGGAACTATGATCAGGCCGATTACACCATCCGCATGGATATTGCTGCCGGTCAGGTCGAAGAAGTGCTGCTGGACGTCTATTTCGAATACGACGCGCCGATGATGGCCGGAGCCAAGGTATCGGGAGCCAAGGTGAGCGGGGCCAAGGTTTCAGGCGCCAAGGTCAGCGGGGCCAAAGTTTCGGGTGCTAAAGTTTCAGGTGCCAAAGTCAGCGGTGCAAAGGCCCGCGGGGAATAGGGCCTGATTAAGCAAAGCGCGGTTGGGTTAAGCCTGATATGACAAGTGTTGCTGGCCACATACGTGCAGGTGTGTGGGCTGCAGCAACTTTATATCAGCATTGAACCCAATCCAGGCTTTGTCGCACCGCCCTATTTCTGCATGGGGCGAAGCTTCGAGACTTATTACTCAATGAAAAACGCGGGATGGTAAGTTACCGCGCCGTCAGGTTGCTTTCCTTTTAAGACTTGCTGCATGAAATACTCGGGCGGCACGCCTTCAAATCGAAGTCTGTCATCTCGTACAAACCCGAAACGCGGATAATAATCCGGGTGCCCCATAACAACGCATCCATTTGCATCCAGAGCGCGGAGCTTCCCCAGCCCATCTTGGATAAGAGCGCCACCAATTCCTTTGCCCTGGTGGTCAGGACGGACGGATACTGGACCCAGGCCATACCAATTCATGTCTTTGCCATTAATCAGGACCGGGGAAAATGCAGCGTGGCCTAACAGCTCCCCATCTTCCTCAGCGACCAAGGACAAGGTGAGAGCGGAAGCTTCGCGCAGGCCATCGACTATAGCAGCTTCCGTGCCTGAACTGTGCTCTGCTGTAGCAAACGCTGCCTCGGTGACAGCCTGAATGATCGCAATGTCAGCGCCTGTTTCGTTACGTATTATCATAACATCATCATGCTGTTCTGTTGTTTAGCTGTCGCCCAACAGAGCGGCGACCGATAGCCGTTATGCTGTTAGAGCCGGAGTTTCGCGACACGGTCAAGCGCTTACGGCGCAGCTTACCAATGATGTCGAGTGTGCAGTCGGATAGCAGGGATCTGTCAATTGTATTGCACACGACATGCACTATTTTTCCATTGGGATTGCGTTCGTGGCGGATTGTTCCGCCTTGAGCCAACATGCGCAGGACGCGTTGTTCAGTTATTGATATATTCATGGTTACCTGCGGAAACTTCTAATTGTGCGTCGTTGCATCGGACACCGCGCCGGATGAAAGGCGGCGGCGCAGGACGCATCCGTTGTTGCCACTCAGAATCCAGCCTTTTTCAAACCTTCGACAAAATGCTGCGTATCGTCGGACAGACGGTCTGGTTGAACCTTGGCCCAACGCGAGAGTGAGAAATTTGGATGCGCCGCGCGATGTTTGTCAGCGATCTGGCGGGCCATGTCCAATTCGCCTTTATGCGCATAGCTGGCGGCCAGCACCCGCTGCCCCTCGGTCGGGTTGTTCATCTTGTTCACGCACGCGATCACATCGTCGTAGCGCTTGAGGTTGTAATAGGCTCCGCCCAGATGCCAAAGGTATTGATCAGGGAAATACGGGTTCAGACGCATTGCCTGTTGCAGATGCTTGATCGCAGTATCGTTATCTCCCCAATGGGCCAGTGCGTCTGCGTAGTCCGAGTGCATATCCGCGTCATTGGGGTTCAGCTGCAGGGCGCGCTTGTAGGATTCGATCGCGGAATCGAACTCTTTTCGATAAAGCTGTACATAACCCAGCTCTCCAAACCCGCGTGCATCGGTCGGGTCGAGTTCCACGGCGCGTTGGGCCAACGATAGTGCCTTGTCGAGTGCGCTGTTTGGGTCTTCAGTCCACGAATAGCGCCAATCAATGTTCAACGTACGCGACAGGGCTGCTGCAGCCCGCGCATAGCCGCCGTCACGCTCAAGAGCGGATTCATAGCAATGCTGCGCCTTGCGGTTATCGTTGCGTGTGTACTTGAAGATATGATGCTGCCCCTGAAGGACAGACCCATAGGCCTGCAAGTCTGACGGGATCGCCTGTACCATGCGCTGTTTTTCATGCGACTCGATCATCACTGCGGTGGCTGCAACAATGCATTCAGTCACTTCATCCAGAATATCGAATATATCGTCGAGCTTGCGGTCAAACCGCTCGCCCCAGATGGTGCGCTCGGTGTTGGCGTCAATCAGCTCGGCCGTGATCCGGATTCTGCTGGATGATCGGCGCACGCTGCCGCGCGCGATGTAGCGCACGTTTAGGCGCCGGGCAGCTTCTTGAGGCGACATTGACTGGGTTTTGAAGAAGAAGGACGAGTTTCGGGCGATGATGAACAGGTTCCGGAACTTGGACAGGTTCATGATGATGTCATCGGTTAGCCCTTCGGCGACCCAGTTATCATCTTCCTCACCACCCTGACTGGCAAACGGCAATACCGCAACCGAGGGGATATCGGGCCGTTCGAGCACCTCCAACTGCATCTCAGGACGCAAGGTGGCGGCCATTGTCGCTCCTTCGACCTCGGTTCGAACACAGTATGTCGCGACCGGAGACATGATGTTCTTGAGCTGTTTGGGGCCAAGGAATTCATAGCCATAACGCAGCCGGTTGCGGATCTGCTCATAAACGGCCGCACTAACATAAACCCGCTCGGGCTCGGCAATCTCTTGCAGGCGGGCGGCGATGTTGACGTTGTCGCCGTGGATGCCACGTTCATCCATCAAAACCTCGCCCAAATGAACGCCCGCACGGAATTTGATGTGCTGGCCGTCCGGCCGCGTCAGATTATGCTCGGCCGCAATTCGATGCAGTTCGATGCTGAATTCAACCGCGCTGGTGGCCGTATCAAACAATGCAAGAATACCGTCGCCGCGCACTTCAATGATTTTGCCCTGATATTTCGAGCAAGTCTCTTCGAGCTGGAACAAAAGAGATTTCAACGCGTTATACGTATCCATCTCGTTCTCACTCATCAGGCGGGAATAGCCGACAACATCGGCAAACAGCACCGCCCCGAGCTTTTGTCTGATTGATGTGTCCGAACCGGTCGTATTCACTGGGTGCACTCAACTGCGTGGTCTCGTCGAATCCGACAAGAGCGTTTTAACAATATACCAAGCAAAATTCGCATCATTTCAAATAACAGAACCGCATTCAGGCGGCCAAGACATGCCTGTTGCCCCAAAACTGACCACCGTTTCCCGGCCCAGTTCCTGTGCCAACACGTTCCGACGCTCAGCCCAGTCCTGTTGCAACATACCGACGACCACCATGTCGTGAAACTGCCCGTCCGCGAACCAAGCCTGCCGCATCGTGCCTTCGATCTGGCAACCCAATCGACTGATCAGATCGCGGCTGCCGTGATTGTCGGCCCGATAATAAGAAGTTATCCGGTTAAGTCCTAATTGCTGAAAGGCAAAATCTAACATCAATGCAACAGCTCGCACCGCCACGCCCCGGCGCCGCAATGACTTTTCTACAAAAACCGGAACAACCGCATCCCGATTGAAGGGTGAAATCGATTCGAGACCAACCACGCCGACCGCATCTCGATCATCATTTTCAATCACAAACCAACATTTTTCCTCTCTGCTAGAAATGCCAACAGCGCCTTCCCAAAAGTGTTCGGTTTGCGTCAGATTTTGCGGAATTCGCGTGGTTCTGTCGAACAGAGCTAGGTCTTGAACATCCTGAAACCAGCGGGCCACGATCTCAAGATCAGCCTTTTCCAGAGGGCGCAGCTTGAACTGCCGGTGTGAGGTATCGGGCAAAGGAAACGACTCCTGAAACAAAATGAAAAAATCTATGCGTGCGATACTAGCACAAATATCCCAGAAACAAGAAAGGGTTATTCACACAAGCCTGACGTCGGCTGCGACCCGCTGAACGGGGCAACCAGTCAAGTCCGAAGAATGTTTGAATAGTGCGAGCGAAGACCTAATCAGCGCTTCTCGGCCCGGATCAGGAAGATGTTGCGTAGGTAGATCGACAAACCCATCGACTGGCCCAGAATAAACACTGGATCACGGCGATAGATCGCATAGCTGAGAAGTATCAGCCCGCCGCCAATCGAAAGGTACCAGAAGGCCATCGGTATGACCGATTTCTTTGCGCGTTCTGATGTAATCCACTGAACGATGAAACGAGCGCTGAACATCAATTGACCAGCCAGGCCAATGAATACCCAAAGGGCCTCGGTCGGGCTGTCGACGTGCAGGATTTCCAGAATGGTTTCTTTCACGACCGGTTTGCCTCGGTTGCTGAAACAGATTTGGCGCGGCGGGTCAGCCAGACAACACCGAACAAATCCCAAATGCCGACCATGGCCCGCCCGAAATTGGTGTATTTTGACTCACCGGTCATGCGCTGCTGATGCGCCACATCAACCAGTGCAACATTCCATCCGTAGGCTTTGAACAGCGCTGGCAGGTATCGATGCATATGGTTGAAAAACGGAAGATCGACGAACGCCTGCGTTCTGAACGCCTTGAAACCGCAACCCGTATCGCGGGTACCGTCTTTCAGCATCCAGCCCCTCAAGGCATTCGCAAATCGCGAGGCGAGCTTTTTTGATGCGGTATCTTTCCGACCGACCCGTTGCCCCGCCACAAGACCGACCTGCGCATCATCGCCAGATACCAGCGGCGCCCAGATCTTGGGCAGTTCTTCTGGCGGGTTCTGTCCATCGCCATCCAGAGTGCAACAGATATCGGCGCGCGCGGCCTTGACGCCAGAATGGACAGCGGCACTTTGCCCACCTGCCGTTTTATGCCGTAGGATGCGCAACTGCGGGCATTCTTTCTGCATCTCCTGCAGCGCCGCAAAGGTACCATCGGTCGAACCATCATCGACCGCGATGATCTCGAACGCAGGAAGATCAGAAGCGGCGTCGCAGATCCCCTGAATCAATCCAGCAGCGGCCCCTTGCTCGTTATGCATGGGAATCACAATCGAAACTGTGGGTCGATTATCAGCATTTTCCTTAGATTCGGTCGACATCGCAATCAAAGCTTCTTGGATACAGTCACCGGGGTTTGTGATTGATCAGACCCCGAAATTCAAGTACTCGCCTAGTCCAAAACACATCATATTACAACAAGTCAGAGGATAACCAGAGTGGTCCAAAATTCGGACATCGAACATTTGCAGACCCACAAATGGCTACCTTATGCAATAACAGGCATCACCATCGCATTGTTGTGGTGCTGGTACATGTCCGGGTTGGGGCAAGATGGCCTGTCAAAGATTGATGAATTTTTTACTTATGACCGCAGCCTGGGTTTCATCCGCAACAATGACTGGCTTGCAGTATATTCTCAGAATGAGCCCAGCCTAAAAAAACCACCCCTTCAATATTGGATGACAGCGGCATTGATCGAGCAGGGAATGTCGCACATGCTGGCCCTGCATCTGCCCTCGATGCTGTTTGCGCTTGGGTCGCTGATCGCAACGGCTTTGCTCGCCCGAATTATGGTTCCCGATCAACCTTGGCTGATGTTGCCTGCGGTGTTGCTTGTGTCCAGTTCAAAAAACTTCTGGGGACATGCGACATCGGCCATGCTGGATAGCGGGGCAATGCTTTTTTCCACCTTGGGGGTGGCCACCATGCTTGCCGCGTTCGAGCGTCCAAAGCTGTGGCCATGGTTCGGGGTCACTGTGTTTCTGGCTGGATTGCAGAAAAGTCCGACCCCACTCGCATTTTTGGCTCTGGCACTCCTGACACTTGCTCTAACCCGGCGCTGGCAGGATCGACCCGTAAGCGAGATTCTAAGAAACAAAACCTTCCAGTGGACCATGGCGGCCTGTTTACTGCTGGCATTTCTATGGCCGTTGTTCCAGTACCTGCGCTTTGGTTTTGGTGCCGAGTTTCAGGGCAGTGTGCGGGATGAAATGCTACACCGGTTTGCGCCCACCGTGTCAGATCGAAGTCTAAAGAAGCTGTCAGAAATCATCCTGGGTAATGCACCAGTCTTAAGGTTTGCGGGTTTCTTAGGCCTTTGCGCCCTGCCCTTCGCACTCGGCCGACCACGGCTGCTTGCCCCTGCCGGGATCGCAGTGTTCTTTTTCCTGGCAATGTGGATGGCATCGGGAAAGGTCTATGATCGCTATACTTTGTTGATATTGCCGATGTTGATGGTGGGCGCAGCTGGGGGCATCTTGCTGATCTCAAAACGGCTTTGGGTGCGGGCCTTACTGCTGGCGGTGTTGTGTTTTTCCGAGCAGGGTCCGATCAAACGTACGGTTGATTATAGTCATCCCAACACCGCAGAACAGTTCGGTATAGACCTTCAGGATCTGCTTTCGCCGTTGCAATCAACCCATCAGCCAGATGAAACACTTGTTGTATGCGGTTTCAAAAACAGACACCGATTGCCCTTGGGTGCCGCCTCAGTGTACGCGTCACCCGACCGACGGTTCGTGTATATGAGGCACTCTGATTTACCGGGCTACCTCAAAAGATTTGGCTATACTTCCGGTCCTTTGAGAGGGGTTTGCCGAGCCCAAGAACTTAACCAGTTCTCAGATGAGCTTTTTGGATTGGATCGGCAATCTGTTGAAGGCACAGATTTTGTCTATTGGACTGCACGCGGTTTGCACCTTGATTGATGACAAGCCCATTCACTCGCAAACAATCTCTGTTCGGTTGCATGCGGGCAAAGTTCTTCGGAATGGAAGTGTTTCCCATCCCTAAGATCGGTAAGGTGTTTATTCCAAATGAGCATCATCGCCAGAGCGGTGACGACCTTAAAACCCTGTTTGGTTTTGGCAGTTATGGAACATTCCGTGAAATTAGCGGCATGTTCATCGGCTTTGTTTCTTCCGAAAATCCTCAATTCTGATACAAATGCAATTATTCGAAAGTGAGATCGCAATGAATGCACTAACCAGAATATCGCGAGGGATCGGTGTCGCCTTCAAGGACGGCAGAGTAAAGGGACTTTTGGCGTTTACGGCCGGTATGATCCTTTGGGCATCGGTGTTTTATCATTATGTCGAAGGCTGGAGCTGGCTCGATTCCATCTATTTTTCTGTCGTGACGATTTCGACTGTGGGATTTGGTGACTTTTCTCCGGAAACCGCGGCGGGGAAGATCTTTACGATGATCTACATCATCGTCGGCTTGGGTATATTTGTGACCACGGCAACCACTGTGGCGGATACCATTTTGTCCCAGAACGATGAGAAATCAGAAAAATAAACCTCGTAAGGTTCGACCCACAAAAAGTCATGTGCGATCGCTTTATTGCCAGAACAGCTAAAGCCTTAATCCGGATACGCCTGTGTATTCAGGCTGCTGTAAGATCCTTGGCAGTTTAAAAATATACATATCGAGTTTTTTGAGTGTAATGTTCAGATAACAAATAGTGGAGGGATAGAATGGAAAAGACCCAGGACGCAAAGATTGTCGATTTGGCAATACGATTGCTTTTTCTCGGATTATTCCTCTACAGCGCCCTGGTCATGGTGGCCCCGCTTGCAAGCGTGGTTATCTGGGCAACGATACTCTGCGTCGCGCTCTATCCGGTTTTTGATTGGCTGCAATCCAAGTTGGGCGGGCGGAAGAAGATTGCCGCGACAATTCTCGTTCTGGCGGGCTTGGTTTTGACCTTGGGACCCGTCGCAACAGCTGTTTCTGGCGCTGCAGAACTTGGGTCTGAATTTGCGCAACAAGCGGACAAAGGCGAATTAAAGATCCCACCGGCACCCGAAGGCCTTAAAGAACTACCGTTGGTCGGAGGCAAAATTGCCGAGGTCTGGGGATTGTTTGAGCGGAATCTGGATGGAGCGCTCGCCAAATATGGTGCGCAAATCCTTGAGATTACAAAGTCTCTATTTGGAAAAGTACTGGGGATCGGGATCGGGCTTCTTGGACTGGCGCTGTCTGTACTGATTATGGGAGCCTTGTTCAGCCCAGGACCAAGTCTGGTTCAGGGCCTTCAGCGCTTTGCCAATCGTGTGTTTGCGCCGCGCGGCGGCGAATTCATTACACTGGCGGGTGCAACGATCCGCAATGTAACCAAAGGCGTGATTGGCGTCGCGGCCATTCAGGCAGTCGTCGTTTGGATATTGCTGGTGCTGTTCGGGATATCTTCGGCCGCCACCTTGGCGTTCGTTTGCCTGATACTCTCGATTATCCAAATCGGGCCCGGCTTGGTTCTCTTACCGGTGATCATCTACGCCTGGAGTTCCATGTCCGGAGGGGCTGCCCTGATCTTTACCATTTTAGCCATACCAGTAACCATTATGGACAGCTTCCTGAGACCTGTGTTCATCTCAAAAGGCCTTGAGACTCCCATGCTGGTGATCCTCATCGGTGTTCTTGGTGGCATGATGGCCTATGGCTTGATCGGCATATTCATGGGGCCAGTTCTTTTTGCTGTTTTCTATGAATTGTTCAAAGTCTGGATCGATGCCAGCCCCGAAGCCGAAAGCGCGGCAAACGGAGACGCAAAATGAGAAAGACAATTTGGACAACTCTGGCTGTCATAATTGTATTTCTGGTCTGGTATCTCGTTGCTGACCGAAAAACGCCATTTACCGGGAATGCCCGAGTAAAAGCAATTGCGACACAGATCGTTCCACAGGTCACCGGTACAGTCACCGAAGTTCTTGTCGAAAACGGCCAGGTCGTATCAGCCGGTGATGTTCTGGTTCGAATTGACCCAAGGCCTTACGAAATTGATCGCGACAAGGCCGAGGCTGATCTTGAATCAGCCACGCAGGAAGTGGGTGCATCCTCGGCAGAGGTGAGCGCTGCACAAGCCAAGCTGGCAAGGGCACAAAGCGACCTCGACACGATGCGCATTCAGACCGAGCGTGTTTTTGCGCTTGAAAAGAAAGGGTTGATTGCGATTTCAAAGGCCGATGACGCGCGTGGGCAACTGGCAGAATCCGAGGCAAATTTTGAAAACGCCAAAGCGGATCTGGAAAAAGCCAAACAGCGATTGGGCGACGACGGAATTAACAACCCGAAAATCCAGCGCGCATTGGCTGCCTTGGCGGATGCAGAGCTTAATCTCGAGTGGACAGAACTGCGTGCTCCAGCGACAGGTGTCATATCCAATTTGTTGATCGCACCCGGAACATATGCGCGATCTGGTCAGGACCTATTGACGTTTCTGGATGCAACAGACGTTTGGATCGAAGCGTATTTTACCGAAAACAACCTTGGTCGGGCTTCGGTAGGATCACCTGTCGATGTGGTACTGGACATGCATCCAGGCCAGATTGTTCCAGGCGTGATCGAGAGCTTCAGCGCAGCAGTCTCCCTGAGCGGTGGGGATGAGCCCGGCCAGTTGGCCAGCCCGCCCAGCACCAAAGGATTTCTTCGAGAGCCTGAACGCTTTCCAGTCCGGATCGTATTGCCTGGCTACGAAGCCGGGAATGCCGAAGACGACTTGCGCTTCCAGCTTAATGGGCAGGCCGACGTTATCATGTATCTGAGCGAAAACTCTCTGCTGAACGTAGTAGGTCGGACCTATATCCGTTTGGTATCAATCCTGTCCTATGCGTACTGAGGATCGAAATTCGGTTGTACGCCTGGCACTCGGCGTCACCGGGGTATTCTCCTTGGGCTTATTTCTGGGGTGGCCACTTGCGGTGGTAGGAGCGGTCTTCACCGCGCTGTTTCTTCAGGCACCCGCTGCTTTGCCCTTGGCAGCATTTGCAAAGCTCTTTGTTTTCTCGATCGGGCTGATGTTCATTTCATTCCTGCTGTCGTCAGTCTTCGCCCCATATCCCGTGGTGTTTCTGATTCTAGTTGCCATTGGGATCATCCTGTCTTTCATGTGGTCCGTTTCAGGTGCAGGCGTCCTGCCTGGTGTCATAGCCCTCATGGGTGCGTTGATGATCCCAAACCTTGTTCTGCAATCACAGGATCTGGCATTGGTGCTTGTATTTTGGATACCTTTGAACCTGCTATTTGCAGGTTTCATATCAACGCTGATGTTCGTGTTGATACCCGCTGCCCCCCCCACAGCGGCTCAGAAAAAGACCAATACTTCGCCTGACTTTGACCCGCACCGCCGGATCGCCAGAATGTCGCTTGTCACGGTTCCGTTCGCGATGGCGTTTTTTGTGTCCGGCGCTTCGGCCCTGTTGGTCCTATTCTTTGTCGCACTTCTTAGCCAACAACTTGCAGCCATGCCGTCGATGGGCAAAACGGTGGCCAAAGCCATGCTGACGGCTAATCTCCTCGGGGCGGCGGTTTCAATCATCTGCTATGAAATAAACGTAATAGCTCCGGTTATTCTTACCCCAATTTTGTTGGGTTTTTTCATTTGCCTGACACTCGGAGCGCTTGGCAAATCGCAGGTCCCGCTCGCCGCTGCTGCAGGTTCGGCATTAACAACGGTTCTGATCGTTTACGGTGGTTCGATCGCTCCGTTTTCCGATGAGGCTGACGTCAAGAGCATCACAAGAGTATTGCAGGTCGCCAGCGCGGCCATTTTCGTGATCATCGCATATGTCGTGGTCGATGAGTTTTGGCCAGAACAAGAGCGCCGTGCAGCTCAATAGAGTGTGTTGCAAAAGTGCTTTGATCTAAAACCAGTGGCGTCACCAACTTAAACCTTCTGCTCTGTTCATTTGGCCTGAAATCCGTTCAGGTCGGTCTGTTTGCGGTGACTTAAGTACTCATAGGTCGTCGCGGAAGCTAAACCGGTTCTTCGATGTGTGTCACAATTCGGGGTACAGGAAGCATCTAGGAGATAGAAAGCGCAGTATTTGTATGAATAGTCTGGCGACCCCGGCAGGATTCGAACCTGCAACCTGCCCCTTAGGAGGGGAACAGGTCAGCATGGTTTATTGTTATTTTTCAATTTTTTAATGGAAATCAGCTGTGCTGTTGTGCGGGTTTTGTGCAAATTTTCTATTGTTTTGGGCATTTGAATTCGCCATTTGCACCCCTTTGTTCGCCATTTGTTCAATCCAGAAACTGTTATTTGAAAGCTCGTCAGCTCGACGTGTGGAGCGATAAGGTCTTGTGCAACGCACGTTCGTTCGTGCGCAGATTTGCGCCTATTACGTACGATGGCGAACCCCAAGGTTTTTTGAGCTCGAGAACTCCATTGCTCAGTTCGTTACCAAAGTTGCCTGACCGCTAGCGCATTTGTCCTAGCTGCCGTCGACGCGAAGAGAACAGTATGCGGCCTAAGTCGAAACTGGCCAAAAACCGCAATTGTCACATTACTTGAATGGGAGACTAGTGTAAGCGCCTACTTCGTTGTTCCCCGAACGCGCGTTGAAAGCTTCGATCATTTCATTCGTCGCTTCCGCAGCGCCTAGGTCCATACTCTCAAGATCGAATTCCGAGAAAGGAAACTCAGCAGCAGAATCTGGCGGTTGCTTGGCCATTTGAACGGGTGCTGGAAAGGACTCTTCATTCGGTACGCCCTGGCGCGTGCGAATTTCGTCTTTCGTCACGTTCCACGTCATGAAGTCGGCAGCCAGGTCCAAGGGACCATCATAGGTTTCCCGAATTGCCGAATAGACAGCCAGTGCGATGTCATGATCGTTTTGGAAATGATAGCAAACCGCCAACCGCGGTTCCGTCTCGGACATTATCTTCCCGAATGCCTGCGCGGAAGTGTGCCCCTGTGAGCCCACGAAAATGGCTTCCGAAGGTGCAAATCCGTATTTCTCAATCATGAACTCAGGCGGCGTGAAGCATTCGTGAATGGCAAGATCAGCCCCAGCAGCGTGTTCGCGCCACCAACGAGTCGGAAGCGTATCGGAAGAAAAAGCAAACTTCAGGCCATTCCATTCGAGCAAGAAACTCACGGCCTGTTCACCATGAATTGCCGGAAGTGTTCTAACCTGAACCCCGTTTTCGTCAAAAATAACGTTGTTTACTGCTTTCCAGTCGAATTCGTTGACCTCAAGCTGGAGCCCTCTTGGATCGACGGCTGCACCTCGTGTCGCTTCTTCCCACGCCCACATCTGCTTCATGTGATTTGCCCATGATTTGGTTCCCCATTCAGGTTTAATCCCCTCGGGTCCCCAAAGACGTACAGGCGTAAGGCGATTGTTCACAGGGCCAGTAAAGTAAAAGGCAGGAAAATCGCCGGCATGATCGAGGTGTAGATGGCCCAGGAAAACCTTGTCGAGCTGATCCAATGGAATTCCAAGCGCCATGATCCGCTCGTAAGATCCCTCACCCATATCAAATATGAATTTCTCACCATTCCCTAGCTCAACTAGGAAACACGCGGCAGCTTGTTTTAGACGTGGTTGGGGCATGCCGGTTCCGCACGCGATAACTCGCATTTCGTCTGGACCAAGTGCTTCAGTGCCAGGATAATAAACCGTTTGGTTGGGGAAAGGTTCGGTCCTAGACCATTCGGTTGGGGTTTGGTTTTCCGCAATCCCGGTGTTTGCGAAAGCAACAAAAATACCAAAACTGAGCGCTATTGCACGCATGAAAGGTTTCAAAAAAGCCATCGACAATCTCCCCCTATAAGAACCTGGCAAAAATACATCTGCTAAGATTCGTCATACTAAAGGATCGCAATTATTGAATGCAGCTGGCAAGTCTTGTCACAAAAAACCCGTTTCACTGAGAAACCGAAAGCTAAACGGCAATCACTTTCTAAGTTCAATCAATCAATTTGAGTGAGCTATGAATTCAGGCCTCAGGAAGCTAAAGCGTTCGATTTCTTGTGTGCCGTTTAGGACAGTTAGAGTCCTTACCCTGATCGCTCCACCGTGCATAACTCAATTATTTTGGGCACCATTGGAAATCTTTGGTTGGAGACAAAGCGGGAGACTGGCTGGTAAATCCGAAACATTTACAATCTTCACAGTCGCCCGAACAAAATCGCGTTTTCTGTGCAAGTTTTGTTCAAGTTTTTGATCTTAGTTCAAATTTCAATCGTGTATCGCCAAGTATAATGGGCATCGCGCTAAATCCTGACGCATTGCACAAACCGCTTCTACTTCGTGATTAACAAAATTTACTGATTATTTCTGAATCTTATGGCGACCCCGGCAGGATTCGAACCTGCAACCTGCCCCTTAGGAGGGGGCTGCTCTATCCAGTTGAGCCACGGGGCCGCGTTTCGCTTTCTGTAACCGGGTTTATTCGGATTGTCATCGGCTTTGCACAACAGTTGAACAGATCGCCCTGTTCACGCTACCATCGGGGAAACAAACAATGCAGGTATCCCCGGTGACAATAGAAACAAAACGCCCGCTTACCCTTCGTGATGTCTCAGAAGCGTCCGGAGTGTCGGAGATGACCGTCAGCCGGGTGCTACGCAATCGCGGAGATGTATCGGACGCCACCCGTACCCGCGTTCTGGCTGCTGCGAAGGAACTGGGATATGTGCCCAACAAGATCGCCGGTGCCTTGGCATCAAGCCGCGTAAATCTGGTTGCAGTGATAATCCCGTCGTTGTCGAACATGGTTTTCCCCGAAGTTCTGACAGGCATCAATCAGGTACTGGAAGATACTGAACTGCAGCCGGTGGTCGGTGTCACGGACTATCTGCCTGAAAAGGAAGAAAAAGTGCTGTACGAGATGCTCTCGTGGCGGCCTTCGGGCGTGATCATTGCCGGACTGGAACATACTGAAGCCGCCCGCGCCATGCTGGATTCGGCAGGCATTCCGGTGGTCGAGATCATGGATACTGATGGCAAGCCCGTCGATGCCATGGTAGGAATCTCACACCGCCGCGCCGGACGCGAGATGGCACAGGCGATCCTGAAGGCTGGATATGAGCATATCGGTTTCATGGGTACCAAGATGCCGTTGGATCACCGTGCCCGCAAAAGGTTTGAAGGCTTTACCGAAGTGCTCGGCAAGCACGGGATCGAGATCGAAGATCGCGAGTTTTACTCGGGCGGTTCAGCGCTGGCCAAAGGCCGAGAGATGACGCAAGCTATGCTGGAACGTTCGCCTGAGTTGGATTTTCTTTATTATTCCAACGACATGATTGGCGCGGGTGGGCTGCTTTATTTGCTGGATCAGGGGATAGACGTGCCAGGTCAAATTGGCCTCGCCGGGTTCAACAACGTCGAGCTGTTACAAGGATTACCGCGTAAGCTGGCGACGATGGATGCCTGCCGAACCGAGATCGGGCGTACCGCCGCAGAAATCATCGCGGCAAAGCTGGCCGATCCAGAATCAGAGATTGATACCCGTGTCACCTTGACCCCTAAGATCAGCTTTGGTGACACGCTAAAACGACGCTAGAATCCCATGACCCTGCAACGCCTGAACAACCGCCAAGCGCGGACAATGTTCATGGATCGCCACGCGTTGCTGGAGCAACCGGCAGGCGGTTCTAAAGGTGAGGATCTGTTGCGATTGATCCACCGCCTGGGTTTTGTGCAGCTCGACAGCATCAACACAGTCGCACGCGCCCATGATATGATCCTGTATGCGCGGCGACCAAGCTATCGCCCGCGCAACCTCAAGCGACTTTACGAGCGTGATCGGGCGCTGTTCGAACACTGGACCCATGACGCTGCCGTTATTCCGATGGATTTCTATCGCCATTGGCACCTGCGGTTCCTTCGCGATGCCGACATGCTGAAAGCCCGCTGGAAGAATTGGCGACGTGATGGTTTTGAACAGAGATTTGAAACTGTTCTTCAGCACATCCGCGATCATGGTCCCGTGGGATCATCCGATGTGGGCAAAGATGAAAAGAAGGGGTCTGGCGGTTGGTGGGATTGGCATCCGTCAAAAACTGCGCTGGAATACCTTTGGCGATCCGGGGCGCTGACTGTAATCGGTCGTGAGGGGTTTCAGAAACGCTATGATCTGACCGAGCGGGTTATCGATACCCAACTTTGCCCCGGCAGCATAGCGTGCGACGTAGGTGCAACCGTGGATTGGCTTTGTAACGCAGCACTCGACCGGCTGGGCTTTGCCACGTCAGGAGAGCTTGCGGCATTTTGGGATACCGTCAGCGCCAGCGAGGCAAAGGCGTGGTGTGATCAGGCTCTGACAAAGGGGAAAATCACAGAAATATTCGTAGAGTGTGCGGATGGAAATGAACGCAAAGTCTTTGCACGGCCCGAAGTATGCGAACAGGTGGCAGCGCTGCCAGAAGCGCCCGGTCGGATCAGGGTTCTTAGTCCTTTTGATCCCATGCTGCGCGATCGTAAACGCGCGGAACGCCTGTTTGGGTTTCATTATCGCATCGAAGTGTTCGTTCCCGAGCCCAAGCGCATTTACGGATACTACGTCTTCCCCTTGATGGAGGGGAACCGCATGATCGGCCGTATCGACATGAAGGCACACCGTAATCACGGCAATCTGCATGTTCGGGCAATGTGGCCCGAGCAATCCGTCCGCTGGTCCGATGCAAGAACCCGACGGCTGGAGGCAGAACTTGACCGGGTTCGACGATTCGCTGATCTAGACACCATAGAATTCGCTAAAAACTGGCTGAAAGACCCTAAATAGAGCCTGTATCACCTCAAGAACCCATGTTCTTCGGCAAGCTCCATCAGATCTCTGATCGACTCATTCTCGGTCCGCCCGGATGTATCCAGCTGAGCGTTCGCACGCCCGTACAATGCCTCGCGACTGGCGAGTATGCACTTGAGCTGCTCCATTGCTTTTGGATTTCCTGCCATGGGACGTTCGTCGCCTTGCGCGCGCACCCTTTCCATATGCTCGGTGGGTGTGGCCCGAAGCCAGACGGTGTGAAACCGGCTCAGCAATGTCGTATAGGTCGAAGGCTCTGAAACGATGCCACCAGCGACAGCAAGAACCATTCGATCATCGGCGGCAATGACCCGGTCCAACGCTTGCGCTTCGAGGTTGCGATATCCCTCTTGCCCGTAGAAGGCCATGACTTCAGCCAATGGCATCCCCGACATTTCTTCGATCTGAGCCGTCAGTTCCACAAAGGGCAGCTTAAGCGCAGCGCCAAGTAGAGCACCCAGCGTTGATTTCCCGGCGCCACGTAAACCGATAAGACAAACCCGCTGTGCCCGAGCATTCTCAGCAGGATCGGGACACAGTGCCCTCATGACGTTGTCTTTGACGTCATCGCTGGCCTGCCGGAACAGTTCGAGCATCTGCAAATCATCCGAATCCCAGGGATCTTCTTCGCCGATCAGCCATTCGGCCTTGTAATCCAGCGCCTGCGCAATCCGATGCAGTACTCCGATCGAGATATTGCCCTCACCAGCTTCGAGTTGTGCCAGATACCGGGGCGAAACACCCGAGCTTTCCGACAAAACCCGGCGCGGAATGCCGCGCATTTGCCTGGCCTTCCGCACACGCGCTCCAACGCGCTCGCTCAAATCCTGCGTGGCGAATTCTTTAGGCTGTGCCGGTTTTTGCGGCTTGGGCCCATCCATCTTTGTCAGACCGTTTGTTCCAAGTGACCCTCAAGCTACGACGCTAGAACGACGCGGGCAATCGATATTGTACAAGCTCAGGAACCGATGCAGGAATTGCTGCCCCAAAAACAAACAAACAACCATTGTTTAGAGTCTATTCAGCTTGAGTAATTAGCTTTTCAATTCGTGTAGTTCGCTCAAAAGATTCAGCAGTGTTTCGTGTTGCTCAGCCCCCATCAATTCGCGCGTTTGTGCCGCCAACCGCAACATTTCCGGCAAGTTGGCGTGAATGATCTGCATTCCTTCTTTGGTAATTTCGACGATCTGGCGACGACGATCTTTTTCGACGGCCTGCCGTTTGATCAACTTTTTATCTTCCAGCTTTTTCAGAATCCGAGTCAGGCTGGGAAGCAACAAACAAGCGCGTTCTGAGATCTGCGTGGGTTCTTGCGGACCTTCTTCTTGCAAGACGCGCAGAACGCGCCATTGTTGTTCAGTTACCCCTGCGTCAGCCAAAACACCACGTATCGGCCCCATCACCCTTTCGCGCGCACGCAACAAGGCAATCGGCAGTGATCGAGACGTCAACGGCAAACTATTCGTCATGGTTAATTTTGACGCGACTCCCTTTGTTTCGCAATAGATTGCTAAGTTCAAGCAAACTTGCAGGGCTGGATTTTAATTAACTTGTTCATTAATAGTGAGTCGAAGTGATTATTCAGTAGGCAGATCAGATTAGCCGCAAGGAGACCGCAATGAATTGGGACGAATTTTCCGTATGGGGCAAAAAAATCGCTGATTGGACACAAGATTATCACCTGACCGTTGGCGACAAGCCCGTTCGTGCAAGGACTGAGCCTGGCGATATTCTGAACGCCCTACCCACCCATCCGCCCGAGCATGGTGAAGCAATCGAAAGTATTTTTCGCGATTTTGAACAGATCGTGATGCCCGGTATCACCCATTGGCAGCACCCCCGATTCTTCGCCTATTTCAACTCGAACGCGTCGGCGCCGTCGGTGCTGGCTGAATTCCTGGCCAGTGCCATCGCGCCGCAATGTATGCTGTGGCAGACCTCTCCCGCCGCGACCGAAATGGAAACGCGGATGATGGATTGGCTGCGCGAGGCGCTGGACCTGCCTGAAGGATTTGCCGGGGTCATACAGGATTCCGCCTCTTCGGCGACGCTAGCGGCTGTGTTGACCATGCGCGAAAAGGCAATGAACTGGCAGGGAAACAGCCAGGGTCTTTTTGGCCAAAAGCCACTGCGTGTTTATTGCTCGTCCGAAGTACATACCTCAATCGACCGCGCCATTTGGGTTTCGGGGATCGGACAAGACAATCTTGTGCGCATCCCAGTTCAAGGTGATTGGCGTGGGATCGATCCAAACGCGCTTGAAGCAGCGATTCAGTCCGATTTAGACTCTGGTTTACAGCCGGCTGGTGTGATCCTTTGCGTTGGTGGAACAGGAACCGGGGCGACTGATCCGGTGGATCGCTGCCTTGAGATTGCGCGTAAATACGGGCTCTATTCGCACGTCGACGCTGCCTGGGCCGGCTCTGCAATGATCTGTCCCGAATATCGCAAATACTGGCCGGGCATCGAACAAGCTGACAGCATCGTCTTCAATCCGCATAAATGGCTAGGTGTCCAGTTCGATTGCTGCGCACATTTCTTGAAGAACCCCGATGATTTGGTCCGCACGTTAGCGATCAGCCCAGAGTACCTAAAAACCCATGGGAAAGACGGAATCATCAACTACTCGGAATGGTCGGTGCCACTGGGCCGTCGGTTCAGGGCATTGAAGCTGTGGTTTGTCATCCGAACCTACGGGCTAGTGGGGCTGCGTGAACGGCTGCGCAATCATGTCAACTGGTCGGTCGCGCTGCATGATCAACTGGCAGCTGAGCCGGACTTTCGGATCGTCACACCGCCAATGTGGTCGCTGTGGACCTTTCGATATGAGCCGCAGGGCGCCACCGACCTGGACGACCTGAACTTGCGACTGGTGAACGCGATTAATGATGACGGGCGGATTTATCTGACCCAGACCCGTGTGGACGGTGATTTGGTCATCCGCTTTCAGGCCGGGCAGTTCGAAACCACCGAGAGCGATGTATTGATGGCATATGACGTGATTACAGAAATCGCGCGCAGTCTTTAGGCCCGCATCACAGCTGCGGCCTGCGCGTAGCCGCCTGAGGCACCGTCAACGAAGTGCACATGGTCATCGCTCATTGCAGAGGGCACAAAGCAGGTCATCATCGCCTCTTGCTGAGAATGCAGGCCGTATCGGATCTTACCGCGTGCCTGGGCGTCTTCCAGCATCCGGGTGATCTGCTCCAACGTGGATGGGTCACAATCCAATGTCATCTTCAATCCGTCATCAAATTTGCGAAAATCCGCGTTGCGGCTGACCATTTCTTTATAGTGATTGGGTTCGAACTGCCCCAATCTTAAACCAGTTTTGAACAACAGCCCGATCAGCATATTTTCGATCATCAGCCGTATCTTCTGAACCAGCAGATTGCGCCCAGCGCGTGAGACATGGGCATCGATATCAATACCTGGCGGAGGAAAGCTCATCGGCGGTCCCTTTTGGGGAACCGGATGACCGGCCCGGTCCAACCCTTCGGCGATCGATAAAACGGATTGGCTCAAAGCCGCGAAATCGGCCTCACTAGACTCTAATGTTGGCTGAATTACCAGAGATACTATCCGACCGTGGCGGGCCGGACTGTTGGACCAGCGGCAAGACAGGCCCGTCAGGTCGGGCTGCGCGTCAGGTCCAGCCGGTGGAATGGTGAGGTTCCCGGATTTCATCTGCGCCTCGGCCCAGGCCAATCCACCGCCTGTAAACATCGCATAGTCAACACCAGTAGAGGGCGCATAGCGGGCAACACGCAGATCGCGCCCAGCTGCTCGGATGTCAGCCACCGAAACCAGCCCTGCGCGTAGCGTGATGGCAAATTCTGTTTCGGCCCAACTCTGCAAAGCTGCCAACGTTTCGCGCGCGATCTTGGCATCTTCGCCCGGCACTGCAAAGCCGGCCCCATCGCCGCCAAAGACATAAGGAAATACACGACCTCCCAGCGCGTTGATCATGCCTGAAATAACCGCAGCACCAACCATGTTGACGGTTTTGTAACGGCCACGCGCGATCTCTCCGGTCGAGTCCACGATATCCGCGACTCCCAAAACCCACGTATCAGGCAAAGGTGTAAACTGCACCGGATCGCTCAGTCGCAGGAAGCTGTCTGAAATAGGGACTGAGTCATAAAATAAAGAGTCGGAAGGGGGCATAACACTCTCTGAAATTCCCAAAACTGCTTTCAAGATAGCCCAAATGTGAAGGATGTCTGCCCCTTTCGCACCACCCCGAGCGCTTGTGCAGACCTGCACAACGTGCAAAGCATCTCGGCAGGGCATACGGGCAATAGAGGCGGCAGATGCAGACAGGCTTGTTAGTTTTATGTCTGGCTTACGTCCTCAGCCAGTTTTTTCGCGCCTTCCTGGCCGTGCTGACTACCGATCTGGGCAGAGACATCGGGGCCACGCCCGAAGACCTGGCATTTGCGTCGGGGCTTTGGTTTCTGGTTTTTGCCGCAATGCAAATCCCGGTGGGCTGGGCTCTGGATCGTGTCGGCCCAAGGCGCAGCTCTGCGATGCTGTTGCTGATTGGCGGCGCAGGCGGGGCTGGCCTGTTCGCCGTTGCAACCACTCCGTTTCATGTTGCGCTGGCCATGGCGCTGATCGGAGTTGGCTGTTCACCTGTCCTGATGGCGTCCTATTATATCTTTGCCAGAGAGTTTCCAGCTGCCAAGTTCGCCACGCTCGCCGCAGTAATGCTGGGCGTTGGGTCAGTCGGCAATTTGGTGGCCTCTTACCCCACGGCTCTGGCGGTTGAGCTTATGGGGTGGCGGGCGACTTTGGGTGGTTTGGCGATCACTTCGGGCGTGGTGGCTGCAGGGATCTGGCTGACGGTGCATGACCCCAATAAGGTCGAGACGGAACACAAAGGATCGGTTCTGGACCTGCTGAAACAGCCCGCCCTCTGGACCATCCTGCCACTTATGCTGGTGGCCTATGCGCCCTCTGCGGCGTTGCGCGGTCTCTGGGCAGGGCCTTATCTGCGCGATGTATTTGACCTCAGCACTACTCAGATCGGGCAGGCAACGCTGATCATGGGTGCCGCGATGATTGCGGGCACCTTTGCCTATGGGCCTTTGGACCGCATCCTTAAGACCCGCAAATGGGTGATCTTCGGTGGCAACGCCCTGGGCGCAGCCACTTTAGGACTGCTGTGCCTTTGGATCGACGGGGGCGTCTGGCTCTCGGTCTTGCTGCTTGCGGTCATCGGCTTTCTGGGCGCCAGTTTTCCGGTCATCATGGCGCATGGTCGCGCCTTCATTCCAGCGCATCTGGTCGGGCGTGGTGTTACCCTGCTGAACCTCTTCGGCATCGGCGGTGTCGGGTTGGCACAATTTGCCACCGGGCGCATCCATGCGGCCAGCGCCACGATCAGCCCCTCGGCGCCCTATACCGCGATCTTCGGCTTTTTCGCCACCACCCTTGCCATTGGCTGCGTGATCTATCTATTCAGTCGGGACAGCGTGGACTGAAACCGGAGGCCACCCGTGCAGGACATCGAGGTGGTTGCGCCCAATCTGAAGCATTCCCTTTCGGGCGTGACGACTACTGTGATCCGGCTGCTGCCGATACTTGAAAAGAAGATCGGCATCCGCACCTCCAAAGCGTTCCAAGCCTAGCAGGAACAAAGACTGCAGGACGCCGGGCTTGTAGACCGCGTTCATTTTCTGGGCGAACACCCCTGGGATGAGATTGTCGAGACCTATCGCGCGCTCGATCTGTTTGTGACTCCGCGCGGCAAGAAGGATTTGGCCTGACCCCGCTTGAGGCGCTGGCCAGTGCGCCGGAAGATATGCTGCATGACCGCGCCGCATTAACCACCGCGGGACACGCCGCGTGCACCCATGTCGAACAGAGTTTCGAATCGAAGGCGAAGCGCAGGCAATTGTCGAGGTTTGTCGATCCTTGCTGAAACAACCCTGAACGGTATTGAACTGTGTCAAATCGGTGTGACGGGGTGAAATAAGCCGAAACGCCTCTTTTTTCTTTGCCGCAACGCGGCTATGAACGCGCGTCCTTAACTTTGGAGACATGAAATGGGCTATCGCGTCGTAGTCGTCGGCGCCACAGGAAATGTGGGCCGCGAAATGCTGAACATCCTGGCAGAACGCCAGTTCCCCGTCGATGAACTTGCCGCACTGGCAAGCCGTCGTTCGCTGGGGACTGAGGTGACATTTGGCGACAAGACCCTCACGACCAAGGATCTGGATACATTCGATTTCACCGGCTGGGACATGGCGCTGTTCGCTGTGGGGTCCGAGGCCACCAAAGTTTACGCCCCCAAGGCGGCGGCAGCTGGCTGCGTGGTGATCGATAACTCGTCGCTCTATCGCTATGACCCGGACATTCCGCTGATCGTGCCGGAATGTAACCCGCAGGCGATCCACGACTACAAGAACAAGAACATCATCGCCAACCCCAACTGCTCGACCGCGCAGATGGTTGTCGCGCTGAAGCCGCTGCATGACCGTGCCAAGATCAAGCGCGTTGTCGTCTCGACCTATCAGTCGGTCTCGGGTGCCGGTAAGGAAGGCATGGACGAGCTTTGGGATCAGACCAAGGCCATCTACAACCCCACCACGGAGGTTGAGCCGAAGAAATTCCAAAAACAGATCGCGTTCAACGTCATTCCACAGATCGACGTCTTCATGGAAGACGGCTCGACCAAGGAAGAGTGGAAGATGGTTGTCGAGACCAAAAAGATCGTCGACCCGTCGATCAAGGTCACCGCAACCTGCGTCCGCGTTCCGGTCTTTGTTGGCCACTCTGAGGCCGTAAATATCGAGTTCGAGGAATTCCTGGACGAAGACGAAGCCCGCGACATCCTACGCGAAGCGCCGGGCATCATGGTGATCGACAAGCGTGAAGCGGGCGGCTACGTCTCGCCCATCGAATGCGCGGGTGACTTCGCCACCTTCATCAGCCGTATCCGCCAGGACTCGACCATCGAGAACGGTCTTAACCTGTGGTGCGTGTCCGACAATCTGCGCAAAGGCGCAGCGTTGAACGCAGTTCAGATTGCAGAATTGCTGGGCCGTGAGGTTCTGAAAAAGGGCTGAGGCTGCACAATTTCGAAAGTCGATTAAACCCCGCTGCGCCGTCAGCGGGGTTTTTCTTTTTTGAGGACAAATGGGGCGTCAGCCCGCAGGACTGCCGACGCCCGTTGCTGATAAAAACCCGCAACGACCATCGATCGATTGGCGGGCAGAGTTGACGTTCAGCTTAACACTTCTTCGGCGGTATCTATTGCTCAAATTCAACGGCCTGAGACCTTCATCTCAATCCAAATAGCTGGCGCGCAGCATTCAAATGTCAGCGCAAAATGCTCTGCCGTGAAAACCATTTCCCAGAAAAATGCCCAAATGATAGGCTGAGAAATTATGGAAAGCCGACCAAATCGTCGATTAGCAGCTATTTTGGCCGCCGATATCGCAGGCTATTCAAGACTGGTCGGTTTGGATGAAGAAGGCACCATAGACAAACTGCGTTTGATCCGTGCCGAAGTCATCGAGCCATTGGTCTCAGGGCATTCGGGGCGCATTGCGAACACGGCAGGTGACAGCTTTCTGATCGAATTCCATAGCGCGGTCGATGCGGTGCGTGCGGCGGTCGAGATACAATCGGAACTTTTGAAAAGAAACTCAGATATCGAACCTGACCGCGCCATCGTTTTTCGGATCGGATTGAATGTCGGTGATGTGGTCTCGAACGCGAATGACATATTGGGCGACGGCGTCAACGTGGCCGCGCGACTTGAGGCATTGGCGGAACCGGGTGGAATTATCGCATCGCAGTCGATCGTTGAATATGCCCGCAACAAGGTTCCTTTCAGGTTTGAGTCAATTGGTCCGCAATCAGTCAAGAACATCGCAGAACCTGTTGAGGCTTTCCGAATAGAAACTGATGCGGCACCATTTCTTTCAAAGCCGAAAGCGACGAATGCGCCACGGTTTCTTAAGTTGGCTGCGGTTATGGCTGTGCTGATATTCATGGGGTATTTCGGGGCCATGACCTGGAAAAAGGGGCAACTGCGCGCCTCAGAAGCACAATTGGCCTACCCGCTACCAGACTTGCCATCAATTGCCGTGCTTCCGTTGACAAATTTTACCAGCGACCCGTCCAACAAGATGCTGATCGACGGCGTTTCTGAGGACCTGATTACGGATTTATCCCGCATTTCCGGTTTATTTGTCATCGCGGGAAATACCTCTTTCGCTTTTCAGGACCGCGACATTGATGTTCCAGGCTTTGCCGAAAAACTGGGTGTTCGTTACGTCGTCGATGGAAGTCTTAGACGCACCGACGAAGGTTTTCGGGTCAATATCCGCCTGACCGACACGGTAAACGGTAGATTGATTTGGGCCGAACGTTTCGATGGTGAAATTGACGAGATTTTTGACCTGCAAAACATCATTGTGTTGGCGATTGCGCAGGAGCTTGATGTTCCTCTCGATTCTCAAAGTCGGATTGCAATCGAAAACGTAGAAACGGAAACCATCGAAGCACGCGAAGCATTCCAGCGCGGTTGGGAGCTTTATTCGCGTTTCAATGAACGCGACAATCTGGCCGCAATTCCGCATTTTGAACGCGCAGTCGAGTTGGACCCTGATTATGGGCGTGCCTGGGCGACTCTTGCTCTGGCACATTTACGACCGCACATTTTCCACCATTGGACAGGCTTCGCAGGCGCTGACGAACAGATGCATATTGGTCTGTTCTATAAGTACTTCCGCGAACTGACGGAGCAGGACACCTCATTGATCCACGTCGTTCGGGCGATAGTCAGTCTTAACCTTCCGGATTGGGACAGTGCCCAGGGCGTAAGTCGGGGAACGGATGAAGCCAGGCAAGAGGCTGCAAAAGCCATTGCCCTGCAGCCCAGCGATCCAGAGGCGCATTTGACAATGGGATGGGCCCTGATTGCGGGCGGTGAACCTGAGGAAGGACTGGCCTTTGTACAGGCTGCAATGCGTCTCGACCCTGCGTATCCCAGCCACTACGCGTTGTTTGAAGGTGCTGCGCTTTTTGCAGTGGATGATCTGAACGGCGCAGAGACGGCCATATTGCATGAACTGGATCGGAACCCTCAGGCAATTGAATTGATGCCATTTGCGGCCTCGGTTTTGGCCTTAAATGGCGATCGGAGCTCTGCGCGGGCAATGATCGATCGATGGCAGAAAGGAAAGCATGAGCGAGTTCTGAACGAAGTTGTTCGCGAGTACTTCTTTATCGTGCGCTGGATTGGCGCGCAGCAATATTTGAACAATCGCTTGAAAAAAGGCCTTCGATTGGCCGCGCTTGCACCGAGTACAACGATTGCAAGCCTCAAAGCCGATTTGTCACGCGGGGATGCCAAGGAACAGCGTGAAGCAGCTCAAAGATTGGCGCTGTTTGGTGCCAAAGCAGCACCAGCAGTTCCTGAGTTGATCAAGCTGCTCGACAGCCCGTCGGTTTTTGTAAGAAAAGAAGCAGCCATTGCTTTGGGAGAAATTGGAGAAAGTGCCTCATCTGCGTTGCCCGCATTGGAAGCAAGCGTTGACAAATCCTTGTCGGGGAGTTTCGCTGCCCGAGCCATTGAACAGATACGCGGATACTCACAATAGTGGCGACCTTGATCTCTGCCCGGAGACAGGACCCAAACACAGAAATGGTGAGATTGTGTATACGAAAGCCATGAGGCGTGGATTGATCCTGCTGACATGTGGCGTATATGGGAACGTAATCCGATTCCTCGCACCACTAACGGTACAGGACAAAATCTTCGCCAAGGCCATGTAAATCCTCGAAGCCTCGGTCGACGCTACTAAAGGAGCCTGATCATGCTGGACACCAAAGTGACGAAACTGGAGCTGAAGGATCCCAGCCTTCTGGAAACCCGCGCCTATATCAACGGCGCATGGGTTGAGGGTGAGGCGACCTTTCCGGTTCACAACCCTGCCACCGGCGATCTGATCGCCAATGTGACGGATATCGACATCGAAGGCACCAGGCAGACCATTGATGTGGCTTATGCAGCGAAAAAGGAATGGGCCGCGCAAACCGGTAAGGAACGCGGCGCGATCCTGCGCAAGTGGTTCGATCTGATGGTCGAAAACGCTGATGATCTGGCAACCATCCTGACCGCTGAGATGGGAAAACCCTGGGCTGAAGCGCGCGGAGAAATTCTGTATGGTGCGTCCTTCATTGAGTGGTTCGCGGAAGAGGCAAAGCGTATCTACGGCGACGTGATCCCCGGCCACCAGCGTGACAAGCGCATCGTGGTGCTAAAGCAGCCCGTGGGCGTGGTGGGATCGATCACACCGTGGAACTTCCCCAACGCGATGATCGCGCGCAAGGTCGGCCCGGCGCTGGCCGTGGGTTGTACGTTTGTGGCACGTCCTGCAACGCTTACACCGCTTTCAGCGCTGGCGATGGCAGTACTGGGCGAACGTGCGGGTATCCCGGCGGGCGTGCTGAACGTGATCCCCGGTACCGATAGCTCGGGTGTGGGCAATGAGCTGTGCACCAACGACAAGGTTGCCAAGATCACCTTTACCGGCTCGACCCGTGTAGGTCAGATCCTGATGCGTCAGGCGGCAGGCACCATCAAGAAGATGTCGCTGGAACTGGGCGGCAACGCGCCATTCATCGTGTTCGACGACGCCGATGTGGATGCGGCTGTGGACGGCGCGATGATCGCCAAGTTCCGCAACAACGGTCAGACCTGCGTCTGCGCCAACCGGATCTATGTGCAGGCAGGTGTCTACGATGAATTCGCCGCCAAGCTGGCCGAGAAAACCAAAGATCTGAATGTGGGCAATGGCTTTGGCGACGGCATCACCACAGGCCCGCTGATCAACGACGCAGCGGTCGCCAAGGTCGAAGAGCACATCTCGGACGCGGTATCCAAAGGCGCGACGGTCACGATGGGGGGCAAACGCTCGGATCTGGGCGGGACGTTCTTTGAACCCACCGTTCTGACCGGCGTAACCCGCGACATGGTGGTCGCGAAGGATGAAACATTCGGCCCCGTTGCCCCTCTGTTCAAGTTCGAAGAGGAAGACGACGTCGTTGCCATGGCCAATGACAGTGAGTTCGGCCTGGCTTCGTATTTCTACAGCCGCGATCTGGCGCGGGTCTGGCGCGTTGCCGAGGCGCTTGAATCGGGCATGGTGGGCGTTAATACCGGCCTGATCTCGACCGAAGTTGCACCGTTTGGCGGTGTCAAGCAGTCCGGTCTGGGCCGCGAGGGTTCGAAATACGGAACCGAAGATTTCCTTGAGATGAAGTATCTCTGTATGGGTGAAATCCAGTAAGCGCATTCAAGTCGTCGAAAGCCAACGCACTCGCAGGTCGCTGCGGGTGCGTTTTTTTTCAGACTGAAGCGTGCCCGCGCAAACGAACCACCAAAGGCATCATCGCCAACACCAAAACGGCCGAGAAAAAGAAGGGTGCGCCCGGAAGGTAGACGCCTTCAGCATCGACTGAAGCCTGAAACAGACCAGTCATCACCAGGGGCGACAGGACAGCAGCAACAGATGATAGCGACGCGATGACCCCCTGCACCACACCCTGACGGTCTTCGTCGGCCTGGTTCGAGGCCATTGCCGTCATCAATGCGGGCACAAGATCAGACAAGGCGGCCAGCAAAAGAAAGACTACAAGGGCGGTGATCGTCGCTGTGAAACCAAATCCGATCATTCCAATCAGCGCGGACATCATCCCCAGCATCAAAGTGCGGTAATCGCCAATCCACTTGATGAAAAGGGGCATTAATCCCCCCTGCACAATCGCCAGCATCACGCCGTAAGCAGCAAGCGACAACCCAATGTAGAGTGTCGGCCAGTCGAAAACTTCACGCGTCCAAAACGCCCAAAGGGTCGGATAGACCATATTGGCAAATTCAAAGATGAAAATGCACAGCAGCGGTATCGCCAGCCCCGGAAACCGGAAGGCGTCAAAGATCGATTTGAACGGATTCAGATCGCGCTTGCCAAAAGGGCGGCGTTTTTCGGGTGTCAGGCTTTCGGGCAATACAAACACACCGAACAGGGCGTTCGCGGCGGATAAAACCGCAGCGATCCAGAACGGCGCGGTGATACTGATCTCGGCTGCAATGCCTCCGATGGCTGGCCCAAGTACAAACCCGATCCCGAAGGCCGCTCCAATCAGACCGAAATTTGCAGCCTTTTCGGTGGGAGAGGATATGTCGGCAATGTAAGCCGTCGCAGTGATGTAAGTTGCCCCGGCCAAACCTGCGAGCGTGCGCCCGAGAAGAAGCAACCAGAAGCTGTCAGCCAATGCCATGATCACGTAATCCAGCGCGAGCATGACCAAGGCGGCAATCAGGATCGGCCTGCGTCCGATGGCGTCCGAAATGCTGCCTACAATGGGGCCGCACAGGAACAGCGCTCCGGCATAGGCCGCCATCAGCAGCCCGCCCCAAAAAGCGCCCTGCCCGGTGTCCCCAGCACCAACGCGATCCATCAGGTCGGGCATGATGGGGAACACGATGCCGATACCGATGGCGTCGATCATCAGCGTGATCAGAATGAAGGTTATGGCTCTGCTTTTGAACATATCGCCCTATCGGACGGGTACGCGGCTAAAGCAAGAGGAAAGGGCAGAACTTTTCACTTGTCGGGCAACCGTTTTCAATCAGGACAAACTCACCCGCAGCCTTGCCATCGATGAGCGAACTGGCTGCCCCCTCGAAAGCAACCAATCTCAAGTTCCCAGCCCCCTTCGGTCCGTTCGATTTATCGCACAACATATACCGAGGTATGCGAATGACGGACGACCCGGGCCGCGTTTGGACCAAGCAGATAATCCTTAAAATCAGGCTTATGCGCACCGATCACGATCAAGTCTGATCCCGCGCTTTCGGCCGTTTTCAGTATTTCCTGATAGGCGCTGCCTGTGGCCACCACATGGCGAACCTGTGCATTGCGTTCCTCACCCAGCGTTGCGGCGCAGAGGGCGACCAGCTTTTCATGAGCCTCTTCAATCACCTTTTCGTGGTGGTGGGGTTCGAAGAAACTGCTGACGAACCCCTCTCCATAATCGGGCGTCACCGTCACCACATCCAGCCGCGCGCCATCCATTTCGGCCAGCGCTGCGGCGCGTTCTAGGACAGCAACATCAAGATCGCCATTGCTGATATCCACGGCGCACAGAATAGCTTTGGTCATGCGGGTTCTCCCTGTTTTGCGGCGCGGCCGCGCTGGAGGAAGGCGACAAGACCCAACAGGATCAGCGCCGGGATAAAGATCAGCTCTTTCGCAGGCTGGCTTTGCGGAGCCTGAATGCTGGTGATGCGAACGGCATCGTCAGCATAATAGTCAAACATATCCAGCTCATCCGCGACCGGCGTGCCGAACATCGGCTCGTCAAGCTTGACCAGACCATCCTCTTCCAGCGTCATCAAGCCCAGAGCGTCGACGCGTGCTGTGCCATCGGCCCCTTCCGGAATGTCCAAAACAACGGTGGTTTCGGTCATATTGCCGGTGTCAAAGTCAGGACCGGCAACCTCGATCCGCATGGTGCTGCCCGGCGCGGCCTCACCCACGGCTTGTGTCAGCTGTGCCGGTTCGATCTGCGCAAAGGGCGGTGCGATCCGGTTCATGAAGAAATCCGGACGGAACAGTGCAAAGGCGATCAGGATTAATGCCACGCTTTCATAGATGCGGTTCTTGGTCAGGAACCAGCCCATGGTGCCAGCGGTGAAGATCAGGATCGCGATGGTGGCGGAGATGGCCACCAAGATGCCCTGTACCCAGCCCACATCGATCAGCAACAGGTCAGTGTTGAAGATGAACACGAAAGGCAGCGCGACTGTACGCAAGGAATAGAAGAAGGCGGTAAAGCCTGTCTTGATCGCATCGCCGCCAGAAACAGCAGCAGCCGCAAAGCTCGCCAGACCAACCGGCGGCGTCACATCAGCCATGATACCGAAATAGAACACGAACAGGTGCACCGCGATCAGTGGCACGATCAAGCCGTCCTGCGCGCCCAGTTCGACAACCACACCCGCCATCAGCGAGCTGACAACGATGTAGTTCGCGGTGGTCGGCAGACCCATGCCGAGGATCAGGCTCAGCAGACCGACCAGCGCCAACATAGCGATCAGGTTGCCGCCCGACAGGAACTCGACCAGGTCAGCCATTACCTGACCCACGCCGGTGAGCGTCACGGTGCCCACGATCACACCCGCAGTAGCGGTGGCCAGAGCGATACCAATCATGTTGCGCGCGCCGTCGATCAGCCCGTTCCACAGGTCAATGACACCGGCCATGAAGGCGTTCGCTGTGTCGCTTTCGCCGCGGAAGATGGACTTGAGCGGCTTCTGCGTGAGCAGGATCACGAACAACAGAGAGGTTGCCCAAAAGGCCGACAGGCCGGGCGATTTCTGTTCGATCATCAGGAAGTAGACCAGCACGATAATCGGCAACAGGTAATGCAGACCAGCCTTGTAGATCTCGGCGATCACCGGAAGTTCGACCTCTTTGGCATTAGGATCGTCAGGCACCAAGTCCTCTACTCCGGAAGCCAGCCAAAGTAGGATCAGATAGGCCAGCACAATCAGCGCCGACAGGACCAGCCCCGACGCGTCGGGCATGAGCGCAACGATCGCCTTGATCGGGTACTGAATGCCGTAGCACAGCCCAGCAAAGCCCACGAAGAACAGCGCCATGCCGCCAATCGTACGACCCATCGAAACAACGCGGTCGCCCAATGTCGGCATGTTCCGCTTCACCGCTTCAAGATGCACGATATAGACCAGCGCGATGTAGGAAATTGCAGCAGGCAGGAATGCATGGGTGATCACCTCAACGTAGGAGATGCCTACATATTCCACCATCAGGAAGGCCGCAGCGCCCATCACGGGCGGCATAATCTGACCGTTCACGGATGAGGCAACCTCGACCGAGCCTGCCTGTTCGCTAGAAAAGCCTACACGTTTCATTAGCGGGATGGTGAACGTACCGGTCGTCACAACGTTTGCGATGGATGACCCCGAGATCAGGCCGGTCGCTGCCGAACCCACAACAGCCGCTTTGGCCGGGCCACCGCGCAGGTGTCCTAGTGCGCCAAAGGCCATCTTGATGAAGTAGTTGCCCGCGCCCGCCTTATCCAGCAGTGCGCCGAACAGCACGAACAGAAAGACGAACTTGGTTGAAACGCCCAGCGCGATGCCAAAGACACCTTCGGACGTGATCCACATATGGCTCATCGCCTTTTGCAGGCTGGCCCCTTTCCAGCGGATCACCTCGGGCACCCACTCGGAGGAACCGAAGAAGACGTAGGCGAGAAAGATCGTGGCAATGATAGCCATCGCAGGGCCAAGCGCGCGACGCGCGGCCTCAAACAGCAGCAGTAGGCCAACAAGGGCGAACCATTTGTCGGTGTCGTCTGCAAGGCCGCCTGCATCAACGATCTTTTGGTAGAAGAAATAACCGTAAAGCGCCAGGAATGCGCCGACGATCCCCATAATCCAGTCTTGAACAGGGATATAGTTTCGCGGGCTGGATTTAAGCGCCGGATAGGCCGAGAAGGCCAGGAACATCGCAAAGGCCAGATGTATCTGGCGCGAGTTATTCACCACGCTGCCCGGCAGCAGGTAATTCGATAAGGGAGAGGCCAGAACGACCTGAAACACCGACCACAAGACCGCAACGATCGCTAGAAACAGCCCGACATTTCCCGCCGGATCACGCGCGCCTGCATCTGATGAGGCAACCAGTTCCTGAAGCTCTTCTTCGGAAAGAGGGCGGTTGCCCTGTGTGTCGGAACTCATGTTGGTATCTCCCTGTCCTTCGGCCTTGGTTTTTGCAGCCGTCTTGTCTCCGGTTTAGCCCGGATATGAATCGGGGCGCCCCGAAAGGCGCCCCGTGTCAGGTCTGGTTACTGAATCCAGCCTTTTTCTTTATAGTACTTCTCTGCACCTGGATGCAGCGGTGCCGACAGGCCATCCGCAATCATCTCTTCCGGTTTCAGGTTGGCAAATGCCGGGTGCAGCTTTTTGAAGTCATCGAAGTTCTCGAAGACTGAGCTGACAACCGCATAAACCGCGTCTTCCGACACATCTGCCGAAGTCACGAAGGTCGCACCAACACCAAAGGTCGATGTGTCACCATCCGAACCACGGTACATACCACCGGGGATGGTTGCGGTACGGTAGAACGAGTTGTCACCCACCAGCTTGTCAACCGCATCGCCACTGACATTCACCAGAACCGAGTCGCACGCGGTGGTTGCTTCCTGAATCGATCCCGAGGGATGACCAACAGTGTATACCATCGCGTCAATCTGGTTATCGCACAGAGCAGCAGACTGTTCAGCCGCTTTCAGCTCGGTCGCCAGTTCGAAATCGTCGGTAGTCCAACCCATTTCGCCCAGCAGAACTTCCATGGTGCCGCGCTGACCGGAACCAGGGTTGCCGATATTGACGCGCTTGCCCTTCAGGTCTTCGAAATTCGAGATACCCGCGTCGGCACGCGCCACAACCGTGAACGGCTCTGGGTGTACCGAGAACACGGCACGCAGGTTCTCAAACGGGCCGGCTTCTTCGAATTTCGAGCTGCCGTTATACGCGTGGTACTGCCAGTCCGACTGTGCCACACCAAACTCAAGCTCGCCTTCGCGAATGGTGTTGATGTTGTAAACCGACCCCCCAGTCGACTCCACCGAACACCGGACCCCGTGTTCTTTCCGGCCCTTATTGACCAGACGGCAGATTGCGCCACCCGTCGGGTAATATACACCCGTAACGCCGCCAGTTCCGATCGTGATAAACTCTTCTGCATATGCCGCTGGTGCCATCAGGGCCGCCGCGGCAAATGCGGTGATTGAGGATTTCTTGAACACTTTGACACTCCTGTTGTCAGTCTTTTTTGATCTGTTGGGGCGCCTGAAACCGTTCAGAACACAACAGAAAAAATCGCACTGGAATCAGGCCCCCCGATGAATAAGAGAAAAGCGAAACCAAACAGCAGGTGTCTATACGGTTGATTACGTATAGGCTTGGATTCAAAGATAGGGGAATGAGGGTAATCGGCCGCAGGTCGCGTCTTAGGTACCGATACTTGTATTAAGGTCGTTTGGACAGAATTTGGACCACGCAGGACATCAAGAACTTCGTCCAGATCATGCCGAACCCGCGCGCAGGCGCAGGTCGCTGCGTGCAACGCTTGCATTGTGCCTGGGTGGGTTGCAGTTTCTCGCGATCCTTTCCGTCATCCTGTCGACCTTTGTCAGCTCGGAAAACGCGCTTTTGCGGCAATCGCGCAATTCTCTGAACGAGGTTAGCGTAAACGTCATCGGGCAGGTCAAAAGTTTCCTGAACCCGGCCCGTCAGGCTTTGGATGCTACAAGGCGTCTTGCCGAAAATGACGTTCTGGACATCAGCGATGCCACCGTTTTGGAAAGCCATTTCTTCCAGCAGCTTCAGGTCGCACCACAGCTTGCAGGGATGTATCTGGCCGATAATACGGGCAGGTTTGTCTATGTGATGCGCGCAGAAGAGGCCGGGCGCTATCGCACCAAGTACGTTCCGCCATTTCTTGAGGGCACGACCGAGCATCCCGCCGATTTCAAATGGCGCAATGATCAGTTTACTCTGCTTGAGACGGCGGCCACCGACACCGATACCTATGAGGCGCGCAGTAGGCCTTGGTTCCGAATGGTCTCTGAGACCAAAGCGCCGATCTGGACAGAACCCTATATCTTCTTCACGACGCGCCAGCCGGGGATCACCTATAGCGTGCCGATCTTGGACGAGGATGGAAACATCCGCGCCATTTTGGGTGTCGATATCCAGATCGACGCCCTGTCGGGATTCCTGCTGGATATCTGGTCTGAACGACGAGGCGCCGCGCTGGTTTTGAACGGAGATGGTGCGGTTCTGGCACACCCAACGCTCGTGTTGATCCGGCAGGAAGCCCATATGGAAGCGCCTGAGTTGACCCGGGTGGATCAGATCGCGGACCCAATCGCGCAAATGGCGTTCGGAGATGTGGTGCAAACCGATCTGAGCGACGCTGAGGGTCCTGTCCACACGGATTTCCAGCTAAACGGTCAAGACTATGTGGCGATGCTGATCGAGGTGTCCGAGCCGGGGCTGCGTTGGCTAATCGGCCTTTATGCGGCCGAGGACAACTTTATTGGCGAGATCAAGAAGAACCGGACACAAGGCGTCTGGATCGCGCTGGCCATCGCCATTCTGACCGGCGCAATCGGGCTTGCCATGGCCGACCGGATCTATGCCCCGGTGCGCACCTTTGCCAGTCAGAGCCAGCAACTGTTCAGTGGGGAGATCACGCCCGAAGAAGGTTTGCACAGCCCTTATCGTGAGCTGGAAGATACCGGTGTGGCTCTGACGCAAGAGGTCAAACAACGTCAACGGTTCGAAACCGCCTATGGCCGCACCTTCGATCTGGCCTCGCGGGGGATGGCCCAGATCTCGCCCGAGACGGGGCGGTTTCTACGGACCAACGAACAGCTTTGCGACATCATGGGGTATAAGCCGGAAGAACTGGAGAAGATGACGCTGGCCGACATTCTGCCCGAAGACGGTCATCAGATTGCGGTCAAGTTCCGCGAAACCCTGCTGCAGGATTCCGAGTTCATAATCGAGAGCCAGTTTATCCGCAAAGACGGATCTCCGATCTGGCTGCGGGTCAACGCAATCCTTATCCGCGATGAAAGTGGCATACCCGATCACGCAGTTGCCATTATCGATGATGTGAGTGATCGGAAGCAGGCCGAGGATGAGGCCGGCCGCCTTAGCCGCGATCTGTCCCATGTGGCGCGGGTCAACTTGATGGGTGAGATGGCATCCGGGCTGGCGCATGAGCTGAACCAGCCACTTAGCGCGATCTCATATAACGTTGACGCTGCGAAGATCACGTTGGATGAAATCGGCGATCCCGATCCTGAACTGACCGAGATCCTTTCGGATATCGACCGCCAGTCTCGCCGCGCAGGCGACATCATCCGCGCCCTGCGCGAAGTGGTGCGAAAGGATCGCGGACGTCAAACGCCGTTTGAGCTGAGCGGGCTGATCCGGCAAACCGTCAGTCTGATGGAGGCCGAGGCGAAACTGCATGAGATCAAGTTGCATTTTGAGGAATCCGGCCTTCCCCCGGTGATCGGAAACCGGACACAGATCGCGCAGGTGCTGGTCAATCTGCTGCGCAATGCAATTGATGCTCTGGCGCGTGATCCGGTGGCGAAAGGCCAGATCAACATTATGACCCGAACCACAGATGAAATGGTCGAAGTCCATGTGCAGGACAACGGTCCTGGCGTCAGTGATGATGTCACTTTGTTCAATACATTCGACACGCAAAAGACCGACGGAATGGGCCTGGGCCTGTCCATTTGCAGAACCATTGTCAAAGCCAACGGCGGAACGATTTGGTATGAACCCACCGAAACAACAGGCGCATGCTTTTGTTTCACCCTGCGCCGCAGTGACTTATCCGAGGAAAATCAGGAATGATCTTTGATCCGCAGGTTGTATACATCGTCGATGACGACGAAGATGTGCGTATCGCACTGTCGCGCTCCCTCAGCAAACGTGGGATGCGGGTCGAACACTTTCCGGATGCACAGGCCTTTCTGAACCAAGTGCATGAAGATGCAAAAGGATGCCTGATCCTTGATTACGGAATGCCGGGGATGGACGGGCTGGAACTGCAGGATCATCTGAACCGGCGCGACTCGACCCTCCCGGTCATATTCATCTCAGGCCATGGGGGCATTCCGGAATCGGTCCGCGCCACAAAGGCAGGCGCAATTGACTTTCTGGAGAAACCTTTCGACCTGCAGGTGCTGGTTGAACGAATTCAGGCCGCTTTCGAACTTGGCACAAAACTGCGCACCGATAAAACAAGGCGTCAGATGCTTGCAGATAAGCGCAGACTTTTGACCGAGCGCGAGGAACAGGTGCTGCAGCATATTCTGACCCACCCCTCGCGGACATCTAGCAAAGAGATTGCCACTGCACTGGGAATAAGCCCTCGCACGGTGGAAATTCATCGGGGACGCATCCAACAGAAGGTTGGTGTGAAAACGACCATCGAGCTGTATGAGCTATTTGGGCAGACGCACTGATGGCAAGTGTTACGACGTACACGCCCACAACTTGATTTGGCGCAGCAGTAATACTGAGCCTTGGTCCTAGGCATCCTCTGCGGATGTGTAGCAATTATTCATCGAGCGCCTGTGCTTAGATGCGTTATCCTGCGAGGTCGGCAAAAGTCGAAAGGCAGATGCTGTTTGGCTTGCGAATTGCGTCTTGCAGATCATATTGGCATTTTCGATACCGGCCCGCCCTATGCGACGGCAACATTGGCAAACGGAACCGATTGGTACAATCGGCCCCTGCATCACTATTGGATAACAGCGTTTTCCCAGGCCGAGATGAACTTTCTGCGTTTCAATACGTCCAGATAGGTCAGCAGCGCAGGGTTTAGTCCGATTGCCTCCTGTTCGCTATCGGCGGATGCAGACAAGACCGGCAGAGGCGAGCGCTCAGGACTTTGTACCGTACCGTTAATCAGATAACGCACAAATGCTTCGGCAACCTCAGGTTTTTGTGTCGCCTTAGAAACCATGACCGTTCGCATCATCGTAGTCTGGAAATCAGACGGCAAAATGATTTCAAGAGCACCCTCACCTTCAGTCTGAGCCGCCGCGTAGCTGCCCAGCACGTTATAGGCGACCAGAATTTTCCCGTCGGCCAGATCGCGAATCATGTCGCCGGAGCAGCAATATAGCCGGATGCCCAGACCGCCCATCACCTCCATCAGGCGCCAATAGGTTTCCGACGCACGCGCATCCTGCGTGGCGAACAGATAGCCCAGCCCGGATTGTCGTACGTCATAAGTTCCAACCTTGCCTCGAAACACCTCGGGCCGTTCTCGCAGCGCTTCGATCAGGCCCTGACGCGTTTGCGGGATGGTTTGGCCTTCGAAAGCTGCGCGGTTGACCACAATGGTGGCGGGCTCGGAGGTAAAGGCAAACAGACTGTCGTGCCACTGCGCCCAAGCAGGAATGGGCATACCGTCCAGAGGCAGTGCAAACCCGTCATTGGCGAGTTTCAATTGCAGGTCCATGGCACTTGAGATGACAACGTCAAATGCATCAGGTGTTGCTCGAACGCGCTCATAGATATCGGCAGTCCCTGACACCAAATATTCGACACTAAATATAGGGTTTCTTGCAACAAACTCTTCGATGAACGGTGCGAACAGAACGGTGTCGGTACTCGATATGACACGCAAGGGCGTGCCCTCGGCGCCATCGTTGAACAAACGGCGATCTTCCCAGTCGTCGGCGGTTCCAACATGCGGAAGCAGCAAAAATATCAGAGCGATAAAATAACGCATGCGCCGCCCTCTGATTGATTGGTCAGAACCAGCGTGCCGCCGTGGGCTGTTGCCACGTCCTGCACAATGGTCAGCCCCAAGCCCGAACCAATGGTCCCCGTCGCGTTCTGGCCTCTCTCAAACCTGCGGGTCAACGTGTCAATCTCATCAGATGGAAACCCCGGACCAGAATCTTTGACGCTGATCTGGATCTGAGGCGTTGCGGTGACGTTGATTTCAACGGTGCTGTCGGGGGGTGCGTATTTTAGAGCGTTGTCGACCATGTTACGCACGGCGTTCTGCAACAGGATCGGATCACCTGAGTACTGAACCGAAGCGTCACCCGTCAGAGACAACGAAAGGTCTTTCATTTCGGCGATGGGCGTCAGGCGCTGCACAAGCTCATGGGTCAAAGCAACAAGATCGAGGTCTTCTCGTTCCAGATGATCGGCCCGGAATGTGATCATGGCATGATCCAGAAGTTGCCCTGCCGCCCGAGAGCTTTCGTCAATAGCCCGCACCATCGCACGCAAAGCTTCGCGATTTTCCTTGCGTTCGACGCGTTGCAAGGTCGCCTCGGCATAGGACCGGACGGTCGCCAACGGAGTACGCACCCGGTGCGCCGCCTCTGCGATGAAATCTTCCGATTGGCTGAGAGACTGATCCAGCCGCCCCATCAGGGAATTCAGCGAAGACACCAGAGGTGCCATTTCCTTGGGCACCGGTTTTCGGAACGGGCTCAGGTCCTGCGGTCCGCGACGGGTCACCGAGGTGGTTAGCTTGTTTAACTGTCCGATGGTTGCTGTTGTAACCCAAAAAGACAATGCCGCGGTCAGCACAAAAAAGCCGATCCCCAGAAAGGCCGCATTGCGCGAGATCTGATCCAACGTTTCGGCCAGTGCATCCTGCGTCTGCGCAAGCGCGACCTCGATTTCGGTCTGACGGCCCAGACCGACCAATGTGCGGCTGGCGTTGACCTGCCGAACGCGCTCACCCCGAAGCTCACCCGCATTGAAGGTCCAGTTGCCATCCCTCGTATCTTGGGCAAGCTGAAGATCGTCATAGCCCGATATGAATGCACCATCCTGATAGATTGCATAGAACACTCGGTCATCCGACGGGGTCGCCAGCATAGAAAACGCGGCATAGGGAATATCGATCTCGAGCTGCCCATCACGCAGCGCAGCTGCATCCAGGATCGAGGCCGCCGACGCACCAAGGATATTGTCCTGCCCCTGCTGGGCCACTTGCGCTGCATAATTTCGGACCGCGAAGAACAGTAGAACGGCCAATAATGCCGCGCCGCTGATCAGCGCCAGCACAAGCCGGTTTCTGAGCGATCCATAAACAGCCGGACTAACCGTCATGGTCCAGCCTGTAGCCCAGCCCGCGCAACGTGGTGATTTTCAGTTCGGATTTCTCAAGGTGCTTGCGCAGTCGACCCACATAGACCTCAATCGCGTTGTCCGAGATGTTGTCGTCGTAAGAAAACAACCTGTCGGCCAGCTTCTGTTTCGAAAAAACCTGACCTGGCGCGTTTATGAACAGCTCCATCATCCGCAGCTCGCGATTGCGCAAGGATATCGTTTCTCCCCGCACGCTCAAATGGCCTGCGACAGGGTCAAACACGATCCCGCCGACCTCGATCCTTGATTTGGCAATCCCTGATTTGCGCCGCAAGACGGCCCGGCAACGGGCTTCTAGCTCGGCGTGATCAAAGGGCTTGGTTACATAGTCATCCGCCCCCAGATCGAGCGATCCGATTCGATCCGAAACCTGACTGCGCGCGGTCAAAACGATAACTGGCGTATCCGGATCACGGGCCCGATGACGCTGCAAAAAGTCCCGGCCATCTCCATCGGGCAGCATGATATCCAGCAGGATCAGATCATATTCCTCGATCTCAGCATAGGCCGTTGCATCGTCCAATTTCTCTGCATGATCAACGACATGACCATCCAGGCGCATGCGGGCACACATCGCATTTGCAAGATCCAGATTATCTTCGACCAGAAGGAATTTCATGAGGGCTGGGGCGCTTCCTAACGCGTGACAGGTTGATGTCAGGTTCGTGTGGTTAAACTTCAGAATAATCTGAGCCGCCCCGCGGCCGGATGTCAAATGGGAGGACATCATGACAACATTCAAACTGGGCCGTCGTGCCCTGATCGCAGCCGTTGCTGCCGTTGGTCTAACCGGACCTGCATTGGCGCAAGACCAGGTCGTGGACAGCATCCACTTTCTGATCCCCGGTGGCGCCGGCGGCGGTTGGGACGGAACCGCACGCGGAACTGGCGAGGCCCTGACCAATGCAGGTCTTGTGGGCACGGCGTCCTACGAGAACATGTCAGGCGGCGGTGGCGGTAAAGCCATCGGTTATCTGATCGAAAATGCCGAAAGCAATCACGGAACGCTGATGGTCAATTCAACACCCATCGTAATCCGGTCTCTGACGGGCGTGTTCCCGCATAACTTCCGCGACTTGACTTTGGTATCGGGCACCATCGGTGACTATGCGGCAATCGTTGTTGGCAAGGACAGCCCGATCAACTCTATGGCAGACCTACTGGCAGCCTATGACGCCGATCCAGGTGCCACCGCCATTGGCGGCGGCTCGGTTCCGGGCGGCATGGACCATCTGGTGGCAGCCATGGTGATGGAAGCAGCCGGCAAAGATGCGCTGGGCGTCAAATACATCCCTTACGATGCAGGCGGTAAGGCCATGGCGGCACTGCTGTCTGGCGAAATCGCAGCCTTGTCGACTGGCTTCTCAGAAGCTGTCGATCTGGCCAATCAGGGTGAGGTGAAGATCATCGGCGTTACCTCTGAGGAGCGCGTAGACGCGGCACCCGACGCCCAGACGATGAAAGAACAGGGCATCGATACCACCTTCGTCAACTGGCGTGGTTTCTTTGCGGCACCCGGACTGCCCGAGGACAAGCTGGCCGCCTATCAGGACGCCATCACAAAAATGTATGATACACCTGAATGGGAAGAAGTACGCGCGCGCAACGGTTGGGTGAACATCCACAACTCGGGCGACGACTTCTCTGCTTTCCTTGAAGATCAAGAAAAGCAGATCAGCGATTTGATGAAGAAACTGGGCTTCCTCTAAAGGCGGCTTCGGCAGAGCGGTCCTCCGCTCTGCCCCCAAACTCACAACAATAATACGGGAGGGGACACCATGGCGCTGGATCGCTGGATCGCGCTTGTTCTGCTGGGGATTTGTCTAACCTATGGCTATGCAGCCTGGTTCACGATGGACGGCAGCCTGCCCCCTTTCATGCAAAGGAACCCGATATGGCCCAGCACCTTCCCCAAGGTCCTGTCCATACTGGGGATAATCGCTTGCACAATCATCCTTCTGGGCTTTGAGAAAAGTGAAATAAAAGAGGCGGATATCGACTACCGCCGCCTTGGCGAATACCACCTTGGGCAGGCGATTTCGCTGCTGGTTCTGATGGTCGTCTACGCCCTGTGTCTGCGCCCCGTCGGATTTCTGATCGCGACATCGGGCTTTTTGATTATTGGTTCGTACATTCTGGGTGAACGCAAATGGCATATCATGGTGCCTGTGGCCCTGATCGCAACCGGATCGGTCTGGTATCTGGTTCAGGAAGTACTTGGAATTTACATGCGCCCACTGCCCGGCGTTTTCGGAGGCTGACATGCTTGAAGGACTTCTGATCGGTCTGCAAACGGCCTTTTCGCTTCAAAACCTATTGATGGTCATCGCGGGGTGCCTGATCGGTACATTCATCGGCATGTTGCCCGGACTGGGGCCAATGTCGATCATCGCGATCATGATCCCGGTCGCAATTTCGATGGGAGATCCATCCGCTGCTCTGATCCTTCTCGCGGGCGTCTACTATGGCGCGATTTTCGGCGGCTCGACTTCATCCATCCTGCTGAACGCACCGGGGGTCGCGGGCACGGTGGCTTCAAGCTTTGATGGCTATCCTATGGCGCGACAAGGCAAAGCCGGTAAAGCGCTGACCATTGCTGCGATCGCAAGTTTCGCAGGAGGTACGATCGGGGCAATCTTGTTGATGGTATTCGCCCCGGCGCTGTCTTCCGTGGCGCTGTTGTTTCATTCCGCCGAATATTTTGCGCTGATGGTCGTTGGCTTGTCAGCCATTGCGGCATTTGCCGGTTCAGGTCAGGTGGCAAAGGCGCTGATCATGACCATTCTCGGCCTGATCATGGCCACCGTTGGCGAGGGTGCGCTGTTCAACCTGCCGCGCTTCACTATGGGCATCATGGACCTGCAATCCGGCTTTGGCTTCATCACGCTGGCCATGGCAATGTTTGCCTTGCCCGAGGCGCTTTTCCTCGTCCTCAAGCCCAAGAATCTGCAAGGCGATGATGGTGAAATCAAAGATCTGCGCATCACTAAAGACGAGGCAAAAGCCATCGCGCCGGTTATTGGACGCCAATCGACTCAGGGTTTTTTCATCGGGGTCCTGCCGGGCGCGGGTGCGACTATTGCGAGCTTCCTTGGCTATGCGGTCGAGCGCAATATCGCGCCAAAAAAAGAGCAGGAAGAATTTGGAAAAGGCTCTATCAAAGGGCTTGCGGCACCTGAGGCGGCGAACAACGCGGCCTGTACCGGTTCGTTTGTGCCGCTGCTGACATTGGGCATTCCCGGATCGGGCACCACCGCAATTCTGCTAGGCGCGCTGATCGCGCTGAACGTCACACCCGGCCCGCGTCTGATGATCGACGAGCCGCAGATCTTCTGGGCGGTTATTATGTCGATGTTCATCGGTAACCTCGTCCTGCTGATCCTGAACCTGCCACTGATCCCCTACATCGCCAAAGTCCTGGCCGTTCCGCGCAACTATCTGATCCCGTTCATTCTGTTCTTCACCTTGATGGGTGCATATATCGGCCAGAACAACGCCACAGAACTTTTGATACTGGTCGGTTTCGGGGTCTGCGCGACGGCTCTTAAGTTCGCGGATTATCCACTCGCTCCCCTGCTGATTGGCTTTATCCTTGGGGGAATGATGGAGGACAACTTCGCACGCTCCATGCAGCTTTACGATGGTATCGGATTTATCTGGGAGCGCCCGATGACGCTGGCGCTACTGGTCGTCGCCGTGCTGTTGGTGCTGCTGCCCAGCTACCGCGCCCGCCGAGCACGGGCACGGGCAGCAGGGATCGCCGATGGCGACTGAGCCACTCTCTGGGGTCCGCGTCCTTGACCTGACCAATGTTCTTGCAGGCCCCTATTGTTGCTATCAACTTGCCCTGATGGGCGCCGAAGTCATCAAAGTTGAACGCCCCGGCAGCGGGGACCTGGCCCGCGTGCTGGGCGCGGATCCTGAACGCAACAAGGCCGGAATGGGCATCAGCTTTCTGGCTCAAAACGCCGATAAGAGGTCTGTTACGCTGGACATGAAGGCCGAGCAGGGTAAGGCGCTACTCAAAAGGCTGGTTCAAACCGCCGACGTTCTGGTTGAGAATTTCCGCCCAGGTGTCATGGATCGACTGGGGTTGGGTTATGAGGTTCTGCGCGACGAAAATCCCAACCTGATCTATTGCGCGATCAGCGGATTCGGTCAGGACGGGCCGAGGCGTGATGACCCCGCCTATGATCAGATTGTTCAGGGTATCAGCGGTGTCATGTCGATCACGGGCGCCCCCGATACGGCACCTTACCGGGTCGGCTATCCTCTGGCAGATACTGTGGGCGGATTGACCGCAGCCTTTGCCATCAGCGCGGCCTTGAACGCCAATCCACGCGGCGCATTTCTGGACGTCGCGATGACCGAGGCCGTTGTCTCGACAATGGGTTGGGTCGTTTCGAACTATCTTCTCGGAGGCGTGTTGCCGGGTGCCCATGGCAACGAAAACACCACCTCGGCCCCGTCCGGTACATTCGCCACGTCCAACGGCCCGATCAACATCGCGGCCAATCGGGATGAGCAATGGCAGGCCCTGGCAAAGCATCTAAACCGAGACGATTTGCTGACCCACCCCAACTATCAGACCCGTGAGGACCGCAAACAAAACCGGCATACCCTTCGGCAGGAACTCGAACGTGTGTTGATCGCCCGTCCGGCCGAAGATTGGGTTCGCGAATTGAATGCGCTCGGTGTACCGACGGGGCAAGTTCTTACAGTGCGTGAGACTTTGTCAGACAAACAATTGGATGGGAGGGGATTGATAGCGAGCCTGTCAGCTCACGGTGAAAAGATGCGCCTCGCAGGCAGTCCGATAGTCATGGACGGCGAGCGGAGAACTCCCCAAACTGCCCCGCCTACCCTTGGTGCCGACAACGCTGCGATCTGGTCCGAGCTTGGCTTATCTGACGCAGAAATCGACGCACTAAAACAAGAAGGGATCATATGAATGACGTGACCGATCGGGGTAGACGGCCTGTATTACTATGGAACCCGTGCCGATCGGCTGAGTTGCCAAACGATTGAAAGCCTGGTTGGGGCTGTTGGCGTCGCAGAAATGACTGATGGTACGTGATAGCAAAGAACCCACCACGCCTGATTACAGCTCAAACCATGCTAATGAACAGCCCTAACGAAGTATCGAACCATTAGGCCCGTTTCTCTTGCTCGATTTCAACGGGCTCGGCGTTTACTTCAATCACCTCTTCCGACTCTGGCTCGTCGACTTCTGGTTCTTCCTCGGCTTCCGATTGATCCTCAAGCGTTCCGACGATCAGAGGCAACATGTGCACACCTGTCGCACTGGCGATTTCAGGCGTCTGCGGTGTCTGCCAACTGAGTGTGTCGAAGCTGCCGCAGTTCTGGCAGACTGGACCCCATTCAGGCTGAATATCGTGGCAATTGTCGCAGACCCATTGCGGCCCGCGCGGTGCGTTCAACGCCTTGGCCAGCCAGCCCTGAACCACTGCGTCCGAGGCACCCTCTCCCCGTTCAATCGCAGCCATCAGCGTGTAGGCCCTGGCATCCCCCTGCTTTTCAACCACATCGCCCAGCGCGCGGCGCGCTTCGGGGAAGTCTTCGGCAACGATGTTGAGCTCGGCCAGGATCAGGCGGGTCTCCATGTTCTCCGGGTGAATCCGGGTCAGCGCCGTGAACCGCTTGACGCGTTGATCGGGCGTTTCATCCGGCGCTATCTCGGCAAAGGCATGGGCCAGATCGGGATGAGGCTGAACCTCCCATGCCTTTTTGATAATTTTGGTTGCCGCGCGCGGTTTGCCCTTTTCAATATAAGCCCGTGCGGCCATGGCGGCCGCCGGCACTAGATCGGGCGACAGGCGGTTTGCCTCAATCGCGTGTTCCTGCTGTTCAACCGTTGCCGTATCATCCAGCAGCACCTTGGCCTCAGACAAGGCCAAAACCGCATCGCGCCGCTTGAACACGTCGCGCGGCAAGTACCCGGCCTTCAGCTTTGACGTCAGCGTGGACCGCGCCCCAGCCCAATCCTGCGCCTTGGTCTGCAAGTTCAGCAGCACATCCTGCGTCTCTTCGTGCCGGGGCTTCAAGGCCAGAGCCTTCTCGGCCAGCTTGCGTGCGGTTTCATCGTCACCTTCAGCCAGTTTCTGCTTCATGATCCCGCGCACGCCGACAAATCGTGTGGCGTTGTTGGTGACCAGCTTCTTGTAGGTCTCTGACGCTTTCTTGGTATCGCCAGTCATCTCAGCGGCCTGCGCCACTAGAAGATTGGTCAATTCCGGCTTGTTCAGCAGCTTCTCGGCCTTGTTGGCCTTGGTCATCGCCACGCGCCCTTCACCAGAGGCCAGCGCCATCAACCCATCCGCCAGTGCCTTATATCCGCGCTTTTCCCGACTGCGGTCGAAATACCGCGACAGGGCGGTTTCATCACCGTTGAGGAATTTCAACGTCGCGATCAGCAGCGTCAGCAGTTTGAAGAACAACCAGACTGCAAACACCAGCACGCCCAGCGCGATCACCGATTGCAGCGGCCCAAGCGTGTATTCCGTGCCCGCGACGGTTATCTGCACGCCGCCTGATGATTCCATCAGGAACCCTGCACCCATGGCCAGCAGGCCGATAATCGCAACAAAAACAAGGATCTTTAACAATGACCACAGCATGGCAGGTCCTTCAGTTCGAGTTCAGGCTTGAAGCAAGCGTATTTGCAGCCTCGACGGCTGAGACCCGCGTCTGCGCCGCCTGCTCCCAATCCGCCAATGCAGTCTGCGCCGCTTCGGGCAGTGATTTCAATTCGGTCAGCGCCTTTGAGACATCACCATCCGCCAACGCCGCCTGAGCGCGCGACAGGACTGCGTCCGGGTCGTCCCCCTCTTGCGGTGTCACCGACCGCGCGCCCGTCTGGCGCTGCAGGAAGGCAACCAAGCCGGTCCCCTTGTTGGCATCGCGTGCATCGGCGAGCGCAGTGCGCGCAGCAGGGGCAAACGTCGAGCGCAAGGCTGAGAGCGTCTCAACCCCGTCCGTCGCTGACGCAGCCAAAGCATCCGGCACGTCAACACCCCCGGCTTTCAACTCAGCAACCAGTTCTTCATAGGGCTGACCGGCATCCAATTGGCCATGCAGACGCGACAGGATTGCAGCGTTGGTCGCCGCGCGAGCCTCGGCTGAGGCCTTCGCCTCAAGCGCCTGCGCATCTGAGACCATCTTTTCCACTTCGCTTCGCTGCGAGGCCAGGGAATCCTGCAGTTTCTTCAACTCTGCCTCGAACGCGGCGGTCGCCTCGGGCGAGACATTTGCCTCAAGCGGTTGTTTCTCAAGCGCGGTCAGGCGTTGCTCCAACGGATCGACCTTACCGGTCAGACCTTCGACACTTGTCTTCACGGCACCCAGATCGCTTTCGACCGGCGTTAGCTTGTCAGACAAAGCCCTGATCTGATCCGAAAGGCCCGAGACATCGGGGCCATCAGCAAGAGATTTGGTCAGTTGGGCAATCTGATCGGATTGTTCCGCTAGCTTCGACTCGAGCGCGGAAATCGCGTCCGAGCTATCTGTCCCACTGGATAAAAAACCGCCACTGCCCACGGCAAACCCGATTCCGGCCGCAACAATGCCGCCCAGCAGCGCCGGAACAAACCCGCCGCGCTTTTCGACGGTGCGTTCGACTACTTTCTCTTCTGCAGGTGCAACCTCTTCGACAGGCTCAGAAGCGGCTTCGGCTTCGGCTTCGGCTTCGGCTTCGGCTTCGGCTTCGGCTTCGGCTTCGGCTTCGGCTTCGGCTTCGGCTTCGGCTTCGGCTTCGGCTTC
>NZ_JBQFVT010000008.1:0-188626 GCF_056539905.1 Ruegeria sp. AP7 | reverse complement strand
TGGGGTGGCTCCTCTCAGAAAGCAGACATAGACACCTGCAATATGGCGCATCGCGACGCCGGTTGGAGCAGGAGCCATCCACCCCATCAGCTTTGACGGGCTGCAACGCAGCAACCGAGTGTGGCAGCCAAAGGCCGGTTTGGGCCGTCCTTTGGCAGGCCAACGGTGGCAATCAGTGCTTCGAAGTCACTCGTGCAAGATGCAGCATCTGGAATTATGGGCTCGAAGCGGTCGCTCGTAGAGTTTGGGCGAACGTCTGCTGTAAGTGGACAAAGCTGCCGCTCGGAGAGCGTGCGTAATCACCAAAGGTTTGAAAAAATCAGCGGCGAACGGCTGAAATGATGACAGACGGAGCCGGAACAAGAAAACCGCCATTGTTCCTGGTGCCTAGAGTGCGAGTACGTTCTGCCAAATCAGAGCGAATTGAATCTCGCTTCATAGCTGGCTGCGATCCCAACAGTGATGCCGCGCGAACGGCACCTTGGTCAAATGCATCAAACAAATCTTCAGGTTGCTGTACATACAATTCAGACGGCACATCGAACAACTGAACCTCTGCAAATCCCGCATTGGTGACCATAGGTTCAGCAGAAGAACGGTTGGCAAGCATATGAGCATCTGGTCCAAAAGGTAGTGTTACAGAGGGGTCGCCCAGTCGTCCAACCGCATCGAACAACCAACCGAATGCACCATCTGATCCTTTCCCTTTCCAGATTGAAAACGCGATACGCCCTTCTGGTCTCAATACCCTTGCCGCTTCCGCCAAGCCGCGTTCAGGATCGGGGAAGTGCGGTACACCAAAACCAATAGTGACAGCGTCAAAGCTGTTATCGGCAATGTCCATCGACATCGCATCCCCTCGAATGAAGGAAGCGCCTGGCACAGCAGTCTGAGCAAGGGATATCATGGCCGCAGAAAAGTCGAGCCCAGTTACAGAAGCGCCTCTTGTCGAAAGCTCTGCAGCGACAACACCATGCCCAGTGCATAAATCAAGAACTGTTAGCTTTGGTCCAGCCGACACCGCGTCCGAAAGCCTCTCCGCAACAAGGAGCGTAGCTCGGTTGAACCCATCTGCGTAACCTTTAGCGATAGCTGGATTGGCCCAGCCTTCGCGCTCCATCTTATCAAAGTCATCAAAGTTGGTCATGCATCTTCCAAATCAAGTCAGCGTAGCATCAACAATTTTCTGAACCCAATAGAGCACTCTTCGCACCAAATGACAGCCTCCCGACAGCCTCGCCACAGCGTCCGCAGTGGGCTCGCAGCAGTCTTTCGCTACGTAGTGCATCAATGATCGCTGTGCGGACAAAGCAGACATTAACTCCGTCGAACTATTCAATCACCGATCGTGCCAGTCGGAATGTTCAAAACGAATTGTGTTATTGCTTCTGCCAGTAAGTCCGGGCGTGTGACAGGCGCGCCGTGGCTGACACCGTCCACCATCTGCAACTTTGCTGTGTCAATGCTCGCGCCCGTTTGCTCGGCCATAAGTCGATATTGATCGAGCGAGTTTTCTCCAAACATAATCAATGTTGGGCACGTAATCTGAGCAAACTCCTTTGCAGACAAAGGCTTGGCCTGCTCAGCATGAAGATCCGGCAACATTGTATGGCAGTTCTCTAAGTGAACCTTTTGGAAATCTGGATGTAAGTCAAAAAAACCGCCGGATGGCATGCTGTAGACCGCTTCAAGGCCGGTACGCATGCCCGCTTTGAGATCGCCATTTTCGGCGAGAGCATAGGCGGGCTCCAAGCCCTTCCACGCGACCTCGCGCGCTTCCTTTAGCGGGCCTTTCTCTATTGGCGGCTCGCACTCATACGAGGGTTCGAAGATGTTCAAAGAGAGGACTTTATTGGGAATGGTTGCGGCGGCGCGCAAGAGAATACCACCTGCGTAGGACCAACCGGCGAGATGCACCGGGTACTCGAGGACTTCCAGCAGGTTGATCAGGTCTTCCGTGTGGATACGCCGCGCGTACGGCTTCTCATCAGGCCAGTTCCAATTGCCAAAATGACGTTGAGTGTAGGCCAAGAATTTCGCGTGCCGGAATATAGGTTTCCAAAGACCACACCAGATGCGGTGATCGGCCCATGCGCCATGCACAAAAAGTATCGGTTCACCGTTCCCTGCTACGACAAGCGGGAAATCGGTTCCCTTGACTTCCATCGGATGTGGCGCTGGCATTCCGGCTAAATCAACGTCAATTAGGTTTTGGCTCATTCTTCAAAGCCTAGATCATACCATGTAGCCAAGCAAATTCGGCTTCTAATATTGTGCCGGGGTGCTTCTGAGTTCGGTTCAGCTTTGTGACTCGAAACAGACGTTCCCGGCACTACACCTGAATGAACGCTGTGCGGACGAAGCTCCAATTCGCTACTACGCAGCATCTGGGCAGAAGAATGTTAGAAACGCGCGGAAAGTGGACTTTGCGAAATCGAGCTTGAGCCCTCAGCGGACGTGAACCAAATTCGAAGAGAATTGACTTTCACCGCTTTCGGATCAAAGGGTTGCGAATTTTTTAGTTCACAGTACCCCAGATACGGCCATGGTTGGAGGAGTGATTATGAAAACAGCGGTTGTGACCGGCGCTGCGGGAGGGATGGGTCAGGCCATCTGTCGCCAATTGCGGACAAATGGGTTTCATGTGATTGGTTTGGACCTCAGTGAAGAGCGACTAGACGAACTTGCGGCAGAACTGGGTTCGGATTTCACGCCTATCTGCGTTGACTTAACGGATCCCATTGCTACCGCTCATACGTTTGATGGAATTAGGTCAGCGTATGGCGGTCTGGATGCTTTGGTAAATAACGCGGGCACCTGCTACATGTCTGACTTCCCGCACATTCCGCCCGAAGAACTCGAACAGCAGATGACAATCAACTTCAACTCTGCGTTCTACTGTTGCCAGCAGGCGGTTCAGTTGATGTTGGAACGCGAAGGCATCAAAAAGATTGTAAATATCTCGTCGAACGGAGCTTACAATTTCGATGTGTTCGACCCTCCGCACTACCGGGCGTCAAAAGCGGCGTTAGATACTCTTACGAAAGATCTCGCCCGTCGATACGCACAGGAAAAGATCTGTGTGAATTCTCTGGCTCCTGCCATGACTGAGACACCGTTGTTCAATGTATTAACTGAGGAAGTCTTGGAGAAAGCCGTTAGTGCCATGCCGCATGGTCGTGCGATGCTACCTGAGCAAATCGCCTCTTGGGTCGGTTTTCTCATTTCGCCGGCCGGTGATGTTTCCAGTGGGAATGTGATTATTCTGAACCAAGGGCGCGACGTCAGATAACTCCTAGGCGCACCGTTGCATTTATGGATAGTGGTTCACGGGGTGGGATCATCTGTAGACTTCTGGTGCTTTTTTCAGAACAGGCCACTGCTTTGGACAATGCCCATAGATTACAAAGGCATCTCGCTCGGATGCTAGACGCATCAACCTGTCTGCGCTGGCAATCGCTGCATCTTCGTCCCAAGACCCGGCAAATTTCTCGTCGATTTCTGCTGGTCGGGAAATCGCATCACTGGTTAATAAAATCGGCCCCGACGGAAGATCGACCATTACCGCGATCTGGCCAGGCGCATGACCGGGTGCCATCAAAACGAAGATACCCGGCCCAATCTCTGTGTCGCCGTCAACCAAGAGATAATCCTGATCGGGCCATTCCAAAGGCCGCATGTCGCCCCAATACAAGGGGCGAGGTAAGGCTCGCTCCGCAGAAGAGATAAGAATTGGACTGCCTGGAAAGTCACCCAAAGCACCGATGTGGTCGATATGGGTGTGCGTACAAATCTGCAACGTAATATTCGACGGAATGAGTCCGAGTTTTGCCAGTTGTGCGCGTGGCAGATTATCTGGCTCACATTTCAGGACTTCGCCAAACTCGAACAAACGATCTTCTTTGACCGCGGCGTCGGTATCAATGGCGTATTTTTCAGGAAATCCAGTGTCGATGAGTATTGCTTCTCCCAAATCTGTCCGGATCAGAAACCCGCAGATTCCTATGATGCGGCCAGTGGAATGGACCTTGAACAGCCCGTAGTCCAAAACCGCAAGGTCAATCGGTCGACCTTTGACAAATCCCTCTGCTTGCACAGACTATCTCCCTGATTGACTACAAAGATTTTGAGTAAAGCATGAAAGTCAAGATACACACACTCTTTCAGTACCTACTGGATACCACGGAAGCGGATCCAGAAGCTTTCGTTGGGTTTTCCTTGTCCGAGTCGCCGCGTTTGGGTGAGTTCATGGATGCGCTGGATCCTGCGCTGCCGTTGGATTGGAACCAAAAGAGCTTTCGGGGCCTGCCCGCTTTACGACGACATGTCTTGGACCGCGCCGGCTTGTCTGCTGTTTGCAAGCCAGACAACGTCCTGATCACCGCCGGCGCAGCAGAAGCCAATTATCTTGCATTCATGCAACTGGTCCAACCGGGCGATGAAGTCGTAACGGAACGCCCGGGCTGGCCACAAGTGGGAGTATTGGCAGAGGCAGTCGGCGCGACGCTCAAAGTTATCGACCGAGAAGAGAGTGCTGGTTGGTTATTGCCGCTAGACGAAGTTGAGGCGGCAGTAACAGAACGCACGCGGCTCATCTTTATAACCAACCCCAATAACCCCACCGGGCAGTTGATGACCCAAGCAGAGCTGGAAAGGCTTGTTCAAATTGCAGATCGTGTCGGCGCATGGCTGGTTGTTGACGAGGTTTATGCAGGATTGGAGTGGGTCGGATCCCGCGCCCCTTCGATTGCCGGTTTGTATCCTAGGGGTATCACGACGAGCAGCGTTTCCAAGGCACTGGGGCTCCAGGGGCTACGCACCGGCTGGATGATATGCCGTGATCCAGATCTGATTTGGGACGCTATTATTCTGCGGGAAAACTCGAGCGAAATTATGAATATACTCGGCGAAGTCATTGCCGAAATCGCCTTGAGGCCTGACCGATATAATCAGGCTATAAAAACTGCACGAGCAGCTGGGATGAAAACGCTGGAACGCCTGGATCGGTTTGTTGCCGATCAACCCAGCCTCGATTGGGTCAAACCTCAGGCAGGATTGATTGGTCTAGCACGACTCGACGGGATTGATGGCGATGTGTTCGCCAAACGTTTGCTCGCCAATCCCTATCGGACATTTCTTTTGCCGGGCTCGTCGTACGGGATGCAGAACCACATCCGCTTGGGTGTTGGAGGAGGTGCCGCTGCCAACCTAGACCTTGGCCTTGAACGCATGAGTAAACTGTTGACGAACTGGTAGACTCAGGAGCCTTACGGCAGCGGTAATAGCTGTAAATTTGGTTCAGCAATGCTGCCGCCAGAACAAAGCTCACACCCGTTACCATCGTGGTACAAGTTCGCCTGCAATGTGTTGAAAGCTTTCACGCTAGAAAAACTCCCTCGGCGCGCTAGCTCACCAAAGGACTAGGCGAACACTCTATCCGAATCCGTAATGACAGCTTTGAAAACTGAAGACGTCCAAGACTATCCGCGGCCACCTGCGCTTCGTGCAGTTCCCCTTAACGTACGGATAGAGCTCGGCGGTCAAACAATCGTGGAAACCGATCAGGCGTTTCAGGTTCTCGAAACCCATCACGCCCCCACGTATTATATTCCGCCGCAAGGCATTGATGCCGTTCTGACAAAGGCCTCGGGTAGATCATTCTGCGAGTGGAAGGGTGTTGCGAGCTACTGGGACGTTCAAAGCGGGGCAGCCGAGGCTAAGAAAGCTGCGTGGAGTTATACTGCACCAACCACCAGATTTGAACAAATTAAGGGCTATCTCGCCTTTTACGCCGGACTTATGGACGCTTGTTTTGTTGGTGAATACCGGGTGATCCCGCAAACCGGGGACTTCTATGGAGGCTGGGTCACCGAAAACTTGAAGGGTCGAATAAAAGGCGCTCCGGGCACGGAATTTTGTTGAGTATTGATGACCGACCCTAAATCCTCGCCAACCCCTTTGGCAGTTCCTACAAGCCGTTTGGTCCGGGTTGCCGGTTTGAGCAGCATGACGGCAGGCATTGCGGGGAACATGGCAGCACGCGCCCTAAGAGAGATCGGTCGCGGTGCGCGACCCGATATGCGTGGATTGTTGATGACACCCGGCAACGTGACACGAATCGCGGATCAGCTTGCGCGTATGCGAGGGGCCGCGATGAAGGTGGGTCAGTTGATTTCGATGGATGCAGGTGAGGTCTTGCCGTCTGAACTGGCTGACATCATGGCGCGTTTACGAGATCAGGCACATTTCATGCCGCCTAAACAATTGCGTGATGTCTTGAATCGAGCCTGGGGTCCAGATTGGCGAAAATCCTTCAAAGCTTTCAATGTTAGGCCTGTAGCGGCTGCAAGCATAGGGCAAGTACATCGTGCAACTATTAAAGACGGGCGCGATGTGGCGATCAAAGTGCAATATCCCGGTATCGCGCGCAGTATCGACAGCGATGTCGCCAATGTTGCTGCTCTGGTTCGCATCTCAGGTTTGCTTCCCAAGAGCTTTGATCTGGATCCGTATATCCAAGAGGCGCGCAGTCAACTGCATGAAGAAACCGATTATGAACGCGAGGGACAGCACCTGCGCCATTTTGCTGACCTCTTGCAAAATGATGAAGCATTTGAAATCCCGGAGCACTTTCCGGATTGGAGCACTCCCGAAGTTCTAACGATGTCCTTCCTGGAAGGGCGCCCAATCGAAACGGTGAGTGATGCGCCCAGTGAGGAACGCAATCGAGTATCCGACGCCTTGGTCCAGCTCACGCTGCGTGAGGTTTTCGAGTTCGGTATCATGCAAAGCGATCCGAACTTCGCCAACTACCGATACAACCCGTCAAATGGCAAGATTGGTCTTTTGGACTTTGGCGCAACCCGAGCACTGCAATCCTCTGCAATAGACGGTTATTTACGTCTGCTGCGTGCAGGCTTGCGTAAGGATGACCCAGATCTTCGTAACGCTGCCATCCATATGAAGCTTATTGAAGGTGATGGCCCATTCGACAACAGGATCCTCGGAATGATACGTAGCGTTTTCGACGCAATCCTGTCTGCGAAGGAGTTTGATTTTGCTGACAAAACGCTCTCCAACCACTTGAACAAAGAGGGTATGGCTTTGGCCGCGGCCGGGTATGTCCCACCCCAAATGCCAATGGAAGCTCTTTACCTTCAGCGAAAGATTGGAGGGATATTCTTGTTGGCCACTCGATTGAGGGCTTCGTTGCCTGTGAGGACCCTTCTCGAAAAGTACACCACCTGAACGATCACTATTCACGCAAAACCAACAAGCCGAACAATAACAAACCTGTGTCACTGATCAGCGTGACCAACCCAATACGAAGCGTGAATAAGGCGCGAATGTTGCGAAGTGCGGATTCGAGGAAGTTATTGACGGGCTAATCCCGCCTTTGGAAATAGCCATAGTCTAGGTTGATCATGTTGACGAACTCGTCCTGTTATCTGGCTTCGCTCCAAACCAAGACGCTATGCTCGAAAGCGTTGACCTTAAGGGCAGGAAAACCCGGTATGCAAGTTCTAGCAGAGGCGTTACCCCCGGTAAGCCTGCCACGCGTGCCAGCCAACGCCATTTGGGTAAAGCACCCCAGAGTTCCGTGAACCCGCGCGCACCGGTCACAAGTTCTCCATCTGGTCGGCGCACAGTGAATCGATCCATCGCTTCTTGTCGCGTTAGATTTGGACCAATAAGAGCATTGGGTTCTGAAACGTCGACAAACCGCAGGTGTTCAGCGCCTAGGCAAGAAGCATAATGCCCGATCTCAACGGAGCAAAGCGCGCATGATCCGTCGTAGTATACCGTAGTAAGGGATTGATCGGTGTCATCAGAATTGAGTGCAACCTCAGCATTATCCGTTTTGTACATTTTGTTTGCCCATACCTCTTGGGTTTCGCCGCTACATTTGTATGAGCTAGCGCAAAAACCAAAGAAAAGAGGGGGCAGCTGTGGCGCACAGATGCGCTATGAAGCCGCAACTTGGAATGCTGCAATTTAGACTTATCGGCAGCTTCGCTGGAATTGCAGGCGTACCAGCAAATATGTTGAATGAGGCGCGAGGTTGTTAGTTACATCGATGATTGCCGAAGAGTACTTAAAAATCGCCTGCACAAAAGAATGACTATGGCAGAAAATTCAGTGGTTTCCGTATCGAATGATCGGCGAGGCTATATGCTGCATGAGCCTAGATTACCGATTTCGATACGCAAACTGGATGGTTCGGTTTAAATTTAGCTTTCTCCCATTAACGGTGCTTTGGGGGCGGATGTTCTGGGGTTCGCCGCCAATGGCGCCAGAGGTGCATGGTGGCATACAGATCGTTGTGGTGGTCTTTTTCTTAACCTGTACTCAGAAATCAGAATTCGAACAAAATAAAGCTGGTCTATCCGGTTCTGGGCATCGTGTTTTTGGGCTCAGAGTCGTCAACAACTATGTCACTTTCGGCTAGGTCTCCTTCTTCAGGCCAGACGCTCATCAGTGAGTTCGCGGAAACTTCCAACCTTCGAGTGCCAAAGGCCGATAGCGCCGGTGCAAAGGCTGCGTCGACAGCGGAATGGAGAGGAGGTTGGAACAAAGATCCATTCTTTGCGGCCACACGTACAATACTTGAAGAACGGAGGTGTCGTGCAGGTTGTTTGGTTCAAACGGGATTTACGGGTAAATGATCATCCGGCAATAGCGCAAGCGTCTGAGGTCGGGCCAGTTCTGCCACTCTACGTGGTTGAACCAGAGCTTTGGCAGCAACGCGACGCTTCAAAACGCCAGTGGGATTTTGTTGCTGAGACAATCGCTGGTTTACGAAAAGAGCTCGGGAAACTGGGCCAGCCACTTGTTGTTCGCACCGGGCAAATTGTGTCGGTCCTTTCCGAGTTGAAAGACCGTGGTCTAATTGACGTCCTTTGGTCACACGAGGAAACAGGAAATAGTTGGACGTATCAGCGGGACCGCCAGGTCGCTGCATGGTGCAGGGATCATGCTGTACGGTGGCACGAAGTTCAGAACCATGGCGTTTTTCGCAGGCTCAAATCCCGTGACGGCTGGGCGGAACGTTGGGATAGATTTATGGCTCTGCCCATTTCTTCACCAGTTGCGCTAGAGCATATCAGCATAGAACCAGGATATATTCCCACTGGGCGCGACCTCGGCTTGGGGAACGATTCATGTACGAGTCGTCAAGCCGGTGGGCGAACTGCGGGTTTGGAACGCTTGAACAGCTTTCTGATCCACCGTGGCAAAAGATACCAACGCGAAATGTCCAGCCCGTTGGAGGGGGCCGTTGCGTGTTCGCGGCTATCGCCCTACCTGGCTTGGGGGGCGCTTTCGATGCGCGAGGTTTCGCAAGCTACTGAAAAGCAAAGACGCAGATTGCCGCCGCATGCAAAGGACTGGCGCAAATCGCTTCGCTCGTTCTCGGGCCGATTGCATTGGCATTGCCATTTTATTCAGAAACTTGAGGATGAACCTCGGATTGAGTTTGAAAACCTGCATCGGCTATACGACGGTCTTCGTCCCACGGCACCAGATGCTGAACTCTTGGCTGCTTGGTCCAACGGCGAAACCGGGTATCCCTTTTTCGACGCATGCATGCGGTCGTTGCAAGCGACCGGCTGGCTCAATTTTCGGATGCGCGCAATGGTGATGGCCACGGCGAGTTATCATCTCTGGCTGGATTGGCAGGCCCCGGGGGAGCATTTAGCGCGCATGTTTACTGACTACGAACCAGGCATTCACTGGAACCAGGTACAGATGCAATCAGGCACTACTGGCATCAATACTGTGCGGATTTATAATCCGGTTAAGCAGGGCCATGATCAGGATCCAAAAGGGTTGTTCATTCGGACATGGGTGCCGGAGTTATCCCAAATCGCGGATCAGCACATCCACGAACCCTGGAAAGCTCAAAACGCGAAGCAAATCCTTGGAAAGCTCTATCCAGGGCCAGTTTTTGACCATCTCGCGGCAGCCAAGGCCGCGCGCGAGCGGGTTTGGGGCGTCCGCCGAAGTGCGGAGTTTCGCACCAAAGCACGAGCCATCGCGACAAAACACGCAAGCCGAAAGACAAGACCGAATGCTCGCAGAGGCCCGCGGGCGTCTCAAGATCAAAAGCAACTCGCCCTGCCTTTGGGGGAGCGGTCATGAAAATGTGGAAGAAAGTCGATTTGCCGCAAAAAATCTGCCCGGTCTGTCAGCGCCCTTTCACCTGGCGCAAGAAATGGGAAAACATTTGGGATGAAGTGAAATACTGCTCAAAAAAATGCAGGTCGGCTGCATGACCGAGAAATTTCTAGAACTCGCGAAGGCGAAAGAAACGATCAGCTTCAAACCTACACGTACCACTGGTCTGGAAAGGCTGAAGCAGTTCGTTGGCCGCACTGGGCGGCAATATACAACTACGCGGAATTACGATTTTGGGACCGAGCGACGCTGCAATGTATCAGCTTTGTCGCCGTGGCTGCGCCACCGTTTGATAACGGAGAAAGAGGTTCTGGCAACGGTACTGGCCGTGCATGGTTTCAACGTGGCAGAAAAGTTCGTGCAAGAAGTGTTTTGGCGCACGTACTTCAAGGGCTGGCTGGAACAAAGGCCCAGCGTCTGGGCACTATATCAGCGGGACTTGTTGAGCGCTTGTGAGCGGCTAGCAAATGACGAAGGCCTAGAGATCCGCTTCAATGAAGCCGTTAAGGGCAATACAGGCATCGACTGTTTTGATCATTGGGCTCAGGAACTGGTGGCGACTGGCTACCTTCATAATCATACGCGCATGTGGTTTGCTTCAATTTGGATTTTTACGCTTCGTTTGCCGTGGCAGCTTGGGGCAGATTTCTTTTTGCGACACTTGCTGGATGGCGATCCCTCATCGAACACGCTGAGCTGGCGGTGGGTTGGCGGATTGCACACGAAAGGCAAAACCTACCTCGCGCGACCTGACAATATTGCCAAATACACTGAAGGACGGTTTCAACCAAAAGGCCTCGCCGAATTTGCAGAACCGATGACCGAGCAAGTAGATCACCCGCTCATTCCTCTTTCGAGCCCGCGCTCACCCCCAGACTGTCCTTATCTGTTGCTGTTGACGGAGGATGATCTGTCAGGTGAAAGCGTAATGCCGACATCGCCTGCTACCGCGATCGGGCTTTTAGCGACGCGTGGCCGGTCTCCAAACCCGATGGGAGACGCCGCAAAAGACTTTGCCAAGGGCGCGATCAGCAGCGCCCTTGAACCCTACGAAAAACCCGCAAAATCGGCCGACGACTGGTGTGGTCCGCTGATCGAGGCAGCGCGAAATGCGCGTGTCACGACCATTGCAACAGCCTACTCGCCTGTTGGCCCCACTCGGTCACGATTGGATCGTGTGGAACCCTTATTGAGAGATGCAGGTCTATCATTGATCAGGATAATGCGGCCGTACGACGCGATAACGTGGCCTCATGCAAGAGCCGGATACTTCGGCCTTCGAAAGAAGATCCCATTGCTCTTGGATCAATTGAACCTGCCCTTCCAACGAAGACTTTAACCCGTGTCCACTGCCACCCTACTACTCCCCAACCAATTGTTTGCCCAACACCCGGGTCTGGTCGCCCAGCCAGACGCTGCTGTGCTTTTCGAGGATCCGCTGTTCTTTGGCGATGCGCATTATCCAGCCACGATGCACAAGCAAAAGCTTTGGCTGCACCGCGCTTCTATGGCGCGCTATCGCAACGGCTTGGTCGCCAAGGGACTTGATGTCACGATATGGCCCTTTGAGCGGCAACCGGGCGCATGTCTGCGATTGTTTCAAAGTCTGCGCGATTGCGGTGTCAGCCGAATAGTTATGGCTGATCCTGTAGACTTCATTGCAGAAAGACGGTTTCGCGCGGCGGCTAGCAATACCGAAATCACGCTTGATATCCAGCCATCACCCGGCTTTCTGAATACGCGGGCCGACAATATGAATTGGTCTGCAGGTCGAAAACGTTGGCTCATGGCCGAGTTCTACAAAAGCCAACGCCGGCGCTTGAACGTGTTAATGGAAAGCGGTCAACCGACTGGCGGACAGTGGAGCTTTGACGAAGAAAACCGCAAAAAAGTTCCCAAAGCGCTGTTGGATAGCCTGCCGCGGATCGACTGGCCTGACCATGATGCAGTTGATGAAGCCGCAAAAGCGAGCGTTCTAGCTGATTTTCCAAATGCACTGGGCAGTCTGGAAACGCTATATTATCCGACATCACATAAAGCTGCATCCGATTGGCTAGCGCAGTTTCTGGAGCGGCGGTTCGAACGTTTTGGCGACTATGAAGACGCCATTGTCGAGAGCGAAAACTGGCTATGGCATGCCGTTCTCACGCCTGTTTTGAACATAGGATTGTTGACGCCCAAACAAGTTTTGGATGCGGCCCTCGCGCACGCGGATCGAAAGAGCATTCCCCTGAACTCGGTAGAAGGATTCATCCGGCAGATCATTGGCTGGCGCGAGTTCATGCGCGCGACATATGAGGACATTGGTGTGCAGATGCGAACAACAAATCATTGGGGCCATCACCGCCCCATACCCCGCTCTTTCTATGATGGAACCACTGGTATTGATCCGCTGGACGACACGATCAAAAGGGTACTCAAAACCGGGTATTGCCATCACATTGAACGCCTTATGGTACTGGGCGGTTTCATGTTTCTGTGTGAGATTGATCCGGACCATGTCTATCGCTGGTTCATGGAAATGTTCGTCGACAGCTATGATTGGGTAATGGTTCCAAATGCCTACGCGATGAGCCAGCATGCCGATGGCGGTTTAATCACCACCAAACCGTACTTTTCCGGTTCAAACTACGTTCGCAAAATGAGCCATTGGGGCAAAGGGCCTTGGTCCGACATATGGGACGGCCTTTACTGGCGATTCGTTCTGAAACACACCGACAGACTTGCTGGCAATCCTCGATGGGCGATGATGTGCCGTACGGCGGGACGCATGTCGCCAGAAGTCAAAAACAAGCATGTCACGACAGCCGAAACCTTTTTGCGACGGATAGCATGAGCGCGGGCTTTATGACACCGGATATGCATGAATCGCTCGATTTCCTAATGTCGGCTTAGTCCGCAGTACGCTCATTGGGGCACCGTGAAGCACTGATCAAAGTGGGCTCAAAGCAGTCGTTTGCTGCAATCTGTTTGAGTGTCTGCTAAATTGCTTTACCAACATTCTGTCATATGACACCTTTCACTGTGCCTCGCTTGAAATCGATCGTTGTGTGGCATTTATCGTGGTATATATTCAATATAGCTCAATTTATTATATATTTAACATAGACCTGCAGGATTATTTATACTGACTTCGTCTCCGCCACTAAACCGCTCATATCATGGGCATTCTTCTGGAAAAACCATATTATTTTCAAGCGCGTAAGGTTTATTTAACCAGCGAATGCCAGTGTTTCCCGCATGAACTCCCGCATAGAATCCCGCATGGATGCGGTATTTGAAGGAGTGCACTGCTATGGGCGTCACATTGGATCGAGGCCGCTATTATTTCGTAATGAATGTCCCAAAACATCTGTTTGGCAAAGTACTGGGCAAGGCGGGCATCCGCGTTGATGTACTCTGCCAGAGAGCCCGGAAGATCCATCAAACCACCGGCGCAGCCATACACCTAATCACCTATAGCAAAGCCTGTCACTCCGTCGCCAACCGCAACAACGGTGCCGGCAAAATCCATGCCAAGCACAGCGGGCAATGCTGAGGAAAGGGGCAGGTCCGCGCTCATATTTAGGATCATCGTGTCGACGGTATTGACACTGGTGGCGGCCACTTTGACCAGCACATGTCCGGGTGAGGCGACCGGGTCGGGCATCTCAGTGGGCTCAAATGCCGCGTCGGGTCCGTAGTTATTCAGAACCATTGCTTTCATTGGGATATTCCTTTTTTGGATGTGACACCCGGCGCGCGCTGTAACAACGCACGCGGGATAAGATCATTGGGTTCGGGGTTGGTCAGTTGATGTCCTGCACCTGCATCACGAGATCGCCCCAGTTGCGCTGGTTTTCGATGTCGTGTTCCAGACCCTGTTCATCGGCGAGTGTGAAACGTTTGACGGCCGGGGTCTTGCTGGTCGCCTGATACAGCCAATAGGCTTCGGCCTTCAGCGCCTCATCAATCGGTTTGTCGATGGATTCATAGACCATCTGCTTGCAGTCATTGATCGACTCCGCCGGGAATTTCGCAATCCGCTCGGCCAAAGCTGTCACATAGGGGCCAATTTCATCCGGCTCCAAGGCTTTGTTGATGGTGCCCAGACGCTCTGCATCATCAGCGTCATAGTCTTGCGAGCTCAGAATGATCTCAAGCGCTTTGCCAAGACCGGTCTAACGCGCCATGCGCGAGGCACCGCCACCGCAGGGCAGGATGCCCACTCCGACCTCCATCTGCATGAACTTGAACTTGCCTCGCGCCGCAAAGCGCATGTCAAGCGCCAGCGCCAATTCGTGCCCGCCGCCGCGCGCGAACCCTTCAAGCTTGGCGATGGTGGCTTGCGGCACCTTGCTGATCCGCTCACATACCGATTGCAGGTCCAAAAGCTGTGAATCTTCGCGGGATACCGCCTCGGTCGACATGTCCTTGAGCAGCTCGGTGTCGTAATGTCAGACCCAGATTTCCGGATTGGCGGATTGAAAGATCACGACCTTGGTGTCGCGATCGCGCTTAAGCCGCATGGCCAGACTGTTAAGGTCGGCAAGCATTTCCTGGCCTTGCACGTTCACAGAGCCAAAGTCGAATGTGACCGTGGCGATGGCATCTTCAACAGTGACGTCGAAGGTTTGAAAGTTCTCGTATTTCATCAGGCAATCCTTTCTTGGGCCTCGACGCAGCACGCGTGAGGGTTTGGGGAGTGTTGAGAGTGGAAATGCGCGGCGTGTTTGCGCCGCTTGGCTCAGCCCGCTTTGGCGATCAGGCCTTTGATGGTGCTCATGACGTTAGCAACGTGATCGGTGTCCAGTGCTGCGGCATGCGGGTTTGCGAAAGCGCCACTATCATTGTCGAAATAGTCCCCTGACGCGTCAGCGAATCGCGCGCCCAAGGCGGCATCGATCAGGATATCCGCGCCTATGTTCATGTCATTCCCGGCAACGCCAAACCCCTCTTGCACCATTTTCGAGGCCAAAAGTGATCCGGGATTTACCGCAACCATCACCGGCGCATCAGCTTGGGATTTGGCCCATTCCCGGGTCCATATGGTGATCGCCAACTTGCTTTGGGCATAGGCTTCCATATCCGCCAGCGGCACATTGCCTTGCATCGCCTTGATGTTCACTGGGGCCTGTGCGGCCGATGACAGGTTCACGACGCGCCCGTTCGCCGGAATGATCGGCAGCAGCAATTCGGTCAGCAGATACGGTGCAAGAGTATTGACGACAAAGCGGATGTCCTGCCCGCTCGCAAGTACAGCTTGCGGGGCTTTCAGCACACCCGCGTTGTTGATCAAAACATTCAATCTGTCATATTTCGCCCGCACGTTCTCGGCCAGTTCGCGCACTGCGGACAGGTCGCTCAGATCAGCGGCATAGATTTCGGCAGCGCCACCGACTGCGGCAGCTGCGCTCTCCAGTTTGGATTTACTGCGTCCATGCAAAAGCACGTTGTGTCCTTCGGCGGCCAGCTTCTTGGCCGTCAGCAAGCCAATGCCGTCGGTTGAACCTGTAATGAGAATGGTCTTGGTCATCGGTTTGATCCTTTACGAAAAGTCAGGCAGGACAGTGTCCGCCAAGTGTTCAAGAGTTGCGTCGATAGGCGCTTGATTGAACCTGAGGTTCAGCGCGACATGATTGATCCCAAGCGCTTCAATCTCGCGCAGGTAGCTGCGCAGAAAATCGATGCCGGACTGAAACCCAAGGTGGATCGGGCGTGGTGGTGCGGCAGGATCGGCAACAACATCGACATAGAGCGATTGCATCACAGGCTTATCCGGTTGTCCCGCTGCCTTTACACGGTGCCGATAATCCGCGATGACCTGCCCCTGGGCCACCGCATTGCGCGGATAAGTCATCCAGCCGTCGCCGTTCCGTGCCACCCAATCGGGCGTTTGCTGGCTGCCGCCGGTAACAAGCATCGGCAGACGCGTGCCATGCGGCTTGGGCAATAGGTCAATCCCGCCACCCAGTTTGCCCTGCGCGTTTTCATGTTCCGGATAATCGGACCCCACTGCGCGGATGTACTCAACGCTGTCGCGGAAACGCGCCCCTCGGTCATCATATCTCTGGTTCATCGCCGGGTACTCTTCGGGGCGGTCACCGGACGCAACGCCCAACAGCAACCGCCCTCCCGAGAGCACATCTGCGGTCGCCGCCGCCTTGGCGACATGGGCGGGGTGGCGCAAGGGCAGGATCACACTCGACGTTCCAAGGGCAATCCGGTCTGTCGCCGTTGCCAGCGCCCCCAGATAGACAAATGGATCGAAGACCTGTCCGGGATCACCGAAGCTTGGAACATTGAAGGGCACGTCCCGCAGCCAAAGGGTTGCAAACCCAATTTCCTCGGCTTTCTGAGCGGCTGCCAGATGCCCCCACAGCGTCGGCTCTGCGCCAACGGAATAGGCTTCGAGAGGCAACACAAGGCCAACGCTCAGCCGCCCGGGACGGAACACCCGGTTGTAGGCCACATTGATTTCGGCAAACTCATTATGCTGCATTTTATCCAACATGTCTGGGCCCCTTTTAGTAGCGCACCAAAGTGCGGCTCTCGATGCTTTTGCGAATGGTCGTGACGCCCGCGTCCTCGACCAAGTCGAGCGCGCTATGGGCAATCGATGGCAGTCCTTGATTGTCATAGATGTTGAAGATCGCGACCTCATCCGGCGTCATCTTGGATTGATAGACCCATTCATGCTGGGGATTTCCCACCAGCCCCATGATTTGCCCTTTGCGGTCGGGATAGATCAGGTCCAGCAGAATCCAGTCGGACGGATCCACCGATGCCGGACGAACAAAGCCCAAAGGTGCCGAATTGATCGGATGCTCTAAAGGACGCCATACGTTGACAAAAGCATAGTGACCCCGCGCCCACTCCGCCGCGATCTGGGTACCCAATAGATCGACAAGCCTCTGCTCGGCTCCGTCCTTGCTGTAGTCACTATGAACGTTGCGCGCAGGTTTTCGCGTCGCATCCGGGTCATCTGTCCGAACCGTGTGATCGAAAACCGCAACCTCGCGCGCACCAAGTTTTTCCCGCAGTATCGCTGTCAGTTCCGCCTCATAGCTCTGTTTCCAAGCGCTGCCGGAAAAGTCCTGAACCCGCGTTTCCAGTGGCGTGAATTCAACGGCATCAGAGGCAAACGCAACAGAGGTGGTCGTCGCGCGCATATCGGTCAACGTCACAGAGGTTGGGGCCAATTCAGGAGAAATCAGGTTTCCCGCAATCCCACTTGCATCCAGCTCAAAAGCTTGCCGATAGGGCTTGTGAACATGGTAGTTGACTGTGGCTTTTCGTTTCACTTGCGCCTCCTGCTTATGCAGTGTTGCATCCATGAGGGGTATTTAACGCCAACCCATTTGCATATAAACTGACCTTTCTTGGATTGATAATTCGGTTTTTGCAGATAATGGGACTTGATACAGACGCGCTCCGCCTGTTCGTAAGGGCAGCGGAAATGTTGAACATCAGCGCCGCAGGGCGCGGATTGGGCATGGCCCCAGCTGTCTCAAGCGCAAAGCTTGCCAAGCTGGAACAAAGCCTGGGGTCTGAGCTGTTGCATCGCACGACGCGCAAAGCGTCACTTTCCGTCGAAGGCGCCGATTTCCTGCCTTTCGCCCGCGAGATCATCGCACAGGAAGAGGCAGCACTTACGGCTTTGGGCAAGCAGACAGCGACTCTAAAAGGCACTTTGCGCTTTGCGGCACCCAGCAGTTTTGCGCAACTCTACATCGCACCGATCCTGCCGAAATTTCTTCAACGGCACCCCGACCTCACGCTCGACCTGCATTTGTCGGATGTGCAATTCGATCTGATCGAAGGCAGTTATGATCTGGCCCTCAGAAACGCGCCGCTTGTCGATACCAGCCTGAAAGGCCGCAAATTGGCCGATGACCGGCGCATGCTCTGCGCTGCTCCGGGCTATCTCGACACGCACGGCACCCCCAAAGCGCCCGGCGATCTGACAACCCATCACTTGATCGCCTTCCAAAATCGCCAACCGCGGCTGTTGACTGGGCGGGCAGGTGAAAAAGCCGTTTTCGATCCCGCATCGGCCAAAAGTCAATTGATTATCGACGACGGCCAAAGTCAGGTCCGCGCCACGCTCGCCGGGGCAGGTATTTCCTTGAACGCCCTGTGGAGTGTGCATGACCACCTGAAATCTGGTCGTTTGACACAGGTCCTTCCGAGTTTTGAGGCAGCAGAAGACAACGTCTTGTGGCTGATCTATCCCAAGTCCAACGTACTCTCCCCCAAAGTGCGGGTTTTCATGGACTTTTTGATCGCTGAGATTGGTGCAAAGCCACCTTGGGAAACATGAGCTCAAATTAAGTTTCGCGCGCTGTCAGACATTCTGACGCCAATGTCGGAGACAGGCGTTGAGCGGACATGCCTTGTCCAATCGCAAAAGTCTGGTTTGTCCGCATATCGGCCATTCTTCAGACCCTTTGGTACCGCTCCGCTTTGAGAGATTGACTGTCTGCAAACCGACCCGCACTCAGTGAAGTGAACTGCGGTCAAATCTCAGGCAAATGTCCTCGAAAGACCTCGACCACACGCGCATACACGTCTCGTTTGAAGGGTACGATTTCATCAACGAGCCGTGACGGTGTCTGCCACTTCCAGTGGGTGAATTCCGGGTGCTCAGTTGCGATGTTGATCTGATCATCCCGCCCCAGAAACCGCATCAGGTACCATTTCTGCTCCTGCCCGCGATACCTGCCCTTCCAGATTTTGGGCACAATGTCATGCGGCAAGTCATAGGGCAGCCAGCCGTCGGTCTCGGCGATGATTTCGACCAGATCTGCAGTCACGCCGGTTTCTTCCCGAAGCTCGCGCAGGGCGGCATCGCGCGGGTCTTCGCCCTTGTCCACACCGCCCTGAGGCATCTGCCAGGCGTCTTTGTGGCGGTCGTTACGCTGACCGACAAAAATCGATCCCTCGGCATTCATTAGCATCAGCCCGACACAGGGGCGATAAGGAAGTTTTGCTATCTGGTCGGGGGTCATATGCGGCCTCATGAACATGCTTTGAAGCGTCTGTAGCAAGCACTGCGGAAAACACAAAGGGAATGACGTTAGGTTTCGCGTGACAACGGTGACGCGAAGGTCAATCTGACGGACAAAGTCGGGAGGGAGAGTTTGCCATGACTGCGTACCCAAACATGCTGGCCCCGCTGGATCTGGGCTTTACCACGTTGAAGAACCGCGTGCTGATGGGCTCGATGCATACCGGGCTGGAAGAGACTGGCGACTGGAACCGTGTCGCCGAGTTTTACGCGGATCGCGCTCGTGGCGGTGTGGCCTTGATGGTGACGGGTGGAATTGGCCCGAACCTAGAGGGCTCGGTCCTGCCCGGGGCCTCGATGATGACCAATGAGACAGAAGTGGCGAACCATTCCATCGTGACCAAACGCGTGCATGAGGCGGATGGCAAGATCGCAATGCAGATTCTGCATGCGGGGCGGTACGCCTATGGGCCGAAATGCGTCGCCCCCAGCCCGGTGAAATCTCCAATCTCTCCGTTTCCGCCGCATGAACTGGACGAAGAGGGCATCGAAAAGCAGATCAGCGATATCGTCAACGCCGCTGTTCTGGCCCAGAAGGCGGGCTATGACGGGGTCGAGATCATGGGGTCCGAGGGGTATTTCTTGAACCAATTCCTCGTGACCCACACCAACAAGCGCACCGACCGCTGGGGTGGGTCCTATGAAAATCGGATGCGCCTGCCCATCGAAGTGGTACGCCGTACGCGCGAAGCCGTGGGGACCGATTTCATCATCATCTATCGCCTGTCGATGATTGATCTGGTGCCCAATGGGTCGACCCATGACGAAGTCGTTGAACTTGCGCAGCGGATTGAGCAGGCCGGGGCCACAATCATCAACACTGGGATCGGCTGGCACGAGGCGCGGATTCCAACGATTGCCACCAGCGTACCCCGTGCGGCCTTTGCGTGGGTCACAAAGAAACTGATGGGCAAAGTTGGCATCCCGGTGATCACCTCGAACCGGATCAATACGCCTGAAGTGGCCGAAGAGGTTTTAGCGACCGGTTGCGCTGACATGGTGTCTATGGCCCGTCCGATGTTGGCCGATGCGGATTTCGTGAACAAAGCAATCGCCGGTGAGGCAGCGAAGATCGCCCCGTGCATCGCCTGCAATCAAGCTTGCCTGGATCATACCTTCAGCGGCAAGCTGACCTCGTGTCTGGTCAACCCGCGTGCCTGTCATGAGACCGAATTGGTGATCGGCAAGTCCGCGGTACGCAAGACCGTGGCCATTGTCGGCGCGGGACCTGCCGGTTTGTCGACCGCGATGACTGCCGCCCAGCGCGGCCATGACGTAACCCTGTTTGATCGCGCCGCCGAGATCGGCGGACAATTAAACATGGCCAAACAGGTGCCGGGGAAAGAAGAGTTCTGGGGACTGGTCGACTGGTACCGCACCATGATGGACGATCTGGGTGTGACGGTCGAACTGAACCGCGAAGTCAGCGCGGATGATCTCACCAGTTTCGATGAAGTGGTCATCGCCACCGGTGTCACCCCGCGCGATCCGCAGATCCCCGGACAAGAGCAAGACAATGTGCTCAGCTATATCGACGTGCTGCGCGACAAGGCCGAGATCGGCAAATCGGTTGCTGTGATCGGGGCCGGAGGCATCGGGTTCGACGTCTCCGAATTCTTACTGGAAGATGGCCACAGCCCGACCACGGACCTGCCTCTTTGGATGAAGGAATGGGGCGTCACTGACCCGGCCGAACATCGCTCGGGACTGGCACCCGAAGGTCCGCAGCCTGAGGTGCCCGCGCGGCAGGTCACGTTACTGCAACGCAAAGCACAGCGTCACGGCAAGGGGCTCGGCAAGACAACGGGTTGGATTCATCGTGCGACCCTAAAGATGAAAGACGTCAATTTCGTAGGCGGCGTGAATTACGAGCGCATCGATGATGACGGCCTGCATGTGAGCTTTGGCGAGGCCCACGAAGACCCGACTGTGATCCCGGCGGATACGATCGTACTGTGCGCGGGTCAGGTCTCGGACCGTTCACTGGCAGATGAGCTAATTGAACGCGGGATAACACCTCATGTGATCGGCGGCGCAGATGTGGCCGCCGAGTTGGACGCAAAGCGCGCGATCAATCAGGGGACGCGGCTGGCGGCAACTTTCTAAATTGCATCGGATTGGCGCCAATCCGGTTGCCAATCCTTGCTATAGTCTCCCGTTTATCGTGAAGTTGGCACGATCAACACACGTTGTTTGAAACGGGACTATGAGTCAGGAGCCGTTCGTACCGCGCCGCAGCAACCTGCCGATTATAGCCGGGCAAGGTGCGCTGTCCGTCATGGCCTGGTCCATGGCCAGACCGGCGATCGTATTGACTTTTCTTGCGGTGTCACTGGACCTGCCCGTCTTTTTGGCTGGCCTTTTGGTGACCATTCGGCACGCGGCGGGCACGCTTGCGGATATGTTCTTTGCACAGTCGATCACCCGACTTCCCCAAAAGAAGTCAGCCATCGCCCGGGCTGATCTGGCGGTTGCTATATGTTTTCTGATTGTCATTTTCGCCGTTACCTATGGCAGTAGACCGGTAACCATTGCAGCATTTGTTGTTGGGATATTCGTCATCGGCATCTTGGGAGAGATCAAGAGTCTGATGATCATCGATTTCATCAGCGACAATCTGACCTCAAAAGACAGGATGCGAATTAGTTATACGCAGAAGGCGCTTGGAGGCGCTGCAACGATTGCCATTGTACTGTTGCTGCATCAGCTATTTCAGGATACCCCCGCACTGACACGACACAGCACAGTAGTCGGACTTGGTGCCACGTGCTTCGTTTTCTCAGCCGTATTCATGATGACTCTGCAAGAGAGATCGCCGGATCCAGCCGCGAGCACTCCGTCGTCGGCCAACACACGTTCGGAGGCGATGAAGGCATATTGGCGAGAGGCCAAGGTGCTGCTTAAAGAACGCTGGTTTCAGAAATACGTTCTGATCCGGCTTGCTTTTGTTCTGACCGGCCTGTCGGTTCCGTTCTACGCATTGCTGGCGGCAGAGGCGCACCACAGCTCGTCGCAAGGTCTGACAGCGCTTGTTGTATCGTCGGCAGCCGCATTGTTGGTGGCGTCGCCCCTTTGGAGGGCGCTCAGCAGTTATTCCAATCGAGTCGTCATGGTGGCCGGGGCGTCGATGGTTGCCCTTACAGGGATAGGGTTGGTAGCGATCCATCGTTGGGGATTTGATCACAACGTGCATCTGCATGCCGTGTCGCTGTTTATCGTAACTGTAGCCGTCACCGGGCTGGGCAGTGCTCGTGGGCTTTATTTTATGAACGTCGCCCCAAAATCCCAACGGATCGCGGCGCAAGCGATCTCACAAACGCTGGTGCGGGTTGCCGTCGTCGCCATCTCAGCGGCTTTGGCTGCGATTGCCCACATGAATGAAATCGTATGGGCGGTCGCTGCCATTTCGGCCGGTAGCCTGCTTGCGGTTGTGGCGATTCTGTCCTTTGTCGAACCGAGTACTCCGAAGGGCGCGCGGCAGGAAGAAAAGGCGTAGTTCGTTACGTTCTATCATGCGGCACCGAGACACATCTGAGCCAAGTTCGATCCTCTCGTAGTATAAAGCCTTCTTGTTGCGCAAAGGCGTAGTTCTCCTGCCCAAGTGGATCAGCCGACAGACGAGCGCGGTAGGACTCATATTCAGCAAGACTGGGAATATTGTAGATTCCATAGGCTGAGGTCGATGACCCCTCGTGCGGTGCGAAACATCCGATCAGATCAGCCCCGCATCGCGGAATCGCCTGTCCCCAATTGCGCGCGTAGGTCTGAAACTGCTCTTTTTTCGTCGGATCGATCTGGTATTGGATTATACAAGCGAGCATAGACGCCTCCGGTTTATGATTGGCAAAGAATAACCTCTTGGACGCAGCTTATGTTTCGACTATGATCGAAGTATGCGAAACGGACCGGATATTGCACAGATCGCGGCGCTGATTGGCGATCCTGCGCGTGCCAATATGTTAACAGCACTGATGTCAGGCAAAGCGCTGACGGCTGGCGAACTGGCGCGTGAGGCCGGGATCAGCCCCCAAACCGCAAGCTCACACCTGAAAAAGCTGCTTGCAGGCAGCCTGGTCCGGGTGCGTGGACAGGGACGGCACAAATATTACGGACTGTCCGGAGAAGATGTAGCGCATGTGCTGGAAAACCTTATGGGGCTGGCTGCAGGGCGCGGCCATCTGCGGACGCAGACCGGACCAAAAGATGCGGAAATGCGGTCAGCACGGGTTTGCTACAACCATCTTGCGGGCAGCCGTGGGGTGCAGATGTTCACCGCCATGCAGAAACAAGGGTATCTTGAGGCAACGGAGGACGCGGTTCACCTGACCAAAGAGGGCACTCAATTCTGCACCGGCTTTGGCATCGATCTGGAAGGACTCAGCCGCAGCCGCGCACCGCTTTGCCGCCCCTGTCTGGACTGGAGCGAACGAGAAACGCATTTGGCCGGCAAGCTTGGGCGCGCCATGCTGACCCGCATGGAAGAGATCGGCTGGCTGGTGCGTATACCTGACAGCCGCATCATCCGCTTTACCCGAACAGGAGAAACTGAGTTCGACGCACAATTCAGCGCTTAACCACTACTCTACAGTGATTGTAATCACCTCTGAAACGATTGGCGTCGCGTGGGGCACATGACCCGCATCACCCAACACAAGCTGCAAAGTGTGTTCCCCCGGGCTCAATTCCAGCGTGACCTCGGTCTGGCCGCCGCCAAAGTGGATGTGGTTGTCATCTGCGGGCAGCCCATAGGCCAGTTCATCCGCGCCGTCTTCACCCTGCCCCAACGGAGGACGATCAACCAGAAGGTGATGGTGACCCGTGTTTTCCTTTTCGGTTCCGGCAGGAGCAACACCCATGCCACTTAGGCCAAACACGATCGTGACGGGTGATTGTACGGTGTCTCCGTCAGTCAGATTTGCGAAATAAACCCTGGCATCAGGGTTTGACGGCGTTTCTCCTCCGGCCGACGCGAGAGTTGCGGACAGGCACAGGACGGCAGCAGCAAATAGGGCTTTCATGATCTCCTCCATGGTCACAAAAATGCCATTCTCATCATAGCACGATAGAGAAAAAGTCCAGATATCGGTTATTTGTGTTGGGTGTTTGGAATTACAGCATGCCAACTTCGGCGTTTCCCAGTCGCAAACGATCCCTATCAAAACCCTGATATTATCTCATGTCTGCCCAGTTCTCGCCCAGATTGATCGCGATAAAGAGACAACGAACAGAAGACCTGGGGAACGAGAATGGATCGACTGACCGAAATGGAGGCCTTTTCCAACGTGGTGGACCAGGGTGGTTTCACCGACGCGGCCAAAAAAATGGGTATCTCCAAATCAGCCGTGTCCAAACACGTGTCGAGCCTTGAGGCGCGGCTGGGTGCACGACTGCTAAACCGCACCACACGCCGGGTTTCACCGACCGAGATTGGACTGGCCTATTATGATCGCGCCCGGCGCGTGCTCAACGATGCGGGCGAGGCAGATGCGCTTGTAACCTCGATGCAATCCGACCCTTCTGGTCTTCTGCGGATCAGTGTGGCGACGGATTTCGGTGTCAATCACCTGTCACCTGTGCTTTCGGAATTCCTGTCTGCCTATCCCGATATCACCGTGAACATGGTGCTGAACAACCGTTACGTCGAACTGATCTCGGAAGGCTTTGACGTGGCCGTGCGCATTGGGGAACTGGAAGACAGCACCTTGCGCGCCCGCAAACTGACCGAAACCGTAAAACGCATGGTCGTGGCGCCCAGCTATATCGAGCAGTTTGGGCGCCCGCAAAAGATCGACGACCTGAATGAACACAAGCTACTGCACTATTCGAGCCAGTCCTCGGGCAGCGTCTGGAAACTGACCGCGCCGTCGGGCGAGAAACGTCAGGTGCGCACCGCTGGTTGGTTAAGCGTAAATGACGGGCAGTCGCTGTTGAACGCCGCAATCTCGGGCCTTGGGATCGCACATCTGCCAAGCTACCTCTATGCCGACGCGCTGAAATCGGGCGAGGTGGTGGATGCGATGCCATCGCTTCCGGACGAGGTGCAAGGCGTTTACGCAGTTTATCCGCCGGGCCGGTTCACCCAGCCCAAGGTGCGTGCTTTCATTGATTTTCTAGTCGCGTCCTTCGCTGAAAAAGGCCCGATGGATTGGTAGAATTCTCCCAGTGGCACCTAAATGGCCCGCGCTGATCAGTGCGGGTCTTTTTTGTTTTGTCGCTCGTTCGATCTGAATCTGCCGGTCAAACCTCAGCAGGTGATACAGCCCGCTGATACAGGTGCCATGTGGTGTGACCCAGGATCGGCAGTGTAAAGACAAGTCCCAAAAACGCGGGTGCCAGCGAAATCAGCATGGTGACCGAAATGATCGCAGCCCAGCCGAGCATCACCACCGGATTCTCGGAGACGACGCGAACCGAAGTGAGCATGGCAGTGACGAAATTGGTTTCACGATCCAGCAGCATCGGCATGGCGATAACGGTTACCGAGAACAGCACAGCCGACAGAAACGCCCCGACGCAGGTGCCAATCGCAAGGAAGGTCCAGCCCTGCGGCGTGAAAAGCACGATGTTCAAGAACCCCTCAAAATCGGAAAATGACGCTTTTTGCAGAGTGATCGCCAGCCAAAGGCGGATTTGATAGGTCCAGACCCAGAATATGAACAGGGTGACGAAGGCCATCCAGCCCAGCTCACGTTTGCGTTGATTGGCCATGACGGTGAGGATTTCGGACCACCCGAAGTTTTCCCCTTTTTGCAAGCGACGGGACATCTCATAGAGCCCCGCGGCTGCGAAGGGCGCGACCAGCGGAAATCCTACCGCCGCAGGAATGATCATCCAGATCTTGCCAAGCCAAACCAGGCACCAGACGAACAGGATGCCGAAAACCGCATATAACAGGCCGAAAAAACCGCTCATGACCGGGCGTGCGAGGAAGTCGGAAAACCCGGCCTTGAGCGAAGCGGTGATATCTGCCGCTGTCAGCCTGTTGACCTCGGGCATGGCTGGTTGTGGGGCCATGTTGTCCGGCGGTGTGGAATCGTCGGTCCTGGAAGCCATGACGCACTCCTCCCAATGCATGGTGGCGGGTGGGACTGCCTTCCAACAAGTCCGACGGCAAGGCAGATGCCCCGTTCATCTGCAAGTGTGCATCAGGGTGCGGCATCAGGGCAAGAGGGGCGCAGAGCGGTTGCGATGCCTGCGCCCGTCAGTTGACCAGCAACACCGCCTCGACCCGGCGATTAATATCTCGGCCCTCGGGCGTGGCGTTCGAGGTGATGGGCGCAAGATAGCCCACACCCTGCGCCTCGATCCGGTCGGCGGCAACGCCATGCGCTTCAATCAGGCGCGCGCGCACGGCTTCGGCCCGTTTGGTACTGACCGCAATATTGGCTGGCAATGCACCCGTATCATCCGTGTGTCCAACCAGCGCCAACCGGGTCGATGGATTGTCGGCCAGATAACCAGCAAGCAGCGCCAGCGAGGCGAAAGGCCCCTCGCCCAGCGCGACTTCACCGGTGCGAAAGTGCAGGTCATCAAGAATGACATGTCCGGTGCCGCTGAGATCGCTGAGCAACCCGGCCGAGCCTTCAACGGTTTCCTCGGTCACCAATGGCGGCGCGGGCTGCGTGCCCAGTGGGGTCACCCGGATCATCTGCACATAGCCATCCGGCGGATTACGGCTGACCAGCAGGCTCAGCACCTCGTCGCCGCGGGCAGCGGACAGAAAGCGGTAATCGTGGATCGCCACATACATGTCGGGTGTCGGCACCACTTCGGTGCCAAAGCGGAAATCGAACCCGCCACAATTGCGCGCCTCGCATTCAAAAGCGATCTCGAAACCTTGCGCCTGAAGCTGATCCCGCACAGGCGCAAGGATTTGCAGCGTTGTACTGGACCCAGCCTGCAGCCGCCATGTCAGCCGCTCGACGCGCCCTTCGACAGTACGCGACGGGACCGAGCCATCGGCAAACACACCGGTCGGCAAGTCATAGCTGTCCAGCGCGCTGGTGCGGTCAGATATCTGCCGGGAGCCCGCAGGAAAGTTCAACTCCTGCGCCAAGGCAGGCACGGCCAGCAAAGCAATACAGATGAACAGGGTTCGGATCATCGGAACTGGGCGTGATACTCGGGGTTCGGGACCATCGCAGTGGCACTGGCCACGCGGTTGGTCATGTTGAAGAAACCGGTGACATTGGCAATATCCCAGATGTCGTGATCTGAGAAACCGACATCGCGCAATTGCTGGCGATCGGGCTCTTCGATTGTGGTGCTGGCAGTGGTCATTTTGGCGGCGAAATCCAGCATCGCACGTTGGCGCGCATCCAGTTTGGCGACGCGGTAGTTCATGACCAGCATCTCGCCCAGTTGCGGATCACCCGAAAGCTGCCGCACTGCCGCGCCATGGGCCACGAGGCAATAGAAGCATTTGTTGATCGAGGACACCACGACCGCGATCATCTCGCGCTCCAGTTTGGACAGCCCGCTGTCGGCCAGCATCAGGTCATTATACATCGAAGTGAAGGCGTTCAGCTTGTCGATATCGAAGGCATAGGCGCGCAGGACATTCGGCACCATTCCCAGTTTCTCGACACAGATATCGAAGTACTTCTGCGTCTCTGGCGGTAGAGGGTCCACCATTGGCAGATCCAGGGCAGTGGGCATGTCCTGTTTGGTCAATTCGCTCTCCTCAGACGCGCTGGCGATAGTGGTATTCTCCATCGATCTTCATCCCAAGCGAGTGGTAGAGGCCATTGGCCCCCGCGTTCGCCTTGGTACAGATCACGCTAAGCGTCTGCGCGCCATTGTCCAGCGCCCAAAAGGCCGCGGCACGCATGGCCCAGTTGCCCAACCCCTTGCGGCGGTGATCCGGCAGGATTTCCAACGCATGCACCATCGCGATACCGGCGTGGATCGCCACAAAACCCGTTCCTGCGGGTTGATCGCTTTGGCGCAACAAAAGGCCGGTCTTTGGGCCCGGTGCCCGGTACATGATGGCAATCCGCTCGGGGCCGATACCGCCCTGCGCCCAGATCTCGCGCATGATGGCCAGCGGTTCCCAGATGTTGAAAACAGTCACGCGCGGGATCGGGATATCGGTCAATTGCTGCGCCGGGCAGGAATAGATATTGACCGGATCGAGAATGTCGTAGCCGCGTTCGGCAAGCATCGCATCCAGTGCTTCATCTCTCGGTCGCAGGCAGAAGATGCGTTTCTGGCCCATCGCCTGCATGGCGCCTTCAGCCGCATCTATATCGGTGCTGGTTACCTCTCCGATCCGACTGGCGGCGGAAACGCGCGACCCTCCGCCCTGCCCTTGTCGCAGCCGAAAAGGGCCATGCGATTGATAGCCCGCAGCAGGCCATGTGCCGTCTACAACTGCAGCCCAATCGGTGCTCAAAGCTCAATCTCTTTCGCGAGGCGGGTAATGGCGGCATCGATGCGCCCGCCATCAGTGCCGCGCACAACCACATTCGCTCCGAACACACCATTTGTCTGAAACGGATAACATCCGATCGAGAGGTCGCTGAAATCTTTGGCGAGCGCGGCCAAGGTCGACGCTATATCGCCCTCACCTCTGTCCACTCGCAGAGTCTGCGACAACAGCGGGTTGCCTCCGGTAAGCAAAGGTAAAACACTCGCCACCATCGCCTGAAAAACCAACGGTACTCCGGCCATGACATGGACGTTTGCAATCGTAAAGCCGGGCGCGGTCGAGACCGGGTTGTCGATCAATTCCGCCCCGTCCGGGATACGCGCCATACGCAGGCGAGCGTCGTTCAGCTCCAGCCCGGACTTCTCGTAATGCGCTTCAAGCAGCGCCCGCGCGTCGTGGCGAACATCGATATGCGCGCCAAAAGCTCGAGCGATGCAATCGGCGGTGATATCGTCATGGGTCGGGCCGATGCCGCCACTGGTAAACACATGGTCATGGGCCTGGGTCAGCGCCCTGACTGCCGCCTCAATCGCGGGCGCATCATCACTGACAATACGCACCTCTTTCAGATCGATGCCGTGTTTGGTCAGCTCTCCAGCCAGATAATGCATATTGGCATCGCGGGTGCGGCCCGAGAGGATCTCATCCCCGATCACCAACATAGCAGCGGTTGGATTGGCCATGGCGCGCCCTCCCTCTTGATCGACCGTTAGGGCAGGTATAGGCCCTAGGCCATGCGATTTGAAACCCCCCTTGTCCCCGCCCGCCTGATCCGCCGCTACAAACGCTTTCTGGCCGATTGCACGTTGGAGGACGGAAGAGAGGTAACGGCCCATTGCGCCAATCCGGGCTCGATGATGGGTCTGGCGAAACCGGGCCAGAAAATCTGGCTGGAGCCCAACGACGATCCCAAGAAAAAGCTGAAATACGGCTGGCGGCTGGTCGATCATGAGAACGGGCATTTTACGGGGGTCGACACATCCGTCCCAAACAAGGCGCTTCGGGCGGCGCTTGAGGCACGCGAAATCCCCGAACTGTCGGCCTATGAAACCGTCCGCCCCGAGGTCAAATACGGTGAAAACAGCCGCATCGATTTCCTGCTGACCCAACCGGGTTTGCTAGATACCTATGTCGAGGTCAAAAGCGTCACCCTATCGCGCCAACCCGGTCTGGCCGAGTTTCCCGACAGCGTTACAACGCGCGGCACCAAGCATTTGGGGGAGTTGGCGGCCATGGCGGCGCAGGGGCACCGGGCGATCATGCTCTATCTGGTGCAGCGCTCTGACTGTGACAGGTTTGCTCTGGCTGCGGATATCGATCCGGCTTATGCGGCGGCATTTGAAGGGGCGCAGGCCAAGGGGGTAGAACGGATGATCTGCGGAACACGAATTTCTCCGGAAGGGGTTTGGGTCGCCTCAGGTTATGGACAAGCTTACGAGCGCTGACGGATTCTGGCCGCTTTGCTTATACACATCAAAAATCTAGTTTAAGCCGAAAGATCAAGTTCCATTAGCGCACAGGCCCCCTCGTCCTTGATATCCAGGAATGGCCGTTGCCCATTAAGTTCAAAGTCTTCGTAACCGATCGAGTGAATGCCGACAAAGCCTGCTTTTGAAAAAAGGCTTTGTGAAAAACTGTTTGTCGCTTCGGCGAAAGCAATCCGATAACCAGAATTCTCAGCTTGCTTTAGACATGAAACTAACAAGCTTTGTGCAATTCCTCTTCTTGAGAAATCATCACGCACTGCAATCATAAATATATGAAGGAATTTTTCTGCTTGAATGTCGTAGGCATTCGAAAAAACACTTTCCAACTCGTCAATTAGCGCGATGACGGGTTCAGAGTCTAAGTCCAGCGCATCAATCCCGTCGGGGGGTGGCTGACCGAAATCATGCGCTAAAACTGCGCCTACAATTTCACCAGTAGCTTGATTGAAAGCCACAGACGACAATCCTTCTTTTGCAGATTTTGATCCAAACAGCATGGCGATCTTTTCGAGCTTTACAGGCGAGAAGTTAGTTGCAACAGCGGGAGGATCCCGCCGGCTGAAAACATCGCCAAGCAGCTTGGACATTTCACCATTGTCTGCTTCTGACATACGCCTGACCACGATCACTGAACTAGCCATTGGATAAGTCTCCCAAGATAAAGGGCATTAGCGCCCTCATGCACGCACGGCGGTGTCGAACAGTTTCACTTTTGGCGTTAGCACCCGCATCGATCCGAATAGCATATACCAGTCTAGGCCATCTGTCCGCTTCGCCGCCAAATGCAGCACCCATCCCAATTTCACGTTGGCTTTAAGTCTTGAAGTCACCGATTCATTCGCCATCTTTAATTCGCGATCGCGCGCCCTCTGGTACTTTCTGCACAAGCAGCGTAAAAGAAGTGCTGCGTGAAATATTTGGAGTCTCGCACCGATGAAAGAACATCGTGGCCGTCTGACCAAGGATGGCATCCGTATCTACGAACAGAGTGACTTTGCCGGAATGCATGCGGCAGGGGCGCTGGCTGCGCAGATATTGGACGATATTGCTGATCATGTTTTTGTTGGTCAGACCACTGGTGCGATTGACGGGCTGATCACTCAGATGGTCGAGGACGCAGGCGCAGAATCAGCGACCATTGGCTATAAAGGTTATCAGCACGCAAGTTGTATTAGCGTGAACCATGTAGTCTGTCACGGCATACCCGGCGAGAAGAAGCTGAAGGATGGCGATATCCTGAATATCGACGTCACTGTGATCGTCGATGGCTGGTTTGGTGACACCTCGCGTATGTACGTGGCTGGTAAGCTTCCGCGTAAAGCCGAGCGGCTGATTCAGGTGACCCATGATGCGCTGTTCAAGGGCATCGATATGGTCAAGCCGGGTAATACCTTCGGGGATATAGGCCATGCCATTCAGGCCTATGTCGAGGCGCACCGGATGAGCGTTGTCCGCGATTTCTGCGGACATGGGCTGGGCCGTGTTTTCCACGCGCCACCAAACGTTCTGCACTACGGCCGCCCCGGAACTGGCGCCGTGTTGGAAGAAGGCATGTTCTTCACCATCGAACCGATGGTCAATCTGGGCCGCCCCGAAACCAAAACACTTGCCGATGACTGGACTGCCGTGACTCGCGACAAATCTCTGTCGGCGCAGTTTGAGCATTCGGTGGGTGTGACGGCCGATGGGGTTGAGATTTTCACTATATCACCGGGTGGCAAATATCACCCGACTTATTCGTCCTGATCAGTCGCCTGATCGCGTAAAAGTTTCAGCAACAACGTCTCATCGCGCCAGGGAATCACCGCGTCGTTGATAAACACCGGCGCGCGCATCGGTTTGGTCGGCGGCCCGGTGGTGGCGTCGCTGTCTGTCAAAAAGCCCCAAAACGGAGGTGTGATGGCGCGGTCCATGGGCCGACCTTAGCATATTTCTCGGTCAGAGTCCCAAAAGCCCCGGCACGTGTGACATATCCGTGAAGACCTCGGCCCCCAGCGTTGCCAGCCGCGCACCGTCGTCGTGGGCTGCATAGGCGAGGCAGCGCATATTGGCACGGATGGCGGCGGTGACGCCGTTCTCACTGTCTTCGATCACGACCGGCGATTTGGCGCCAAATTGCTGCGCCGCTGTCAGGAACAGGGTGGGGTCAGGTTTACCTGAGCCCAGCACATGGGCCGAAAACATGACCGTGCTGAACCGCTCCCACAGACCGTTCTGACCCAGAGTAATCTGCATTTTCTCTGGCCTGCCATTTGAGGCGACACAATAAGGAATGCTGGCTGCATCCAATTGCGTCAGCAATTCTGGGATGCCTTCAACCAAAGGAGTGCCCGCTCGCAGCCTCTCATAGATTTCCGAGTAGATTTGATCGGTCCAGTCGTCAGGCAGATCCGCACCGAGATCGCGCGCCTTGTCTCGGACACCAGTCATCGTACCACCGACGAAAAGAGACATGCACTCTGCAAGGGTCAGGTGCAGACCATATTGGGCCAGATTGTCGATCATGACCTGATTGGACAGAACCTCGCTATCAACCAGAACCCCGTCGCAATCGAAAATGACCAGATCATGCATATCGGCCCCCAGTTCGCCACATCAGCGAAATGCACGTGTCGCCATATTTTCGCGCGTCATGCAGAGTGAACCCATTTGGAGCAATCATGGGGGCGTTTTCCTCCCACACGATCAGGGCGTCCTGGGCCAGCCAGCCACCTTTGGTGGCCGCCGCCAGCGCCTTTTGACCCAGGTCTTTGCCATAAGGCGGATCAAGAAAGACCAGATCGCATGCGTCGCCTGGGTTTTCCCCCAACCGCGTTGCGTCACGTCTGATCAGAGTGGTCTGGTCCCGACTTCCGGTCAGATCGATATTCTTACGGATCAGACTCTGCGCAATTCGCCCATCATCGACAAACGTAACATGGGCCGCTCCGCGCGACAGCGCTTCAAGCCCCAACGCACCAGTACCTGCAAACAGGTCCAACACGTGCAGACCATCAATGTCGATCTGATGGTTCAAGACGTTGAAAAGGCTTTCCCGCACCCGATCGGTGGTGGGGCGCAGATGTGCTCCAGCATCGCCCTTGCCGACCGAGGCCAAAGCGCGGCCCCGGAAGTTACCGGCGATGATCCTCACGCTTTGAGCAGCGGTTTCAGTTCCGCTTCTGGGTCAGCCACCACCGTCGGATCGGCTGTTTTACCCGCATCGATCAGGCGTTTACCTACCATATAAGCGCGCGGGTCATTCATCGCGTCGACCGCAATCAGCTGATCGCCTTTATAGTACCAGAAGGACACCGTCGCGCCTTCACCCTTTCGGGTCACGACGCGATCATAGCCTGTATTTAGGCCCGCAATCTGCAGCTTGACGTCGTACTGATCCGACCAGAACCACGGCGTCGCGGTATAATCCTTGGCAGCACCCAGCATGTTCTGGGCCACAATCTCGGCCTGGTCGATGGCGTTGGGCACGCTCTCCAGACGAATGCGGCCCTCACCATGCGGGAACGAGGCACAATCACCCGCCGCCCAGATCGACGGGTCCGAGGTGCGGCCATGGGCATCGGTTTTGATGCCGTTGTCCAGCTCCAACCCCGCCATTTCAGCCAGTTGCGTTGAGGGCGCGATTCCGACCCCCACCACGACGAAATCCACCTTTAATTCAGTGCCATCGGACAGAATAGCACCCGTCACCTTACCATCTTCTCCAACCAAACGATCCAGCCCAACGCCTTCGCGAATGTCGGCTCCGTATTCCGTATGGAGCGCACGGAAATAGTCGCTGGTCTCTTTCGCGGCGACACGTTGCAGAATACGGTCTGCCATCTCAACCAAGGTCACCTTGACCCCACGCTTGGCACAAACCGCGGCGGCCTCGAGCCCGATATAGCCGCCACCGACGATCAGAGCACGTGCACCATCGGTTACCCGAGGCTCCATCTCGTCGATATGCGCAAGATCGCGCACCACATGGACGCCTTCAAGATCGCCACCTATTGCTGCGGGCAGCCGACGCGGATCAGAGCCTGTAGTCAGAGCCAACTCATCATAGGCGATCACGTCATCACCTATCGTTACCGTTTTGGCCTTGGGGTCAATTCCGGTCACACGCTGCCCCAGTCGCAGGGTGATGTTATTCGCGGCATAGAAGCTCTCGGGTCGAAGGAACAGGCGTTCCAACTCCATCTCGCCCAACAGGTAACCCTTGGACAAAGGTGGGCGCTGATAGGGCAGGTGCGGCTCGGCACCAATCAAGGTGATGTCGCCCTCAAACCCATCTTTGCGTAGCCGCGCCACGAGTGAAGCACCAGCCTGCCCTGCTCCGATCACGACGATATGGCTCATGTTGTGCTCCCCTGCAGAATTCCGATGGTCTCTTTCTTTCGACAACCTATATTGCGACAAAGCCCGACTCTGCAAATCCAAATGACAGGAGCTTAATAAATGATCTCAACAGGTGACATGCTGCCCGACGCGACGCTGATTCAGATGGGAGCCGATGGCCCTGAAGAGGTGCGGATTTCAGAAAAAACAAAAGGGCGCAAGGTGGTGATCTTTGCTGTGCCCGGCGCATTTACCGGGACCTGCACGACCGCGCATGTCCCAAGCTTCATGCGGACAAAAGGCCAATTCGACGCAAAAGGAGTTGATGAGATCATCTGTATTTCGGTCAACGATCCCTTCGTGATGGGCGCTTGGGGTGAAAGCACCGGAGCAACTGCCGCAGGACTGACCATGCTGGCTGACGCCGCATCGGAATTCACCAAGGCGATAGACATGGATTTCGACGCACCACCGGTTGGTCTGCTGGCACGGTCCAAGCGCTATGCCATGTTCGTCAATGACGGAAAGGTAATCGCCTTGAACATCGAAGAGAATCCGGGCGTTTGCGAGATTTCGGCTGGCGAAGGTCTGCTTGAAACCTTCTGATCCCGGTTGGCCCCGGCATCACCGGGGCCACATGAAACGCATTTAACTTGATGCAACGACCCGATGTGCCAATACTTGGACATACAACCCGGGAGTTCATTGATGCGACTGAAATTAATCACTTTGATTCTTGGAGGCGCCGGCGCCTTAGCCGCGTGCGGCCCTGCCCCTACACCCCAGCAACAAGCTGCTCGGCAACACGAGATCGCTTGTCTGAGCGGCACCATAGGCGGCGCATTGATAGGCGGAGTGATCGGCAATCAATTTGGCGGTGGATCGGGCAAAACTATTCTGACGGCGGCGGGCGCTGCTGCAGGTGGGTTGTCTGGCGAACGTTACGCATGCTGAGGAGATTGGATTTGAAACAAGCATTGATCATCATCGCTGTCATTCTGATGTCTGGCACCGCAAGCGCCGAAAGTGTCGCAGAACTGCACGAGGCCGAGCTGAACAATATCGACAAGAACAATGATGGGTTTCTGTCCCGGGACGAATTCAACGCCTTCTCGGATTATGCGTTTCAAGCGATGGACGAAGACAAGAACGGCACACTTGGCCTGGATGAAGCTAAACCGTTCCTAGACATCAAGCAGTTTCAGAATGTTGACCGCGATGGAGATAACACTATCTCACGGCCAGAATACGACGCCCAGATGGACAGCGATTTCACCTCGGCTGATCTGGATGGCAATGGGCAATTAAACTAGTGTTCAATCAGGAGGCGTAAGATGACGAGATGGATCAGCCTCGGCGCGCTTCTGGTGCTCGCGGCTTGTGATGTACCGCAATCACCTGTTGTTACCGGCCCAGACGGACAGACCCGCATTCAGATCAATACCGCCGGTTTGACCTGTTATGAGACACGGTGCCTCGACATCAACCCGTCGACCCGCAGCGTCCGCTCGGTCGGCAGCCGCACGATCAGAATTCCGGCCAACATCGATATCAGCGGAGGAACCATTTCTCCAGATGATTTCAAACAACTAGGAACCGCTGCGTTGCTGGCAGGTGGTGCAGGGTCAGCTGGCGACCGATAGAAGGCTATCCATCTTTCGCGCCAGCTTGGCGTCTTGTGCGGACAGGCCGCCAACATCATGGGTGGACAGCACCACCTCGACTGTGCGGTAGACATTCGACCATTCGGGGTGGTGGTTCCATTTCTCGGCCCAGATCGCCACCTGCGTCATCCAGCCGAAAGCGGCGACAAAATTATCGAAGATGAAGGTCTTTGTGATCGCATCGCGGTCCTCAACCATGGTCCAGCCATTTCTGAACAGCGGGTCCAGCAGCGGGCCGCGGGTCTCGGTTGACAGAAGTTCGGTCATTGCTGTTCCTCCGGGTTCGATTTCCTGAACGGGCCATAATCCGTCAGAATCTCGATCTCTTCTCCCACTGCGTGGGCTTCGGCGTCCAGATATTTCTGAACTGCATCAGCAAAACCCGGATCACCGACCCAGTGCAAGCTATGCGTGCGGGTCGGCATATAACCGCGCGCCAGCTTGTGCTCGCCCTGGGCACCTGCCTCAACCCGGGCCAGCCCTTCAGCAATGGCAAAGTCGATCGCCCTATAATAGCACAGTTCGAAATGCAGGCAGGGATGGTGTTCCACGCAGCCCCAATAGCGGCCATAGAGCGTTTCCCGGCCGATGAAATTCAAGGCCCCGGCTACCGGGTATCCGTTGCGTTCGGCCAGCACCAGAGCGATGTCATCTGTCATGGTTTCCTGAGCGATATCAAAGAATTGCCGCGTCAGGTAGGGTGATCCCCATTTGCGCGCGCCGGTATCCTGGTAGAATCGCCAGAAGGCATCCCAGTGCTCCGGCCGCAGATCATCGCCTGTGATCGTACGAATCTGCCCGCCGAAGTCACAGGCCTGCTCGCGTTCTTTCCGGATATTTTTGCGTTTGCGCGAAGATAGCGCTGCCAGAAACCCATCGAAATCAGTGTATCCATCATTGAGCCAGTGAAACTGCTGCGAATGCCTGACCATCAGGCCCATCTGTTCACCAGCCAGCGCCTCGGCCTCGGTGCAGAAGGTGGCGTGCAGTGAGGAGATGCGATTTTCGGCGGCTAGCTGCACCGCGCCTTGCACCAGCGCTGACATGCCCACCGCATCATAGCCGGGCCGCACCAGAAAACGTCGGCCTGTTGCGGGTGTAAATGGCGCAGCGATCTGCAGTTTCGGATAGTATCGCCCGCCTGCACTTTCATAAGCATGGGCCCAGCTGTGATCGAAGATGTACTCACCCTGCGAATGCGATTTGGCATACATCGGCGCCGCACCGATCAGCATTCCATCAAGATAAGCCGTCAGATATTGCGGCTGCCAGCCTGTGCCGCGTCCGACTGAACCGCTTTCTTCCAAAGCCAGCAAAAATCGGTGTGTGGTGAACGGATCATGCGGTCGCCCGCCATCAGCAACCTCAGGACAGGCGCAACTGTCCCAATCGCCCGCTGTTATCTGCGATAGCGATGTCAGAACCCGAACCTCAATCTGTGCCTGATCCATGTCCCCTCCGCGCTGCACCTTTATCTGTGATCGCGCGCGGCAGGATCAAGCGGGATATTCGGCCAGATAGCCTTCGAAGGTCACATTATCGGCAACCCTGCGCGCCTCGGCCTCTTGTTCAGGCGAGCGCACCGTCCAGCACAGGATCGGCACACCTTGCTCCTTCAGCTCGGCGACCCGGGGGCGGTCAAGATCAGAAGCTTCATGGCTGATGAAACTGGCCCCAACACGGTCAAAATCCGGGATGTTGCGCAGATGGTCGCAAATGGATTGCGGCAAAAGCTCGGCCTTTGGGTCGTAAGAGCCGGTAACGAGACCGCGCGGTAGGTGTGGCGCAAGGCGCGCGAGTTCGGCAACCGCGTGTGGGTTGAATGACATTAGTGCGACCAGTCCGACATAGCCTTTCAGCGCACTTACTACATCCGCTTCCAACGCACCGATATCAGGTCCCATTGCCCCATCCTGATCCTTAAGCTCAATCAGAAGAGGCACCCGACCGGCAACCATGTTCAACACCTCTTCGAATGACGGGATACTCTCACCGTCGGAATGCAGCAGAGGCTGCGCCTGAGCCTGCGCCGCAGTGATTTGCTGAATAGGTCCCGCGCGTCCGGTCAGGCGAGTCATGTCATAGTCATGAAACACCATCGCACGGTTATCGCGCGTGCGCTGCAGATCAATTTCAATGCCATATCCCGCGTCGATCGCAGCACGAATGGCGGACCGGCTGTTCTCGGGCCGCTGGTCTGCAACGTCATGCAGCGCCCGATGTGCAATCGGGCGCTTCAGAAACTCAAGGGGCAGCGAAGGTGTCATTGAACCTCGAAGATGCCTTCGATTTCGACCGCGACGCCCAGCGGCAGCGACGCCGCGCTGACGGCTGAGCGCGAGTGACGACCAGCCTCACCCAGCGCCTCAACCAGAAAATCGGACGCGCCATTGATCACCTGCGGTTGCGCGGTGAAATCAGCGGTCGAGTTGACGAAACCAGTCAGTTTGATCACCCGCACCAGTTTGTCGATATCGCCGTCGCACGCCGCTTTTACCTGAGCCAGCAGATTGATGGCGCAGACCTTGGCCGCAGCCGCACCTGCCTCAATATCCATGTCATCGCCCAGCTTGCCTGTGATCAGATCGTCCGCCTTGGAGATTTGGCCCGACACATAGACGATGTTGCCGATGCGCACGAACGGAACGTAGTTTGCTGCGGGCGCGGGCGCGTCCGGTAAATTGACACCCAAGCTGTCCAGTTTTGCTGCAATACTCATGTGGTTGATCCTCATCTCACAGTGATTCCGCGCGGACGCTAACCGGGAACGCAGGTTTCGGAAAGCGGGAAAGCGGTAATTTTCTTAAGGCCTGCGAACTGCGCGGGTGTTCTCCTGTTCAGGAAGTGTTGAATTCGTGTCACTTTACGACCTCCCACCTACTGAGGTAAACGCGAGTCGTTGTTTCATATTCCGCGCGAAACCTCTATGTGAGACGAATTGCGCACCATGAGCGCAATGGCCGTATTGATTGAAGGCCCGGCACACCACCGGGTATTTTTGGAGTAAAGAAGACAGTGCCAAGCTATATTCGCCTGAAGCACCTATTCATATTCGCCATCATGACGGTTCTGTCGGCATGCGCAACGCAGCCACAGGACGCTGCCGCGCGAGGTGAGATTTTCGACCCTTACGAAGGTGCCAACCGTGGCATTCACAAGTTCAATCTGGGCGTTGACCGGTTCCTGTTCCGTCCAGCCTCAAAAGGCTATGTGAAGATCGTGCCCGATCCGATGGTCACCAGCTTCAATCACTTTGCTGAAAACCTGACCATGCCAGGGCAGGCTCTGGATTATCTGTTGCAAGGCAATCTGAAACAATCGGGCAACGCGTTGCTGCGCTTTCTGATCAACTCGACCGTGGGTGGATTTGGCCTGTCCGCTCCGGCGGATGAATTGAACCTGCCGCCCGTCGACACCGATTTCGGAGAAACCTTGCATGTTTGGGGTGTCAGCGAGGGCGCCTACGTGGAACTTCCTTTCTATGGCCCGTCGACCGCGCGTGATGCTGTCGGCGTCGTATTCAATCTTTTCTCGAACCCAATTAACTTCTCTCCGGTGCGTCCGGTCGACAACATTGGTGTCTATGCCGAGGTTGTGCGGCGCATGGGGGATCGTGGACGGTTCTCGGATACGGTCGATTCAATTCTTTATGACAGTGCCGATAGTTACGCGCAGGCACGTACGATCTATTTGCAAAATCGCCGCTTTGAACTGGCAAGGGATGATGAAGACGCCTATCTGGGTCTGTATGACGATCCCTACGCCAACACCGGGACCGACCCTGTCAGAGACCCCTATCTTGACCCGTATGAGGACCCCTATGCCGAATAACCTGTTGAACAGACGCCGATTTGTAGCCGCTGCCCTGACCGGGATGACAGTTGCCGCATTGCCTCTGCCCGCGTTTGCGCTGACCGAAGCGCAGGCCAAGCAACTGGTCAACAGCGTGGTGGCCGATATCACGCGTATCATCGACTCGGGTAAATCCGAGAACGCGATGCTGCGCGATTTTCAGAAGATTTTCGTTCAATACGGTGATGTGCCGATCATGGCCCGCTATGCGTTGGGGGCGGATGCACGCTCAGCCTCGTCCGCACAACTGCGCCAGTTCACCAAGGCGTTTGAGGGCTATATCTCGCGCAAATATGGTCGCCGGTTCCGCGAGTTCATCGGCGGTGAGGTCACCGTGCGCAATGCGCGTAAGATCAAGACCGGCTACGAGGTCAGAACCTCGGTCAAACTACGCGGCTCATCTCCGTTCGAGGTGACCTTCCTGGTGTCCGACAAGTCAGGCCGTGGCAAGTTCTACAACATGTTCATCGAAGGTGTGAACCTGCTGTTGACCGAGCGCACCGAAATCGGCGCGATGCTGGATGCGCGTGGCGGTGATCTGAATCGCCTGATCAAGGACCTGAAAAACACCGGCTGATCCTGATATCCGAAAACGAGCGTGCCGCCGGTTAACACCGGCGGCACAGTGGTGATCCGTTCCCTGAATCCACGGAATCAATTCAGCCGTTCACCGGTTTCCTTGGCGAAATACGACACCTTGCTCATGTCGAAAGCCAGATTCAACATCTGGCCCGCCTGCGCGCTGGTTTCGGCATGCAGCCGAGCTGTGACCTGCTTGCCCCCCAGTTCCGACACCACATAGGTGTCGGCCCCGGCAGGTTCGACCATATCGACCATGCAGGCCGCCTCTTGCACACCTGCCCCGGCGCGGAAACCAGCCTCGGCGATATCCTCAGGGCGTAGACCGAGGATGACATCCTGCGGCAGTTCCGGTGCGCGCGCATCGGTTAAGACCAGCGTATCGCCGGTTTCTCGCGTGATCGAAATCTGCGTCCCCGAACCATTGTTCGATGCCTGTGCTGGGATCAGGTTCATCGCCGGAGAGCCCATGAAATCCGCAACGAAAAGGTTGGCCGGGTTGTTGTAGATCTCGGCCGGTGTTCCGATCTGCTGCACGATCCCGCCTTTAAGCACGACGATCTTGGTCGCCAGCGTCATTGCTTCGATTTGGTCGTGGGTCACGTAAACGATCGATGCGTCCAGCGTCTGGTGCAGCTTCTTGATCTCGGTCCGCATCTCGACCCGCAGCTTGGCATCAAGGTTCGACAGGGGTTCGTCAAACAGGAACAGCTTAGGATCACGCACCAGCGCCCGGCCCATTGCGACCCGTTGACGCTGACCGCCCGACAATTGGCTTGGGCGGCGGTTGAGCAGCGGTTCGATCTGCAGCAGCGACGCGACCTCTTTCAGCTTGGCATCCTGAGTGGCCTGATCGACCCCACGCACTTTCATGCCGAAGGTGATGTTCTTGGCGACCGACATGGTCGGGTATAGAGCATAGGACTGAAACACCATTGCGATGTCGCGGTCCTTGGGGCTGACATGGGTCATGTCGTTACCGCCGATGGACAGGGTGCCTCCGGTGATTTCCTCAAGCCCAGCAATGCAGTTCAGCAGGGTGGATTTACCGCAGCCCGACGGGCCGACAAGCACCAGGAAATCGCCCGGTTCAATCGAGATGTTGATGTCTTTCAGAATTTCGACAGGGCCGTAATTCTTGTAGAGTTTGTTGATATCAAGGATGGGAGCCATGGGTCTTATCCCTTCACTGAGCCAGCGGTCAGGCCGCGGATGAAATACTTACCGGCAACGACATAGACGAGCAGCGTCGGCAGACCCGCGATGATCGCGGCAGCCATGTCGACGTTGTATTCTTTGACGCCGGTGGTGGAGTTTACGATATTGTTGAGCGCCACGGTCACGGGCTGTGTGCCCGCCTGGCTGAATGACACGCCGAACAGGAAATCGTTCCAGATCTGCGTGAACTGCCAGATGACGGTCACCACGATGATCGGCAGCGACAGCGGCAGGAAGATCGACCAGAAGATTCTCATGAACCCGGCCCCATCGACACGCGCCGCCTTGGTCAGCTCGGCCGGAATGGTGACATAGTAGTTGCGGAAGAACAGCGTGGTGAAGCCCAACCCATATATCACGTGGACAAAGATCAGACCCGGAATGGTTCCTGCGATTCCCATGATGCCCAGAAGGCGCGCCATGGGCAGCAGAACCACCTGGAACGGGATGAAGCAACCAAACAGCATCAGCGAGAAGATGATGTTGGCACCCTTGAACCGCCACTGCGCCACGACGTAGCCATTCAGTGCGCCTAGAAGGGTCGAGATGGCCACCGCAGGGACTGCAATCAGGACCGAGTTCCAGAAGTAAGGCCGCAAACCTTCACACTGGATACCGGTACAGGCACCGGACCAAGCGGTTTTCCAGGCGTCGAAGCTGACTTCGCGCGGCAGGGAGATCAAGGACCCGGTGCGGATTTCCTCAAGGCTTTTCAACGATGTGGTCAACATCACGAACAGCGGCATCAGGTAATACAGCGCGAACAGGCCCAGCAGGACATAAAGCAACCAACGCAGGGCAATCTTGCCAGTGGCGCTTTGGGTACGGGTTTGGGTTTGGGGCATCGACAGATCAGTCATTTTTCGCCCTCAGCTCTGAGTAAAGATAGGGAACCACGATGGCAAAGACGACCAGCATCATGATCATCGCGGACGAAGCCGCCTGACCGATATCGCCGCGCGAAAACGCCATGGCGTACATATACGTGGCCGGCAAATCAGTCGCGTAGCCCGGACCGCCGCCGGTCAGTGCGATGACAAGGTCAAAGCTCTTGATCGCGAGGTGCGCCAGTACGATGAAGGCTGACAGGAAGATCGGGGCCATCGAGGGGATGATGATCGCCGTATAGATGCGCCATGTGGGGATGCCATCGACCTGCGCGGCCTTGATAATCTCGCCATCCACGGACCGCAGGCCAGCGAGGAACAGCGCCATGACGAAGCCCGAGCTTTGCCAGATCGCGGCCATCACGATGGTGTAGATGGCGTAATCGGGGTTCACCAACCAATCGAATTCGAAATTGGTAAAGCCCCAGCCCTGCACCATGGATTCAATGCCCAGACCCGGGTTTAATATCCACTTCCAAGCTGTGCCGGTCACAATCATCGACAGCGCCATGGGGTACAGGTAGATCGTGCGAATGGCCCCTTCGACGCGGATCTTCTGATCCAGCAGGATGGCCAGCAACAGGCCCAGTACCATCGCGATCACGATGAACAGCGCGCCAAAGATATACAGGTTGTTGATTGCCGTATCCCAGCGGGGAGAGTCGAACAGGCGTTCATACTGGATGAAGCCCTTGATCTCGTATTTCGGCAGTAGTTTCGATCGGGTCAGCGACACCCATGCGGTCCATCCGATAAATCCGTAGACAAAGATCAATACGGCGATGAACGACGGTGCCAGCACCACCTTGGGCAGGTGGTTTTCCAGCCATTCGGACATTTTAGCCTCCGGGGAAAAATGCTCTGCCCCTCAGTATAGGGGGCAGAGCGTATTGGATCAGTAGCTGTTTGCTACCGCGTCCGCCAGTTGCTGAACCGCGTCAGCCGAGGACATATCCGAGTTGAAATGTGCGGTCACAACATCGGTGATCGCACCGGACTGCGACCCGCGCAGCGCCATGCCATGGGCGTAAGACGGCAGCAACGAACCTGCAGCCGAGGTCGAGCCCATATCTTCGGCCGACAGGTTGGCACAGATGTCAAAATCTTCCAGACCAACATCGGTCCGCGCAGGGATCGAGCCTTTGTTCAGGTTGAACACTTTCTGGAAGTTCGGTGCAACGATCAGCTTGGCGAGCAGGTCCTGACCGGCTTTCTTGTCGTCGCCTTCCACGTCAAACATGGCAAAGCTGTCGACGTTGTACAGATACCCGTCGCCGGGGGTCGAGGCGCACAGGAAATCTTCGCCGGGCTTTTTGCCAGCCGCCAGGAATTCACCCTTTGCCCAGTCACCCATGATCTGGAACGCGGCTTCGCCGTTCATCACCATCGCGGTTGCGAGGTTCCAGTCGCGGCCCGAGAAGTTCTCGTCCACGTATCCGCGCAGGGTACGCATCTGATCAAACGCCTGCACCATGGTGTCCGAGGTCAACGCTTCGGGGTCCAAGTCGACCAGTGCTTTCTGGTAGAACTCAGGTCCACCGACGCCCAGCACAACTGCTTCGAATACGGTGGCGTCCTGCCATGCCTGACCGCCATGAGCCAGCGGGATCACACCGGCGGCTTGCAGTTTTTCGGCAGCGGCATTGAATTCATCCCAAGTGCTGGGCATTTCGATACCGTTTGCAGCCAGAACGTCCGCGTTGGCCCAGATCCAGTCAACACGGTGAACGTTCACCGGAGCCGCGCACCAGGTCCCTTCACACTTCATGTGGCCCGCGATCGACGCAGGCAGGACATCAGCCCAGCCTTCTGCCTCGGCCACGGCCGAGATGTCTGCCAGAACGCCTTCTTCATACCATTCCTGAATGGCGGGGCCTTTCAGCTGAACAGCTGTCGGCGCGTTACCGGCCAGAACACGTGCGCGAAGCGCAGTCATGGCCGCATCACCGCCGCCACCTGCGACCGGCATATCGGTCCATGTGCCACCGTTCGAGGCAAACTCCTCCTGCAGAACCGCGACTGATTTCGCTTCACCGCCGGATGTCCACCAGTGCAGAACTTCTGCCTGCGGTTCGGCCACTACCGACGACCCGGCCGCAATGGCAAAGGTCGACACAGTGACAAATGCAAAACGCTTCATATTTGTTCTCCTCCCTGAGAATTCGGTGCCACCCAATGGGCGGCGATGCTCGATATAGCGCTAACAGAATGCCGCATGGCAACGCAGAATGCAGAGCAATATCCTGACAAGGCGGAAATTTTCACCGCTTTTGTTACCGCGTGTTACTTTGGGCTTGAATCCGTTTCCATTCGTTACAATTGGCGGCAGCGGAGGAAGTTTGAGAGGAGGATCAGAGTGGGTATTCCCCGGCTCCTGGTGGTGGACGACGATTCTGAGATGCGTTCGATGATGACCCAGTTCTTTCAGCAGAACGGGTATATAGCGCTGCCTGCCAGTTCAGAAAGTGAAATACGCACGCATCTGACCTCAGGTCGGATCGACCTGATCCTGTTGGACGTGATGCTGGGCGATGAGAACGGTGTGGAAATTTGCGCCAGATTGCGTGCCGAGCAAGATGTACCGATCATTCTGGTCTCTGCCTTGTCGGCAGATCACCAGCGCATGGCGGGATATGAAGTTGGCGCGGATGACTACATTGCCAAGCCATTCAACCCGCAGCTTCTGCTGGCCCGCGTCCGTGCTGTGATGCAGCGCGCGCAACGCACCCCTTCGCTGGCTTATCGCCGCCGTACCCGTACATTTCACTTTGACGGCTGGGTCTTTGACGGCAAACGGGACGAGGTACATTCGCCCGACGGCTATTTAGTCTCGCTTTCACAGCGCGAGACCGCCCTGCTGAAAGTCTTGCTAGCAAATCCACACATCCCGCTAACACGGGATGAGATCGCCACCGCACTGGATGTCACCGGCGAGGCTGACAAGCCCGAGGCGCAAGGCCGCGCCATCGATATGCTGGTTGGGCGACTGCGCTCTAAAATTGAGGCTAATCCGAAAGAGCCTCAGATGCTGCGCACTGAGCGTGGGGTTGGGTACATATTTACCGCCGACATATCGGTAGATGAAGACGCATGACATTGCGCCTGCGCAGCTTTGGTTGGGTCTGGACGCTGTCAGCCTTCGCTGCAGGGCTGTTGGCAACCGCATTGTGGTTCACCTCTGCACAGGCTTGGAACCGTTTCCAAACTCAGGCATTTGTTGCGGGATTCACCGTATACGAGGATTTGCGGACGGGGATGGCACCGCCACCCGGCTTGCTGATCAATCCCTTGCCTGCCAAGGCCGCCGCACTTGCCGATAGGGGAGAATTCCAACAAATGCCCGGCTTTTCTGATCGCCGCTTTGTCACCAACCTGTCGATCCTGACCGACAGTTCAGCCCCCCTGAGTGGGCGCGAACTGACGCTGGCGGTATTATCGGATCGGCTAGTCTATCCGGTTTCAGACATCGTGTCCGGCAGCGATCAGACAGGTCCCGAGAAGATGGGCAATCTGACGCGCCTGCTTGCGACCTATTGCAGCGAACCGATCCTGATCGCGCAATTTGGACGTGGTGTCTGGCAACAGATTGATGGCACTGAAATCTGGGGGTGTAAGGCAGCTCCGATTGATCTGCGCCTGCCCGCGATATTGCTGGGTATCGTCGCGCTGGCCGCGTTGCTGACCTCTGTCGGTAATGTCTCGGACAGCTTCACGCGCTTTGCACAGGCACTTGGTGACCGCAAACGCCGCGGTGGGCCACAAAGTTATGATGCGGACGGGCCGGAAGAGCTGCGCGATATCGTGGCTGCGGTGAATGATCACCTTGAGGCTGAACGCGCGCAGCTTGAGAAACGCGCCATTGTGCTGTCGGGTGTTAGCCACGATCTGGGTACGCCGGCAACGCGTGTCCGGCTGCGTGCCGCCTTGATCGACGATGCCGAATTGCGCGAGAAGCTCGAAGCAGACGTGGATCAGATGACCGGCATGATCGAAAGTGTACTAACCTATACAAGGTCCGAGCTCAGTGTCGAGGAACCGCGGCAGATCTCGTTGACCTCACTGGTCGAGTCACTGGTCGCCGACTATCAGGATATGAACTTGCCCGTATCTTTGAAAGCGATTGAACCTGTCGCTGTCGAAGGTGCGCCGTCATTGTTCATGTCGCGCCGGGGGCACGGATCGCTGCCTGAGACACGGCGCATTCTGGTGATGGGTCGACCAATCTCGTTGAGGCGGGCGCTGTCAAATCTGATCGACAACGCCTTGAAATATGGGCGCCGGGCCGAGGTTGAGCTGGAAACCAATGCTCAATCCGCCACGATTATTGTCGAAGATAAAGGCACCGATTTGTCGGTTGATGATATCGAGGCATTGCTGGCCCCGTTCCAGCGTGGGTCAAACACCGGTTCGTCAGATGGCTTTGGGCTTGGCCTGACCATCGCACGCACCGTTGCCGAGCAACATGGTGGAACGCTGAGTTTTGAGGCCGGAGACCAAGGCTTGCGCGCCTGCCTGCAGATCACCCGGCAATAGATCAGGGCGAATAGCTGCGTACCAGCGCGCTTGCGATCAAAGCCCAACCATCTGCAATCACGAAAAATGCCAGTTTGAACGGCAGGGAAACCGTAGCCGGAGGCACCATCATCATACCCATCGACATAAGGACCGCCGCAACAACCAGATCGATGATCAGGAACGGCAAAAATATCAGAAACCCGATCTGAAAGGCCCGCGCAATCTCGGACAGCATGAATGAAGGCATCAGAACGGACAGAGGTGCCTCGGGTGACAGCTGCAAATCCACGCCATCCGGTCGCAATGCTGCCATCTCCTGGAACGTATCGACATCCAAACGCGCCGCCATAAAGCTGCGAAACGGCACCAACGCGCGTTCCAGCGCGGGCTCCACGTCTATTGTTTCCTCGACCATTGGCTGGATGCCGACTTCCCACGCTTCGGTGAAAACCGGCTCCATGATGAAATAGGTCAGAAACAGCGCAAGACTGACAATCAACATGTTGGGCGGCGATTGCTGCAACCCAATCCCTTGCCGCAGTATCGCCAATACGGTGATCAGAAATGGAAAACAGGTGATCATGATCGCCAGACCCGGTGCCAGGCTGAGCACCGTAATCAGCAAGATCAGCTGAATCGTCCGGGCCGGAATCGATCCATCGTCGCCCATAGACAGCGACAACTCCTGCGCCATGCCGCTGGTGGGAACGACCAGCAGAATTGCCAGCCAGATCAGATGGCGCATCATCCGATCCCGTTTTGCAGATCCGAGATCTCTGTCAGCCGCACAGCCAGCTGCCCAGCCTGATCTCCTTCCATTTCCTCCAGCAGCCCGCGCGCGACCAATTGGTCCCCGACATACAAGTCGACGGGGTCTTCAATACGTTTGTCCAGCGCCAGAACAGCGTTTTCGCCCATGTTCAGCAGATCACGGATCAAAGGTCGCGCCCGACCGACCGAAACTGTGACTTCGATCGGAACCGCTTCGAACGGATTTGGCTTTTCGGATTTCGGAGCTTGGGGATCACTCATTTGACAGAGCCTCTTTTGCTTCAAATAGATAGGCTTCGAAAGTTGCGGCAATGGACGCGAGCAAAGCGCTACAATCCACCTCTCGATAGGCGGTGCCCACTTGCAAACGCGCCTGTCCCGGCTGCAGAGAAGGGTCCTCGGCAACTTGTGGCAACGGCGTGAGATCTTGTGGAAGAACTGCCTGAACCTGATCGGCGGCACCGTCCGGAACGGTAAGTAGCATCGGCTGCCCGATCTGTTCCCGGGCCATCTCACAAAGCTGTTCAGTCAATCTGGCGGAAAAACCCAGTTCGACGGTTTCGGGCAAAACCACCTGTATCAGGCTCTGAAACATCGGTTCCAGCGACAATGTCATCCGGGTTAACGCCTCCTGATAGGTAAACGACAGGTCTGCTAGCGCTGCAGACAAGTCAGAGCTCAGCTGCGCCCCACCCTGTTCCCGCGCCTGCACCGCATCTTCCCAACCGGCACCATAGCCTTGCTCAAAGGCCGCAAGGCTTTGTTCTTCCAGTGCCTCTTCATCCAACAAATGAACAGCGACACCTGCTGCTGGGGCGGTGAAATCCTCAAGGAGATGAGCGATAGACATCACACCCTCTCCTCACCTTCTTCAAGCCAGCTTCGCAGGATCTCAACCGTCTCTTCCTGTTTGTCACCGATCATGGCGCGCAATCGGTCGACGGGGTCTTCACCATGGGCGCTGGCTATTACCGGAACATTTGTCTGGGTGGTCTCGGGAAGTGATGTGAACTCTTGCGCATCACCATTTGCGACCTCTCCCGTCAAATAAGTTGCAGGCTCCGCTTCCGGCGGTATGCCTGCCGGTAGCAACGCAGGTGCAGCAGATTGTGTCAAAATGGGTCGTATGACAAACAGACCCAAAACAAGGGATACCAGTGCCAAAACGAACATCTGAACCAGCGACATGGCATCAAGATGAATCTTCTGCCAGACCGACGACGACACCAATGTACCCTGCGGCTCAACAACAGGTAGATCAAGCGATTTAAGGGTAATGACGTCACCGCGTTCGGCATCATAACCTACGGCTGAGGAAACGAGCTCCTCCAATGCGTCAAGCTCTGGCTGCGGAATGGGTTCAAATCGTTCGACGCCTTCTGTATCAACCGTTCGGGCACCGTTAACCAGCACTGCGACGGTCAGACGTTTGATGGATCCCGGCGCTCGGTGAACCTCGAGTTCGGTCTCGGAAACCTCATAATTCACCCGCTCGCGGGTCTGGGTGGCATTTGAATTGGATTCGTCTCCGCCAGCGCCATCCCCATCCGGCAGATTTGACGCCACGGTCACGTCTGCAGACTGATTTCGCGCACTGTCAGACCGTTCTTCAACATCCGTACTGATCGCTACGCGACCTTTAGGATCGAAGCGGCGCTCACGGATCGACTCGGTTTCGGTCACCGTATCCACGCTGACCTCGACCACGGCATTACCGGCCCCGACGCGTGCTTCGACAAGTCGAAGAACTTTTTCCCGCAACTGGCGTGCTTTGTCGTCTGCAGTATTAGCGGCCACGGTTGATTCCTGTGCTCCGATCACAGCGCCGTTCGAATCGATTACGGTGACGTTTTCTGGTGCAAGCCCGCTGACAGCCGACGCCACCAGAAACCGGATCGCCTTGGCCTGATCTCCTGTGATCTGCGCACCCGATGGTACCAAATATACCGAAGCGGTCGGCGCAACACTACGTTGAAACGGGTTGGCCGAACCGTTGGCGATGTGTACGCGTGCCTGGCTGACATGTGAGCTGCCTACAATCGTGCGGGCCAACTCGCCCTCTTTTGCCCGCCAATAAGCAGCGTCAAACATCTGCGACGTCGTGCCAAATCCACTGAGTGAGTCCAGCAACTCGTATCCGCGGTTGCCGTTTGCTGGCAGTCCTTCACTGGCCAGCGTCATGCGCAACTCATCCCGTTGCGAGCCCGGTACATAGATCGAACCACCCCGGATTTCATACGCAAAACCGCGCTGATCCAGCGATCGCACGATATCACCCGCCGCACCGCTTTCGAGACCTGAATATAACAGCGTCATCGACGGTGCCGTCGCAATCCGTGACATCGCAAGCACGCCCAGAAACACCAGCACTACCGCACCGGCCACGAAAATTTGTTTGCGCTTGTCCAAACTTGCCCAGACAGTTCCGATCTGCTGCACACTCACCTCCGACTCACCGACATTCTGCTCGGCTCAACCCCTGTTTGGACGATTGCCCTTAACAATCGGTTAGTCCCTGCGGGGTTATGACAGTTGCCGAACAGATTCATGAGGACGGCATGACCGATGCAACAGCTGACGAAGTGGAAACCCCTAATAAATCAGGAAAAAAGGGCCTGATTCTTGGGATGATTCTGGCCGTGGCAGGCGGTGTTGGTGGCTACTTCATAACCGCCTCTGGCTTACTGCCAATTGGTAGCGGTGCCGAAGCAAAAGAAGAAGATAGCAATAGCAATAAAAGGCCAGCGACGGCGTTGCCAGACGTGAGCTTTGTTGATCTGCCGCCGGTGATCGTTTCGGTCAATGCAGGCGATTCACGGCATCTCAAGTTCCATGCACAACTCGAGGTGAACGCGGGCTACGCCGCCGAGGTTGAAAAGATGCAGCCGCGAATCATGGATGTTCTGAACAGTTATCTACGCGCGGTCGAGCTGAACGACCTTGAAGATTCACTCGCCTTGGTGCGCATCCGTGGGCACCTGCTGCGACGTATAGGAATTGTCGTAGGTGACGGCCGTGTGCGCGACGTTCTGGTGACAGAATTTGTATTGAATTAGGAGGCGAAGGTGGAACTGATTGCCGATATTCTGCTGGTAGCAGGCGCGCTTGGGGCAGGGCTGTACTGTTTCATTTTGGCGCGTCGTTTGCGTCGATTTACTGATCTTGAAAAGGGCGTAGGTGGTGCGGTTTCCGTTCTTTCGGCCCAAGCGGAAGAGCTGCGAAAATCGCTCGATAGCGCCCGTCAGTCTTCCGACGAGTCCGGGGTTGCCCTGCAGACTTTGACTGAACGGGCAGAGTCGGTAGCGCAGCGCCTGGAACTGATGATGGCCTCGATGCACGATGTCGTACAGGAAGACCAACCAAGCCCTGAGCAGCCCGAAGAGCACGCGCAGGAAAAATCTGACGTGGACGCTGTCGAAGAAACTGTTCCTGAAAATTCTGAGCCCATATCCTTAAAACCCGTAACAAAGCCCGAGGGCTTGATGTTCTTTCGGCATGCTGCAGCGTCAAGCAGGTCGGGCCAATGATCCGCCAAAGAAAAAAGAATTGTGACCAGCGCCCGCGCGGAGGAGTTCTGACCGTCATCTCCTTGCTGATGATCGGGTCTGCCATCATTCGGATCGGGCTTGAGGCTGGGCCTGCGGTGGCGCGTGGGACTGATCCGGCCTTGGTAGAGCAAATCAAGTCGGAGCGCATTGAGACCAGCGCCGCGGATCTGCAAGTTTTGCTAACAGAACTGCTACGCCGCGAAGTCGAACTGAATCAGCGGGAAAGCATGATTGTCGATCGGGAACACGCGCTGGACATCGCAGATCAGGCCATTGAGACCCGGTTGGCCATGCTGCAGGAAGCCGAAGAGTCGCTGCGTGAGACCGTCGCTATTGCCGAAACAGCCGCCGAAAGCGACCTGACGCAACTGACTGACGTTTACCAAAGCATGAAACCAAAAGATGCCGCGGCCTTGTTCGAAACGATGGATGCAGTATTCGCCGCCGGATTCTTGTCACGCATGCCACCGGAGGCTGCCGCCAATGTGATGGCCGGTCTCAGCCCCGAGGCCGCCTATGGTATCAGCGTCATCATGGCTGGGCGCAACGCCCGCGCCCCACAGGAATAATGCTGATGGGCAACCATTTCTCCCACCTTAACGCCGGAAATCACTTATGATCGGACTCATCGGAATTGCTGTTATCTTCGTTATGGTTTTTGGCGGATATCTCGCCGCTGGCGGCAAGATGGCGATTATCATGAAGTCATTGCCGTATGAAATGATGATGATCGGAGGCGCCGCGATTGGTGCTTTTATGATCAGTAACGACATGGGTGGGGTCAAACACACCGCGAAAGATATTGGCAAAGTGTTCAAAGGCGCGAAGTGGAAGCCCGAAGATTATCGTGATCTGCTTTGCCTGTTGTTCTCGTTGATCCGGATCGCGCGCGCAAACCCGGTTGAGGCCGAACAACACATCGAAGAGCCTGAAAAATCATCGCTTTTCTCAGCTTATCCCAAGATCAAAGCCGACAAAGAAGCCGTGGATTTGATCTGCGACACCATGCGCTCAGCCGCGATGAACTATGACGACCCGCATCAAGTCGAAGAGGTGCTTGAAAAACGGATGGAGGCAAATTTCCATCATGCCATGCACTCGAGCCATGCCTTGCAAACTGTTGCCGACGGCCTGCCTGCTCTTGGTATCGTAGCTGCGGTTCTAGGCGTTATCAAAACCATGGGTTCGATCGACCAGCCCCCAGAGGTGCTGGGAAAACTCATCGGCGGCGCGTTGGTCGGCACTTTTCTGGGCGTTTTTCTTGCCTATGGTTTGGTCGGTCCGTTTGCTGGCAAACTGAAAGCTGTAGTTGAAGAAGACAACCATTTTTATCAACTCATCAAGGAGGTTCTGGTCGCGAATCTGCACAATCACAACGCTGCGATGTGCATCGAGGTCGGACGCCAAAACACGCCAACCCACAACCGCCCAAATTTTTCGGAGCTTGAAGAGGTCTTGAAAGAAATCAAACAGGCGGCTGCATGATACGGGCTTTGACATTAATTTTATTGGCCCTTGGCACCAGTGTGTCAGCGCAGGTGCTGCGTGTTCGCTCGGGCGAACACGATGGATACACCCGTCTGGTGATACAAGTGCCTGCCGGCACCGATTGGGTTATGACTCCAAACGAACGCGGTGCTGATCTGAATATTGCTATCAAAGGCGCCACATTCGATACCGGAACCGTATTTGACCGGCTGACCAGCAAAAGACTTCAGTCTCTAACTCAGGCTAGTTCAGGTGGAGCTCTGAAGATGGTCTTTGGATGTGAATGTGTCGCCACCGCATTTCTGCATCAACAAACTATGGTGGTCGTGGACATCTCGCCCGGTAAATTCATTCCGGTTGCGGTTCCAAAAATCGACGTGGTGACAGACCTTCACCCGGACATCGCAAAGCAAGCTCCGCCTCCAGTACACATCCCTGCAACTGCGCTGACGTTGCCCTTGTTGCAAATGAGTCATCAAAACTTTGAGGACGAGCTGATATCCCGCATATTACAAAGCGCAGATCGTGAGGTTATTGACCTCACACTTGCTGGTATTGGGCGCAGACAATCCGCTCGTTTTGGACCCTTGAGAACCTCAGACGCACAAGCGCCCAATTTACGATTGTCTTCAGTTCTGGACGACGCCCGGGGTCTCGAAAGTCTGGCACTTCCAGAATTCGATGCCAAATTTGAATGCATCACCGATGCTGAACTGGAGTTCGACTCCTGGGCAGGCCCCGAACAATTTGTGGTGCAGGTAGCGCAACTGCGAACGGGGCTATTCCAGGAGTTTGATCGACTCGATCAGGAAAAGGCCCTGAATCTGGCCAAGCTGCACACATATTATGGATTCGGAGCCGAAGCGCTGCAGGTGTTAGATCTGCTGCCAGGAACGACGGCAGAGCAACAACGTATTTCGGCGATGGCGTCTACTCTCGATGGTTTGACTGCGTCTGAACCGCACTCATTCGAAGGTCAACAAAGCTGCGAAAGCGCTGCAGCGCTATGGGCACTTCTGGCCGAGGAGAAACTGGCACCGGAGGCACAGCTGAACATAATCGAGCAAGCATTCAACCGGCTTCCCGAACACCTTAGGCGGCAACTCGGGTCGACTCTGGCAGACTTGCTGGCAACAGCCGGGCGGCTGGAAGCAGCGCGGCGTATTTTGCGTTCGGTAGACCGAGTGATGACAGCTGAAACGGCCGACGTGACCCTGACCAAGGCCACGATCGCCGATGCCGAAGGCAATGCACATACCGCGAGTGCTCACTTGACTGAAGTCCTCGCCACCCCAAGCGCTACTAAAGAAGCGCCTCTGGCGCTGGCGCGGTTGATCGAAAAAAGATGGGCCGATCGGGGTTCGATACCACCCAAAGATCTCGATTTAGCGGCAGGTTACGCACGTGAACTCATAAACTCCGAACTCGGGCCCATGATGGCGCGCTCTCATGTGCTCGCGTTGTCGATGTCGCAGGAGTTCGATGGTGCCATGCATCATATCCAAAAAGCACCTGACGATAAGGATTGGCGCCGCACGCGAGATCAGGTGCTGCAACTGCTTGCTGAGCGGGCGGATGACATCACCTTCCTGCGCTACATAATCGGACTGAAGGAGAAAACTCGCATTACCCTGAGCCTGGATACGGCCACATCGGTGGCGCAAAGGTTGATCAATCTTGGATTTGCGAGCGATGCCCGGGAATGGACAGACCCATCGGGCGATCAGAACCATGCTATCGAGCGTGCCCGGATTAGGGCACGTTCAGCTCTACTAAGCGACCATCCTCGCCAAGCTTTGCTGGAATTGTCTGAAGATCCCTCAGACGACGCGCGAGTATTGCGGGCTCAAGCTTTGGCGCGGGTGCAAAACTTCTACGCCGCGGCGGAACTGTTGAGAGAAACTGGTCAGATCGAGGCTGCCGACCGCCTATCCTGGTTGGCGGGCACGAATGAGATTGATGCCGAGGATTCGAATGTCTTCAGCGATCTAAGTCGAATCAGAATATCGTTAGATCAACCGATTGAACGGCAATCTGACAAACCTCTGGCAGATGCCAAAACGCTTATTAAGGAGAGCGCCAATGCCCGCGCTCAAATTTCAGATATGCTTGAAATCGTGCAAACAAGCGGATTGAATTGATCGGACCCGCAGTGCCCAGTGGTTATGCTGTTTCAGAGTTGGTCATTCGCCTAACACCTTGGATCAGTCTCTAACTTGGCGATTCTCGATCATCCAATTTAATTCGGCGTGGCGCGGTATCAACATGCGGGTGGGTCGTATATCAGGGCAGACAGATTGGAAAAGCTCGACCCGGGTTGGGTCAACTTCAATGTGGCCGCAAGAATCTGGGCGGCCCGATCGCCCCCCACAGTTGGCGCTGCAAATTCGGTGAATTTATCGATGATCTCCTGTTTGCTCAGGGGATTTTCCTGACCACCGCGCGCGTTGATATCACCTGAATGATAAACAGATCCGTCCAAGGTTTCGATCTCGACATCTGCCCATCGTCCTGCTGGGAAACGGGCAGAGTGACGTGGGCTCTCTTTGACCTTAATCAGTCTTGTGATCTCTGCGACCGCTGGATCGGACAGGCCTTCGCCTGAGATATGTTCCACGCCAATGCGGCCGTGAACTGCCTGAACCGCTAAAGCAAATGGCAACGAGTATTGAGCCTGTGAGGTAGTCAGAGGATGGCCAGAATACAAACAAGCTGCTTCTTTAAAGCTGTTGATACGGATGGCTGCGATCTGTTGATATGTCAGCTTGTGTTCCTGCATCAGCATCCGAACACCGTCAATTGATGCATGTGCCCAACGGCAGATTGGATAGGGTTTGATATATTGCTGCTCAACTTGCCAGACCCGGCCAAGATCGTCCCAAAATGGAACAGCCTCTTTCGCCTCGATCGTGATTGCAGGTGCTCCGGTAAATCCGCGCTCAGCCAGAATGGCAGAAGACAGCCCCACCAGGGCACCCCAACCGGAACCGTCGTGCAACATTGTTGGATTTGCAATCTCGCGCATCATTTGGCTGCGTGGCCCGTGGAATTCCGCAATCCCCAACGCCTGTCGCAGTTGATCTGGGGCATGACGGCGCAAACGCGCCGCCACAGCAGCGACGCCCAGCGCATTCCAAGCACCGGAAGTGTGATAGTCACTGACCGTTGCGTGTAGGGTCAGGCCAGCCCGACCCGCCATTTCATACCCGATGATCATAGCCGCCAGAGCCTCACGACCCGACAGATCCGGGCATTGTTCGGCCAACGCAGCAAGCGCCGGAACAATGGCAACTCCGATGTGGCCTTTGACGGGATTGAACCCGTCATGGGCATCCAGATTATCGGTTTGGCTGGCAGTTGCATAAGCTGCACCTGCAAGACTGGCGCGCCGCCCGTCGAACAGCATCCGAGCGCTAAAATCAGGCTCTGAACTTGCAAAAAGCAACGCTGCGGTATCCCGGGCGATCCCACCGGCCTGCATTGATCCTGCAGCGATCAGAACACCCATCGTATCCAGCAACAAATACGCAGCTGTCTCGCGGGCTGTGTCGGGAATGTCTTCGGCGGTACAGTTCAGAGCAAACTCGGCAACCCGGTCAAAAACGTTGGTCATTTCACTGGCTCCGCAACGGCTTTCGTATCGCGTAATCTGTTTCCGGCGGGGTCGAACGGTGGCTTTGAAAGGAATTTAGCTTTGTGTGGTTTTCCAAGGATGAAGATGTCGACCGTGTCTCCGGGTTTTGCGGCTTTGGGGTTGGCGTAACCCAGGGCCAGGGATTTGCCGACCGAATACCCATATGCGCCGGAAGTTACCCGGCCCACCGGGGTACCGTCGGGGGTGAAGATCGGTTCGCCGCCAGTGGCGTCGGCTTTGTCCGCATCGACCTCGAATATCGAGAGCACCTCGCGCGGGGCGTTACCCTTGACCCGTAGATAAGCATCTTTGTGCAGAAATTCTTTGTCCAGCTTGATCAGACCTGACAGGCCAACCTCTTGTGGCCAGTATTCCTGAGAATACTCTCGCCCCCACGAGCCATACCCCTTTTCGATGCGCAAAGATCCCAGTGCGCGACCGCCAACCGGGCCACCGCCCAAGTCTATTGCAGCCTCTAATAGCGCTGAATAGAGTCTGGTTTGATCTGATTCCGCGCAATGCAACTCCCACCCCAGATCACCAGTAAAGCTGACGCGGATGGCCAGGCAATTTATGCCCACCACCTCGATGGTGCGCGAGCGCATAAAGCGGAACGCGTCGTTTGAAAGGTCCGCATTGGTCAGCCGCTGTAACAATTCGCGCGACTTTGGCCCAGCCACGTTGAAGCCTGCGATGCGATCAGTGGCGACCTCGAACGTGGTGCCTTCTGGCAAGCCGATCATGTTGAAGAACCGCTGATGATAACGCTCGGCCATACCCGAGCCGATCATCATATACTCTTCATCAGCTACCTTGGTGATGGTAAAGTCACCAGCCACGCCGCCGCGAACCGAAATCAGGGGTGTCAGGCACGAACGACCTACCTCGGTCGGGACCTTGTTGGCCACCAGACGATCCAGCCAGTCATAAGCACCTGGGCCTTTCACGACGTAATTGGCGAAATTCGAGATGTCGATCACACCCACATGATCGCGCAGCATCTGCACCTCGCGGCCCACCGATTCCCACCAGTTCTGACGGGTGAACCCATTGGTTTCTTGTACACCGGGCTGATCGGCAAACCACAGCGGATGTTCCCAGCCGCAGTTCAAGCCAAAGACAGCGCCCATATCCTTTTGCATTTCATAGGCGGGGCGGACACGCGCGGGGCGTCCCGCGCTGCGCTCCTCATTGGGGAAATGGATGGCGAAACGGTGGGTATAGACGTCCTCGACCCGCGCCTTGGTAAAGGCCTTGTCGGCCCAGTCGCCGAACCGGGCTAGATCCCAGGCAAACATGTCGTATTGCGGCTCGCCTTCTATCATCCATTGCGCAGACAGCAGACCCAGCCCGCCCGATTGCGAGAAGCCCGGAATGATGCCGGTGCAGCAGAAGTAGTTCTGCAATTCGGGCACTGGGCCCCAGATTGCGTTTGAATCAGGAGACCAGATCATTGGCCCGTTGATCACTCGTTTGACGCCCGCCGTGGCAGCAACCGGGACCCGTTCTGTGGCGCGGATGACATTTTCCATGATCCGGTCCAGATCGTCTGGGAACAGGTCATGGGCAAAATCCAGCGGCGTGCCGCTTTCGGCCCAAAACCGCATGTCTTTCTCGTAGGCGCCGATCAGAAGTCCGTTGCCTTCCTGGCGGAAGTAATATTCTCCGTCCCGGTCAGCGATCGAGGGTAGGCGGCGCCCAAGATTAGCCACTTCGTCGATGGCTTCAGTGACGAAATACTGATGCTCGGTCGGTTGCAGTGGCAGTTCGATGCCCGCCATTGCAGCCACTTCGCGCCCCCACAGGCCCCCCGCATTCACAACCCATCGAGTGTGAATGTCCCCCTTATCCGTGCGCACGATCCAAGAGCCATCGGATTGCTGTTCAGTCCCTATTACAGGGCAAAACCGCTCAATTGTGGCCCCCATTGCCCGCGCACCCGCAGCGTAGGCGTGGGTAACCCCGGACGGATCGACATTGCCACCATCGGGTTCGAACATGATGCAACGGATGTCGTCAAACTGCGCCAGCGGGTGAAGTTCACTCGCCTGTTCGCGGCTGATCTCATAAAAGTTCAAACCGTAGAATCGGGCTTTTGCCTCCTGCAGACGTAGCTGATGTTCGCGATCTTCGGTTTGCGCCAGATACAACGAACCAGATTGGAAAACCCCGCAGCCCTGCCCGGTTTCCTTCTCCAGCTCTTTATACAGGTTCATCGTATAGTGCTGGATGCGGGTGATGTTGTTGTTGTCATGCAGGCCGTGGATGTTCGCTGCCGCATGCCAAGTTGATCCCGAGGTCAGCTCATCGCGTTCCAACAGAACCACATCGGTCCAACCAAGCTTGGCCAAATGATAGAGGATTGAGCAGCCAACCAATCCTCCTCCGATCACGACGGCCTGAGCGTGGGTCTTCATGGTCTGATCTCCTGTCCGCGAACTTAGTGCTCTCAGGAAAGTCAGCCACAGCCAAATGTCAGGTTATGCTCTGTTCCCGACGCGAAATGTCGGGAACAGAGTCTGAATGACCGGTTTTGATCAGTAAGGGGCCTCGACATCGTTCATCGAAACGTAAACTGTCTTCATCTCGCTGAAGTGGTTGATCGCCAGTTTCGAGTTCTCGCGCCCCACGCCCGACATCTTGGACCCACCGAACGGGGCCTCAACCGGGGCGAGGTTATAGGTGTTGATATAGCAAGTGCCAGCTTCGAACCCCGCCACAATTCTATGGGCGCGGGTCAGGTCATTGGTGAAGACACCGGCAGCCAGACCGAATTCGGTATCATTGGCACGCGCCAGCACCTCTTCTTCGGTTTCAAAATCCAGCACCGACATCACAGGTCCAAAAATCTCTTCTCGTGCGATTGTCATATCGTCGGTGACGTCGGCAAAAACTGTGGGCTGCATGTAGAACCCGTCACCTGCGATCCTGTCGCCGCCGTAGACCAACCTCGCACCCTCGGCTTTACCTTTTTCGACATAGCCCAGCGCAATATCCATCTGGTTTTCGCTGACCATCGGGCCAAAATTGACCTCCTCATCCAGCGGATCACCAATTTTCGCAGTGGCCAGACGATCGGACAAACGCGAAAGAAATGCTTCCTTGATACCCTTTTGTACAAAGACGCGAGTGCCGTTGGAACATACCTGCCCCGAAGAATAGAAATTGCCCAAGATCGCACCCGAAACCGCATTATCGAGATCTGCATCGTCAAAAACGATCATCGGGGACTTCCCGCCCAGCTCCATGGTGACGTGTTTCATGCCATCGGCTGCCGCCGCATAGACCTTGCGGCCCGTTGGAACCGACCCAGTCAACGAGACCTTGGCTACACGCGGATCGGTAACCAGGCTGGCCCCGACATCACCATAGCCTTGCACCACGTTGTAGATACCTTTTGGCGCGCCCGCCTCGATCAAGATTTCGGCCACCTTCAAAGCTGACAATGGTGTGGTTTCAGACGGTTTGAAGACCATCGCATTGCCGCAGGCCAGCGCTGGGGCACCTTTCCAACAGGCGATCTGGGTCGGGTAGTTCCACGCACCAATGCCGACACAGACACCCAATGCCTCGCGGATCGTATAAACGAAATCTCCACCCCCCAGTGGAATATGTTCGCCGGTCAGAGACCCTGCCAAGCTACCAAAATATTCCAAAGCATCTGCGCCGCTTGTCGCATCTGCCACAAGTGTTTCCTGCAGTGGTTTACCGGTGTCATGGGTTTCGAGAACTGAAAGCGCCCGATTGCGATCCCGCATGATGTCCGACGCACGCCGTAGGACCCGGCCCCGTTCCGTGCCCGACATGGCGGCCCAGCTTGCCTGAGCCGATTTTGCGCTGTTTAGAGCCTGTTCTACGATTTCAGGTGTTGCAGAATGCAACCGCGCGATAACCTCACCGGTGGCTGGATAGATAACGTCGATTGGGGTGCCTCTGGTATCTTCAACATAATTGCCGTTGATGAAATGGCTGGCCTTGGGCTGAAATTTCATGCCGAATCCTTCTCTTTTCGGATCACCCCTGCGCAAGGGGAGGTGTGTGTTGCTGACAGATTTAGCTTTCATTGATTGACCAGTCAATAAATCCAGTGATTGGCAGGTTCTCGCCGAATCCAAATAGCCTTCTCTTGAAATGAAAGGTCAATGTTCTATTTATGTTCTACATAGTCAGAGGATAACCCCGATGGCCCAGAACATGCGAAAAGCCGCACTTGGCGGCACGTCAAACGATTATCACCTGTTACCTGTGACAGATCGGCAGATGCGCTATGCCCGCGCGATTGCACAAAAGTCCGCACTTGAGATTCCTGTCGAGGCGCAACACGACCGTAAATCATTGTCAGACTGGATATCGGCCCATAAGCCGCATGACCCGTCGCCTTTCGCAAACTACCCAACGGGCAAGCAAGTCGCGTTTGCGGAGCGTATCTCGCGCATTAAACGGCGTCCGATCCCATCCGAGTGTTTCCGCGACAGACAATTGATGTCTCGATGGATCGATCACAACAAATAAGCTGGTCTACTTGCTGTGGTGGCGCGCGAATAGCGCCACGGCTGCGGCTACAAACATGCCCAACAGGATATAGCCCGTAACCGCCTCGGCCACGGCCAACCCACGGCACAGGCCGGTCGGGGACATGTCGCCATATCCGACCGTGGTGAAAGTGACGTACGAAAAATACAGAATATCTGCCGGTCCTTTGGCGCCGACAACACAATGATCCTCATACCCGAAGGCGCCGTAGACGGCGGCAAATAAGAACGGCACAACCTGAATGAAGGACACCCCCATCAAAAACAGCATTCTGCGCGGGGATTTCACCTGGGTTATGTAGTAGTAGGATTGCGAAACCATCCAGACCACCAGCCCAATCGATGCAATCGTACCGATCGTGTCACCTGCTGTGGTTTCATTCAGACGCGACAAACCGTACCAAGCGAGGAAACTGGCCAGAACCAGACCTAAGGCTGCCAATAGGGTGGATTTCCATTCTTCCAGGGTTCTGGGTTCGTGAGTCATATCCGCTCCATCAGGCAGGCCCAAAGGCATCATCCGTTTTTCGGCATAGCCTGCAAGATGAATTCAATCTGACCCTAGATGTTCCTCACCTCGCGCGCGGGCCAGCTGGATTTGTCTCTGCCGCTCGCGAAACCGTGCCTTGTCCTGTTCGGACGTCTCATCAACACATAGATGGCAAGATACACCATGTTCGTATTCAGGGCGCTTTACATCTTCAGGCAGGATTGGGCGGCGGCAGCCATGGCAAAGCTTGTGTGGGCCTTCGACCAGCCCATGACCAACTGAAACGCGATTGTCGAAGACAAAACACTCACCCTGCCACGTGCTGTCTTCGCGTGGCATCTCCTCGAGATAGCGCAGGATGCCACCTTTCAGGTGGTAGACATCCTCGACGCCCTGCCCCAGCAGATAATTAGTGGACTTCTCACATCGAATTCCGCCGGTGCAGAACATGGCGACACGCTTGTTGTGAAATCGCTCTTTGTTTTCTTCCCACCATGCTGGGAAATCGCGGAAACTTGCCGTGTTTGGATCTATTGCGCCTTCAAACGTGCCGATTGCAACTTCGTAATCATTGCGCGTATCGATCACCACCACATCGTCCGAGCGGATCAGATCGTTCCAGTCCTCGGGCTCGACATAGTTTCCGACACTGGCACGCGGGTCGACATCGGGCTGCCCCATCGTCACGATCTCTTTTTTCAGACGCACCTTCAATTTACCAAAGGGTGGGTGGTCTGAGGTTGCCTCTTTCCATACCAGATTGTTGCAACCCGGAAGCGCGCGGATATGCGCCAGCACCGCATCAATCCCAGCGCGAGGGCCGGCTATGGTGCCGTTGATCCCCTCGTGCGCCAGCAACAGGGTTCCTTTCACCGATTGCGCGCGGCAAAGCTCGTGCAAGGCAGGGCGCAATGCATCAGGATCAGGGAAGCGTGTGAAATGGTATAGGGCAGCGATTGTGTACATGTCCGCGATCTAATGCGCCTGATGAAAACACACAAGAGACAGCATTGACGATCCACGCTGCGCGCCATACCGATTATGTAACTGAAGGAGACCAACATGTCCCAAGCGCTGCTCGTCATCGATGTTCAGAATGATTTCTGCCCGGGAGGCGCACTCGCCGTTGCGGGTGGCGATGAAATCGTCGCTCCGATCAACGCGATCATGGGCGATTTCGACGCGGTGATCCTGACTCAGGATTGGCATCCGGCGGGGCATTCGTCTTTCGCCAGCTCACATGACGACAAATCCCCGTTCGAAATGATCCAGATGCCCTACGGCGCTCAAGTCCTGTGGCCTGATCACTGCGTTCAAGGCTCGGATGGCGCGGCCTTTCACCCGGACCTGCGTACCGATGGCGACCTGATCATCCGAAAAGGCTTTCGCCGCGACATCGACAGTTATTCGGCATTCTTCGAAAATGATCATTCCACTCCGACTGGTCTGAAAGGCTATCTTGAGACGCGCGGGATCGGACAGTTGACGATGGTTGGACTGGCGACAGATTTCTGCGTCCATTATTCGGCGGTAGATGCGGCACGTCTTGGATTTGACGTTACTATCAGAACCGGTCTGTGCCGTGCGATAGATATGGATGGATCATTATCATCCGCCGAGAAATCAATGCGCGAAGCGGGTGTCAAATTGGCCTAACGATCAATTCGCTGCGCCGTACTCCGCCAGGAGCTTCAGCAACACAAACAAAATCACAGCAAGCCCCAACGCAAATCCCAATCGCCCAACCAGGGTGCGCCGTTCCGGACGTACCGGCTCGGGGCTTTGGGATTGTACAGGTCGCGCAGGTGCCGGGCGGAGAACATGACCGGGCTTAGCTGCCCTGATGTGCGCCAGGAAGTGATGAAAATCAAACTCGCCGCAATATTCGCCCTGAACACCCATGTTCCGAATGTTTGCAAAAAGCCGTTTCAGAATTACGACGCGATTCTCGGAATCCTCGGGCCGGTAATATCCGGTGGACCGATTGTCACTCACCGTATCCAGACTGAAGCCAGATTCCAGAAATATGCGACGTATTTTAGGCGAAGCTGCCCGCAAGGCATCTGCAGTCTTGATATTCCTGAACTGCGCGCGCACCGGGGGTCGCCCTGTTACCGCTGTGTGTCCATGTTCCGGATCAACCTCATCCGGAGCAATCGCCACTATGTCAAAGTCGTACTCGAGACTCATTCACCAAATTCAACCTCTCAACCATCCCCACCCCCTCACTAAAGCGTGAAGGACACTCATAATATGCCCGCAATGTGACTTGTCATGGGCATTGTTACCAATCCAGCGACTCTTGCCAATCAGCGCGCTGATTGATCTAACAACGGAAATCGCAGGAGGTCCCCATGGTCGACATCGCGACGCGGGTCTACAATCACAAATGGAAGATTGACCCAATTGTGCGGTCATTAATAGACACAGACTTCTACAAACTGCTGATGTGCCAGTCAGTGTTTCGAAATAAGCCCCAAACAGACGTGGTTTTTTCGCTCATTAACCGGTCGAATCACGTTCCATTGGCCAAATTGATCGATGAAGGTGAGTTGCGTGAACAGCTGGATCATATCCGCTCCCTCAGTCTCAGCCGGGGCGAAAGCACCTGGCTGCGCGGCAATACGTTCTATGGCAAACGCCAGATGTTCCGTCCTGATTTCATGGAGTGGTTCGAAAATCTGCGTCTGCCGCCTTATCATCTGGAACGCAAAGGCGATCAGTATGAACTGACCTTCGAAGGCAAGTGGCACGAGGTCATGTTGTGGGAAATCCCAGCATTGGCTGTGCTGATGGAGCTCCGCTCGCGCGCAGTTCTAAACGGGATGCGCCGGTTCGAGCTTCAGGTGCTGTATGCCCGCGCAATGACACGCGTTTGGGAAAAAATCGCCCAGCTTCGCAACATTGAGGGGCTGGGGATTGCGGATTTCGGCACACGACGGCGGCATTCGTTTCTGTGGCAGGACTGGTGCGTGCAGGCGATGATCGAAGGTTTGGGACCATCTTTCACCGGTACGTCCAACTGCCTGATTGCGATGCGCCGCGAAGTAGAGGCTATCGGCACCAATGCACATGAATTACCCATGGTCTATTCGGCTCTGGCTGAAGATGACGCTGCGCTCGCCCAAGCGCCATATGATGTGCTTAGCGACTGGCATGAAGAACATGACGGTAATCTGCGTATTATTCTACCTGATACCTATGGCACCAAAGGGTTTTTAGACCGCGCGCCCGACTGGCTGGCAGGCTGGACAGGAATACGTATCGACAGCGGCGATCCTGCAACCGGGGCCGAAATTGCAATTGATTGGTGGAAATCTCGAGGTGAAGACCCCACTCAGAAACGCATTATCTTCTCGGACGGATTGGACGTGGACAAAATTCGCGAGCTGCACGCCCAGTTTGCTGATCAGACTAACGTATCGTTTGGCTGGGGCACTCTGCTGACCAACGATTTTCGCGGGCTTGTTCCAAATGACGCGCTGGCCCCCTTCTCGTTGGTCTGTAAGGCAGTGTCCGCCAATGGCAAACCAACCGTGAAGCTGTCTGACAACCCGGAAAAGGCAATGGGGCCAACAGATCAGATTGAGCGGTACAAGCGGGTTTTTGGCGTCGGAGCGCAGAAAGCGATCGAGGTGATCGTTTAGCCGTGATAGGCAGCGACCGTCTTAAGCTGTGAGAACCCGTACAGCGCTTCGAAGCCTTTTTCGCGGCCGTGGCCGGATTTACCAACACCTCCAAAAGGCAACTCAACACCGCCGCCCGCACCATAGTTGTTGATGAAGACTTGCCCCGACTGCAGCCCCTTGGCCAGTCGCATCTGGCGTGCCCCATCCCGCGTCCAGACGCTGGCGACAAGGCCATAGTCGGTGCTATTCGCTATGCTTAGAGCCTCTTCCTCGGTTTCAAACGGTATCAAAACCTGAACCGGGCCAAATATTTCATCCCGCGCAAGCACATGGTCAGGAGGGACGTCAGCAAAGAGTGTGGGCAGGACATAAGCCCCATTTTCTGGGGCGTTTTCCACGATTTGCCCCTGTCCGGCGATGGTCAAATCCGCGCCCTTCTCAAGAAAACCGTTTACGATCTGTTTTTGCCGTTCCGAGATCAACGGCCCGACGCGCGGATCGTTCATCGCCGGTCCCACGGATAGCTCGCTATATGCGTCGGCCATGCGAGACTTGACCTGCTCATAAACGCCCCGCTGAACCAAAATGCGAGATGAGGCCGAGCAGGTTTGGCCCGCATTCTGAATGCCCGCATTCACCAGAAACGGCAGCGCGGCATCCAGATCGGCATCATCGAAGACCAGTTGCGGCGACTTGCCGCCCAATTCCAGCGTCACCGGGACAACATTTCGACCAGCCGCTTGCTGCACAAGTGCTCCCGTCGCGACCGAACCGGTGAAGGAGATATGATCGACATCTGGGTGTGCCGATAGCGCCGCGCCTGCTTGGGCTCCCAGTCCGGGCACCGCATTCAAGGCTCCGGGTGGCAAGCCCGCTTGAATAGCCAGATGAGCGAAGGCCAATGCGGTCAGGCAGGCTTCTTCCGCCGGTTTCAGAACGCACGCGTTGCCCATCGCCAGCGCCGCCCCGACCGAGCGGCCAATGATCTGCATCGGATAGTTCCACGGCACGATATGGCCGGTCACACCATGCGGTTCGCGCAGCGTGTAAACGGTGTAGCCATCAAGGTAGGGAATGGTCTCGCCCATCACTTTATCCGCAGCACCGCCGTAAAACTCGCAATACCGCGCCAAGGCAACGGCATCCGCCCGTGCCTGGGTCAGCGGTTTGCCGACATCCATCGCCTCAAGCTGTGCCAGATCATCCACCCGTCCCAGAACCAGTTGCCCCAACCGGGTGAGAACACGCCCCCTTTCCAGCGCGGTCATGCGACCCCATTCCTCATCGCGCGCAGAACGGGCGGCCTGCACCGCAGCATCTATATCGCGTTCGTTACCCCTTGCGATCTGGCAGATTTCAGAGCCGTCCGAGGGATTAACAAGCGTCAAGCATTGCCCTGACACAGGTGTTTTCCATTCACCACCAATCAGACACAGGCTGGGATCGAACCAGAGGGGGTTAGACATCAAAAACTCCTAAAGTAGGCTCTAATAAGGCACTTATGGATCACGCAGCCCCCTGTCCGATCTCTGGCAGACTGGGCGCTGCATCGATTAGCGTTCGCGTGTAAGGGTGCTGTGGCCTGGTAAATACCTGCTCGGTTTCACCCTGCTCGACAATCTTGCCGGCCTGCATCACGAGCACGCGGTCGGTGATCGTACGAACCACACTCAGATCGTGGCTGATAAACAGATATGTCAGATCGTAGGTCTCACAAAGCTCGACCAAAAGATCGAGGATCTGGGCGCGTACCGAGACATCGAGGGCCGAGACAGCCTCATCGAACAGGATCAACTCGGGCTGGATGATCAGCGCACGGGCGATGGCGATCCGTTGGCGTTGCCCGCCCGAAAACTCGTGGATATACCTGCTTGAGTCATCCGGACTGAGGCCAACCGCAGTAAGCATTTCGGCGATGCGATCCTGCCGTTCGGACCCGGTTGGCGGGGTTTCGAGTAGGTGAAACGGCTCGGTGATCAGACGCGTAACCCTGTGGCGCGGATTGAAACTGCCGTAGGGGTCCTGAAACACCACCTGCATTTTGCGACGTACTGCAAGATTGGGTTTATGGCCTGTAAATACAGGCTGACCATCCAGAGATATTCGGCCTTGTTGTACCTCTTCGAGACCCAATATCGCCCGTGTTAGGGTCGATTTTCCACAGCCGGACTCACCAACCAACCCCAATCGTTCCCCTCGGTTCAGCGTAAAGCTAACCTGATCGACGGCCCGGTGATGGCCAGGTGCTTCGAACAAGCGCTTTCTGGGCAGGCGGTAGTCCCGAACCACATTGTCGACTTCCAGCAATGGCCTTGGCTCTGGGGCTACCGGCAGGTTGACCTGATGCCCCGAAGCCTCGAACAGCGTGCGGGTATAGGGGTGTTGCATATGGCGTAGCAGATGTTCGGTTGCGCCGGTTTCAACCACCTCGCCATGCCGCATAACCACGATCTGATCCGCCATGCCAGCAACCACTGCCAAATCATGGGTGATCATCAGCAGACCCATGCCGTATTCCGTCACCAGCCCTTTGAGCAAGTCGAGGATTTGTGCCTGCGTCGTCACGTCCAGCGCCGTTGTCGGCTCATCTGCGATCAGTAGCCGGGGGCGCAACGCAATCGCCATGGCGATCACCACACGCTGACGCTGTCCACCCGACAGCTCGTGCGGAAAGCGTGTCATAGGGAACCGGTCGGTGGGCAATCCGACCCGCGCCAAAACCTCTTCGGCCCGTGCGCGCGCCTGGGCGGGGGGCATGGCCTTGTGGATCAGGATGGTCTCCATCACCTGATCGCCAATTGTCTTCACCGGGTTCAAGGCAGTCATCGGCTCTTGGAAAACCATTCCGATCGCGGCACCCCGCAGGGCGCACATCTCTGCTTCTGACTGATTCAGCAGGTTCTGACCGTCAAGCTGCAGCACCCCTTCCGCATCAGCCCCGTTGGGTAGCAACTGCATCACGGCAAGGGCGGTAATAGACTTGCCTGAACCGCTCTCGCCCGTCACAGCCACAATCCTCCCCGGCGCAAGTGATAGGTTGATCCGTTTCAGGATTTGAGTGCCGTGAATGGTTAGCGAAAGGTCCTTGATCTCAAGTAAGCTCATGCGCGGGCCACCCGTATCCGAGGGTCCAACCAGTCGCGCAAGCCATCACCCAGAAGGTTCAGACCTAGAACCGTCACGATGATCGCCAAACCCGGAATCAGAGCCAAATGCGGGGCAAAACTGACCATAGTCTGCGCGTCGGCCAGCATTCTGCCCCAGCTTGGTGTGGGCGCTTGCGCGCCTAGTCCGACATAAGACAGCCCGGCCTCGGCCAGAATACCCAGAGAGAATTGAATCGTTCCCTGAACGATCAGCAGATTGGCGACATTGGGCAGGATGTGTTCAGCCGATATGCGTGCCGCCCCTTTGCCTGACACGCGGGCGGCGAGGATGAACTCGCGCTCCCACAGCGACAGGGCCGCACCTCGGGTGATGCGCGCAAAGACAGGGATGTTGAAGATACCGATGGCGATGATCGCGTTAATGGCCCCGGCACCAAAGACAGCGGTGATCAGAATGGCGATGACAAGAGAGGGGAATGCAAAGACCAGATCGTTGCCGCGCATGATGACTTCGTCCAGCCACGACCCTTTGCGCGCGGCAGCGGTAAGGCCCAAGGGGACGCCCAGCGCCATGCCGATCCCGACGGCCACCAACGCTACCGCAATCGAGGTACGAGCGCCGACCATGATCATAGAGAACATGTCGCGCCCGAAATGATCGGTGCCGAACCAGTGTTGCGCGTTTGGCGGTTGCAGCTTGGCCGGAATATTGAGCGCGGCATGGTCATATGGCGTCCAGACAAACGATACGAGCGCTGCCAGAAGCACCAGCGAGGACAGTGCGGCACCAAGGATCAGGTTGCGGCTCATGTCCTGCTCCTCAGTCTTGGATCGACGGCGGCATAGGCCAAATCGACCCAAAAGTTCACCATGATGACGGCGAAGACCAGCAACATGACGACCGATTCCACTACGATCAGGTCACGTGCAGAAATCGCTTGAAACACCAGCCGTCCGAGGCCTGGCAGATAGAAAACCTGTTCGATGATGATTGAGCCTGCCAGCAGGAAGGAAAATTGGAGCCCGATGATCGTCAGCACAGGAATCAGAGCATTCCGCACCCCGTGTCGCCACAGTGCCTGACGGCGTGATAGGCCCTTGGCGCGGGCAGTACGCATAAAATCCTCGGCCAGAATGTCCAGCAATGCTGATCGCATAACCCGCGCAAGAATAGCCGCCTGTGGCAGGGCTAGGGCGATCGCAGGCAGGGTCAGAGAATGCAGGCCGGTCCAGACGCCGTTTTCCCAACCCGCGAACCCGCCGGCATTGAACCAGCGCAGATTGATCGCAAATATCAGCACCAGCATCATTGCAAACCAGAAGTTCGGCACTGCTATCCCGAGTTGCGTTGCGCCCATTACAGCCAAGTCACCCGGTTTGCCACGCCGTGCCGCTGCATAGATACCAGCGGGAAACGCAATAAGCGTGGACAGGGTCAGTGCGTACAACGCCAGCGGCAACGACACCCATAGTCGATCCGTAATCATCTGCGACACCGGCGTGCGATAAGTGTAGGATGTGCCGAAATCCCCAACCAGCATCCCGCCGACCCAGTTGAAATACCGTTCGACTTTGGAGACATCGAGACCCAATTCAGCCCGCAGGGCGGCCAAAGTGTCTGCCTGCGCGTTCACACCCAGCATGAACGACGCCGGATCACCGGGCGCAATCTCGATCACCGCGAAGATGACAACCGAGGCGACGGCCAGACTCAGGATCAGCGACAGCAGGCGTTTGAGGGCATAACGTAGCATTGGTAACAGGTTAAGTGTCTGGATTGCGCGGGTCCAGCACCTACTCGTAGGCCTGTCGCTCGTCGTTGACCAGTTTGATCGCACAGGCCGAGAGATTGGCGGCAGGCTCAGTCTCTGACAGCCATTCAAGATTGGTTTCAGTACGAGCCAGCGCGGCGCGGCGCAGGACCATCAACCGGGCGCGTGGGCTATCCAGAAATTCATTTTGCGGGATCACCGTTTCAAGCGGGCTGTCGATACGGATGACCTCGAAGTACCCGCCCGTCAGCGCCAAAAACGCAAAAGCGCAGGCCGGTGCGTCATCGGCACATTGCTGATTGCAAAGTTGCGCAATGGGGTGTGTTGCTTCAGAAGACATCAGCCAGTTCTCTACCGATTGACGCCACGGGTTGTCCGGTGAGATATCGCCGTACCCTAACCCAAGCGCCAGCAGACCCGCCATACCCAGCGCCTGGTCCGAGCTTGCGTCGACCGGATCAGATTGAATATGACGCAACGCCGCAAGCCCGTCTCCGCGTGGTTCTGGAGTTTGGGACAGATAGGCCAAGTAGGGTTTCAAGGCCTGCATGACTTGATCGTTGGCCTGCAGCGTCTCACGCATGCTGGCGTTACCATACAAAGCCACGATGCGCGTTGGATAATCCGTGGCCTGATGCTCACCAAGCGCGTTGAGTTTTGCGATCAGGTCAAGATCGGGGTTCGGATGCTTGGCCTGGAGTAAGATTTGCGCCAACTCGTTTCCAGCGCGTGCCTCGACCGTTAACCACGACTGCCCAAAGGCCGACCAATCTTTCTGGCGAAAAAGCTTTCGCGACTGTTTGGGTCCCAGCGATTGACGATATGGCGACGGCCCCAGATCCGATGTTTCGATCCGACCCAGTAACAGGCGCGCTTCTACGTCACCTTCAGCGGCAAGCTCTGCCAACATGGGCAGGGCCTGCTCATCGTCGCCTTGCAGCCACAACTCAACCGCCTGGCCAAGCGATGAGTCGGCCCGAGCAACAGGTGTAATAGCGATCTGCGCCGCGAGGGTAAGAGCGACGAAGATTGACTTGACCATGCACGGACCTCCCTAGGGTCTATTCGTCCCAGCTGATGGCAGTCAGGTCGATCGCTGCGGTGGGCGCGTTTTCCCACAGACCCTGAACACCCGCCTTGGCAACCCCGAGCTTGGCAAGCTGAAACAGATACCCGTTGACGTAATCGGTTGCGATCAGGCGCTGCGCCTCCCCCAACAGACGAGCGCGTTCATCAGGGTCGGTGGTGGAATTCAGCGTGTCCATCAAAGCCTGAAAATCGGTGCTGTCATATTGGAAATAATAGTCAGGACGCGCATAGATACCGATATCCATCGGCTCGGTGTGGCTGACGATGGTCAGGCCGAACTCCTTGCCTTTGAACACGCTTTCCAGCCATTGCGCCCATTCCACATTGATGATCTCGGCTTTGATGCCAATCTCGGCCAGCTGAGCAGCGATGATCTCACCCCCGCGCCGAGCGTAAGAGGGCGGTGGCAGATGCAGCGTAGTCTCGAACCCGTCGGGATATCCGGCCTCGGCGAGAAGGGCCTTAGCTTTCTCAGGGTCGTAGGCCGAATTACCAGTCAGATCAACATAAGCCGGGTTGTGCGGCGCGAAATGGGTGCCGATGGGCGTGCCATAACCGAACATCGCGCCGTCGATGATGGCTTGCCGGTCGATGGCATGGGCTAGGGCCTGCCGCACGAGTATGTCGTCAAAGGGTTCTTGTTTGTTGTTGGTCGATAAGATTGTCTCACCCTCAGTCGAACCGACAAGGACCTGAAAGCGCGGATCGGCCTCGAACTGAGGCAGGTTCTCGGGCGCAGGGAAATTGTCGAACACGTCCACATCCTCGGCCATCATGGCGGCGAAGGCGGCGGTCGGGTCCGAAATAAATTTGAACGTTGCAGTCTCTAACGCGGGCTGATCGCCCCAATAGTCGGGATTTCGATTCAGGGTGATGCTGTCCCCTTGCACCCAATCGGCAAAGGTGAACGCACCCGTGCCAACCGGGTTGGTCTTAATATTCTCGATACTTTCCGGAGCAACGATGACCGCGTCACCCCAGGCAAGGTTGAAGAGGAAATTACCGTTCGGTTCCTTCAACGTCACCTGAACGGTCAGAGGATCTACAACTTCGACAGTCTCAATCCCAGCGAACAGAGCCTTTTGTGCATTGGCGCTGTCTTCCGCAGTCGCCCGGTCGAGGCTGAATTTGACGTCCTCGGCATCCATCGTGGTGCCGTCATGAAAAGTCACGCCATCGCGCAGTTTGAATGTGTAGACCGTGCCATCATCCGAAATCTCCCAACTTTCAGCCAACCCGGGAACAACCGATCCATCGCCCATAAAGCGGGTCAGACCTTCGAAGATGTTGGTGTAGACAACCGAATCGATTGCCTGAGCGGCGGCGCTGGTTGGGTCCAGATGCGGCGGCTCTAGCTGCATGGCGATGGTGATGTCGGATTTAGCCAGAGCCTGCGTGGCAAACAGGCTGGCACCTAGGGCCAAGGCCGACGCGAATGAGCGAAAGCGCTGCTTTGTCATGAAAATCTCTCCCCACATTATACGACTATTCCGCTGACTACGGATCGTTCTGAGACCGATCCTGCCAGAAACCCCGGGTCAATCAAGGGATTGTTGGCGCAACCGGGGTTTCTTTGCATCTGCCGCATCTGCTATGCCGCACTGCAACATGAACCCTGCGAGGAGTGATCATGAGCGCCACCGCCCACAAGAAAGCCCCGAACGCTGAGGATATCCGTGCCCGGAAAGGCACTGAACCTCTGGTCTCGCTGACTGCCTACACGACGCCGATGGCGCGGTTGATGGATGCGCATTGTGACTTTGTTCTGGTCGGTGACAGCGTCGGAATGGTACTGCACGGGCTGACCTCGACCCTCGGGGTGACGATGGACATGATGATCATGCACGGCCAGGCCGTCGCCCGCGGGCTGGACAGAGCCATGATGGTGATCGACATGCCTTTCGCCAGTTACGAACACGACCCGGCGCAGGCCTTCCGCAACGCGGCCCGCTTAATGTCCGAAACCGGTGCAGGCGCGGTCAAGCTGGAAGGCGGCGTGGAGATGGTCGAAACCATTCGGTTTCTCGTCAAACGCGGCATCCCGGTGATGGCGCATATCGGTTTGACACCGCAATCAATCAACACGCTGGGCGGCTACAAGGTACAGGGGCGCGACAAACAGGCCGATGCCGTACTGGCCGACGCCCGTGCCGTTGCCGAGGCCGGTGCGTTTTCCGTCGTGTTAGAGAAGGTTCCGCAAAGCTTGGCTGACCGGATCACGTCCCAGATTGCGATCCCCACCATCGGCATTGGTGCTTCGGCCGGGTGTGATGGGCAAATTCTGGTGGTAGACGACATGCTGGGCTTTTTCACTGCTTTCAAACCAAAATTCGTCAAACGCTATGCCGATCTTGGCCCGCTGGCCGAAGCAGCAATTGCAGAATACGCAGCCGAGGTTCGTGCCCGCAGCTTTCCGGCAGACGAACATGTCTTTGCAGATCAGACCCCTTCAAAAGGGTCCAAGTCATGACCGCGCCTATTCTGCGTCGGTTGGCGGATTTGCGTGCACTGACCCGTGAATGGCGCCAAAAGGGCGAGGTGATCGGAGTCGTCCCGACTATGGGCGCGCTGCATCAAGGACATCTGTCACTGGCCGAAGCCGCCAAGGCGGATTGCGACCGGGTGGTCGCGACAATCTTTGTGAACCCCAAACAGTTCAACAACCCAGAAGACCTTGCCAACTATCCACGCACCGAACAGGAAGACGCGAAAAAGCTGGCCCCTTATGACGTTGATGCGATTTACGTACCCGACCCTCAGGAGATCTATCCCGAGGGATTCGCCACCACAGTCTCGGTCTCGGGCCTGACTGACACAATGGAGGGTGAATTCCGCCCGGGTCATTTCGATGGCGTGGCGACCGTTGTCGCCAAACTGTTCCTGCAAATGCAGGCGGATCGAGCCTATTTTGGGGAAAAAGACTATCAGCAGCTTATGATCGTCCGACGGATGGCCCGCGATCTGGATATTCCGATCAAGGTGATTGGTTGCCCGACGGTACGAGAGCCCTCGGGTCTTGCCATGTCTTCGCGCAACCAGAGACTGTCAGATCGGGGGTTGGTAATTGCGGCTAAAAAACATCGCATCATGCGCGCACTTGTTCAGGCTCTGGAGAATGGTGAGGCGTTCAACTCGCTGGTGACGCAAGCCCAGGCTGAATTGCTGGCCGCCGGTTTCGCTGAGGTGGAATATCTCCAACTCCGCTGTGCCGATACGCTGGACCCGCTAGCCCACGCCGACCGCCCGGCGCGCTTGTTCGCGGCGACCATGCTTGAAGGCGTGCGGCTGATCGATAATCTGCCGGTGTCAAAGGTCTGATTTCCCCTCTGGCACGTTTGGCATTGTTTGCGCTAAAGTCCCGCAAAACCAATGCGGGAGGGGCGCAGTCATGACCTATATTCTGGCAATCGATCAGGGCACCACATCGTCTCGTGCGATCCTGTTTGACGCGCAAATGCAGCGCGTCGGCACTGCGCAGCACGAGTTTACGCAGCATTTCCCGCAGGAAGGCTGGGTCGAACATGATGCCGAAGAAATCTGGGACAGCGTCCTGACCGTTTGCCGGGAGGTGTTGGAAACCACGGGTGTTGCCGCCAGCCAGATCGCCGGAATTGGGATCACCAATCAACGCGAAACCACAGTTATCTGGGATCGCGCCACCGGTGCCCCGATTCACAACGCGATTGTCTGGCAAGACCGGCGCACTGCTGAAATTTGCGAACGTCTTCGCAAAGCGGGGTGCGAAGATGACGTGACCGCCCAGACGGGGCTGCTGCTGGACCCTTATTTCTCGGGCACAAAGGTCAAATGGCTTCTGGATACCGTGCCAGGCGCGCGCGACCGTGCCGCCGCGGGAGCGCTGCTGTTCGGCACAATCGACACCTTCCTGATCTGGCGACTGACCGAAGGGCGCATGCACGCCACCGACGCCACCAACGCCGCTCGTACATTGCTGTTCGACATTCACAAGGGGGAATGGAGCAGCGAGATTTGTGACTTGCTGGACATCCCCCAGGCCTTGTTGCCCGATGTGCGAGATTGTGCCGCAGATTTCGGATCAACATCCCTGTTTGGCAGTGAAATCCCGATTCTCGGCGTGGCAGGGGATCAACAGGCTGCCACCATCGGGCAGGCCTGTTTCCAGCCGGGCATGATGAAATCCACCTACGGCACGGGATGTTTCGCGCTGCTCAATACCGGTGCGCAGCCGGTTGAATCGAAGAACCGCCTGCTGACCACCATTGCCTATCAGCTGGACGGGCAGAAAACTTATGCGCTTGAGGGCTCGATCTTCATCGCCGGTGCGGCAGTGCAATGGCTGCGCGATGCGTTGCAAATCATCGAAGCCGCACCGCAAAGCGGTGAACTGGCCGCGCAAGCTGATCCAAACCAACATGTTGTCCTTGTGCCTGCCTTTACCGGGCTCGGTGCGCCCTATTGGAAACCCGATTGCCGCGGTGCAATCTTTGGCCTGACCCGCAATTCCGGCCGCGCCGAAATCACGCGCGCCACGTTGGAAAGCATCGCGTTCCAAACCCGCGACCTATGGCACGCAATGCAGGGCGATTGGGGGGCCGAGGCTGACGTGATCCTGCGCGTCGATGGCGGAATGAGCGCATCGGACTGGGCCATGCAGGGGCTTTCGGACATTCTGGGCGCGCCCGTTGACCGCCCGGTGATGCAGGAAACCACCGCGCTGGGTGCCGCCTGGCTGGCGGGAATGAAAGCAGGTGTCTACCCGGATCAGGCAGGATTCGCCGAAACCTGGGATCTTGACTGTCGGTTTGAACCCCAGAAGGCCGAGGCCGACCGAGACGCGGCCTATGCGCGCTGGCAGCGAGCCGTTCAGGCGACCATGGCGTTCTAGCTGTGGTCCTTCATCAGACGCTGTTTCTGGCGTGACCAGTCGCGCTTGGCCTGTGTTTCGCGCTTGTCGTGCAGTTTCTTACCCTTGGCGATGCCGATCTTCAGCTTCGCCCGGCCTTTGTGGTTGAAGTACAGCACCAACGGCACCAGCGTCATACCCTTGCGCTGAGTCGCGTTCCACAGGTTTGCCAACTCTTTGCGCGACACCAGCAGCTTACGGCGGCGGCGCTCTTCGTGCTTGAAAACCTTGGCCTGCTCGTATGGCGCAATATAGCTGTTTATCAGCCACAACTCTCCGTCATCAACCGACGCATAGCTTTCAGCAATGTTCGACCCGCCTGCGCGCAGAGATTTGACCTCGGACCCTTCCAGTACGATGCCGCACTCGATATCGTCTTCGATCGCGTAATCGAATCGTGCACGCCGGTTTTCGGCAATCACTTTGTAATTCGGGTCAGTTTTCTGCTTTTGCTTGGCCATGACGCGTTGATGTATTCCGCTTGCGAGCGCCTTGCAAGACAGGGTTACGATTTGGCTGAGATAATCAAGTCAGGCCCAAAGATCGTATCCGCGTGGTTGTGCAGATAAATCTTGAGCCATGGCGTAAAGCGGTTCGGGTGCCGTTTCACCTCAGCCAGCAGATCGTGATAGTCGACCCAACGAATATCCATCACTTCGTCAGGATTAGGCTCGATTTTCAATGGTCCACGCACGTGCGCCAGAAAGACATCGACCACCTCGTTCTCAACCATGCCATTGCCAACGTCGGCGTGATATTCAAGCTTGTGGCGATATTCAGGATATAGCCCGGTAATGCCCAGCTCCTCGCGCAGACGACGTACCGCGCAATGCGAGGCGCTTTCTTCCCAATCTGGATGTGTGCAGCAGGTATTCGCCCAAAGACCCGGCGTGTGATATTTGCCCATCGCCCTGCGCTGCAGCAAAATCTCGGTCCCGCGCACAACGAAGACAGATACCGCCTTGTGCTTGAGGCCTTTTTCGTGTGCCTCAAGCTTGTCAACGGGGGTCAGTTCGCCTTCAACCCAGGCCGGGATCATGATTCCCATCTGTCGTCTCCTGTTGGCGAATCCCGGTGCTCAAAGTCATACCGGTTTTTATCCAAAGTGACGCCGATGGAGGCATCATTCAACCGCACGAAAGGCCGCAGGGGCTGCGGCCTTTTGCACTTTTATACATGAACTAGACGAACCTGGTTATTCGCCCGAAACGCTCACGATATAAGCGTAAACGTCTTCAGCGCCCTTTTTCAGTTTAAAGGTCATTTTTGACTTGGCCGAGGTTTCACCCAGATAGTCTTTAAGAAACGCTTTGGGGTCCTGGGCGTAAGAAACAAAAGTCTCTTCATCCCAGACCAAGCCGTTTTCACCCGCTTCGACAATGCTGTCGCCGTATTTGAACCCTTCGACAGTGCCGGCGGTACGACCCGCAACACCATAGAGGTTCGGTCCGGTCTTTCCGCCTTTGACGATCACTTCACCGGCGGGATCAGCGATCAGGTGACAGGATTTGCATTTGTTAAAGGCTTTCTTGCCAGCTTCGGCGTCACCTTCAGCATAGGCGGGAAGGGCCAGCAGACCAGCAATTGCGGTGGCAAGGATACGATTCATAGCTTTTGCTCCGATACGAATTGGCTGCACAGAAAGGACCTTTGGCGCAGCAGAGAGTCAACGCGCAGATTGCCGCGCGAGGGCACTGTGTCACAGCAGAGACTAGTTCGTCCTTAACTTAAGTCATGTACGGCAGACCAGCAGGGCAGAAGATCGCCTGCACTGGGTGAAGCCAAATAGACCGCGCGCGCAATCGCCCGCGCCAGACAGATTGAGGCCGCGTGGCCGATCATCGCCATTGCTTCGGCCTCAACTTCACGGGCAGTTGTGCTGAGGCCAAATACAAGATCTCCATCGCCGGGCGTGTGCGCGGGAACAATGGCGCGGGCGATGCCATCATGGGCAGCCACCGCCATTCGCTGGCATTGCGGTTTGGTCAGTGCAGCATCGGTTGCAACGATAGCAATGGTTGTGTTTGTCCGATCTGGCTGGGCTGGTTTCATAGCCTCCGCCTTGCGGCTGGTGTGGATGCGGCCAAGATCCGAGGCCGGATCCGGACCATGCCCGCCAAACTCGGAACCGATCTCGAATGGTGCCGCCCAAAAATGGCGATCTCCGGGCGTACCCACACTGCCCAGCGGGTTGGCTGCAACCAGTGCTCCAACAGTTGTTCCATCCTCAATTACTAGCGAGGCCGAGCCCAGTCCTCCCTTATGCATTGCCGCCAATGCACCGGTTCCGGCCCCGGCAGTCCCCAGTTCAAATTCTGGTGAGGCGTTCAGATATGCGGCATTCCCCAGCGCGCGATAGGGGTTTTCGACCCAGTCCTTATCTCCGCCATTAAGCAAATCGAACAGAATCGCCCCCGGCACTATCGGGACGATCGCCGAACCAGCTACATAACCGCGCCCCTCTGCGCGCAAGGCATCGGATACACCCGAACAGGCATCCAGCCCAAAGGCCGATCCACCGGAAAGCGCAATCGCATCAACCCGGTCAACGGATTTGTCGGCCGCCAAGAGATCGGTTTCACGCGTGCCCGGCGCCCCGCCCATGACATGCACCGAAGCCGTGAAAGGGTGATCCGCAGTCAATACAGTCGTGCCCGATTTCAACGCCTCGTCCTGCGCATTGCCGACCTTCAGGCCCGGGACATCGGTAATCAGGTTTTTGGGGCCGGGTGTCATCGAAACCTCTGATGTTGGGCAAAAAAGCGTGCCGCGGCGCGCTGCCTCCGGTGGAGATATTTATGGCCAGATGAAGAGCGGATCAGATGCATCGGCCCCCATCCACCTCAAGCGCGGTGCCTGTGATCATGCTGGCCTCGTCCGAGCACAGGAAACAGGCGGCGTTGGCCATGTCTTCAGGGGTCGAAAAGCGGCCCAGCGGGATGGTCGAGAGGAACTTGGCGCGGATTTCCGGTGTGTCTTCGCCCATGAAGGATTTCAGCAGAGGCGTTTCTCCTGCCACCGGACAGATCGCATTGACACGCACGCCCGATGGGGCGAGTTCCACCGCCATCGTTTTTGTTGCCGTGATCATCCAACCTTTGGACGCGTTATACCAGTTCAGATTGGGGCGCGGCGACAGACCTGCTGTTGAGGCCACGTTCAGGATCGCGCCCATACCGCGCGCCTTCATGCCCGGCACAAAAGCGCGCGCCGTCAGGTAGACAGATTTCATGTTCACTGCAAAAACCCGGTCGAAGTCAGCTTCACTGACGTCTTCTAGTGGCGTTGGCATATGAGTCACGCCCGCATTGTTCACCAGAACATCAAGCGATCCGAAAACACTGTGTACGACATCAGCCATGGCCTGAACGGAGTCCACATCCGAGACGTCAACTTGCTGAGAAATGGCATCCTGGCCTAATGTAGCGGCCATATCGCGGGCGGCATCGCCATTGATATCGGCAATCATAACGCGGGCACCTTCAGAAAGGAACTTTTGCACAATTCCCGCACCGAACCCGGATGCACCACCGGTCACGATTGCGGTTTTACCCTCCAGCCTCATGTTGTTGCCCTCCTGCCCTTGTTGCGGGTCAGACTATCAACCAAGAGCCAAGATGCCAGTTCATTCTTCGGACACTTTGCCCCGTAGCGCCTTGACATCACCGCGTGCTTTTTTGGCTGCCAATCGACGCTTGACCGAGCCATAGGTCGGTTTCGTTACAATCCTACGCTTGGGTTTGACCAAGGCGCGGGCAATCAGCTCCCCCAGCCGGGCGCGCGCAATCTCGCGGTTGCGGGCCTGGGAACGGGTTTCTTCGCATTGGATGACAATCGCTCCGTCCTTAGTCCATCGCCGCCCAGCTATACGTTTCAATCGATTTTTGACCGGGTCGGGCAAGGAGGGTGAGCGCGCTGCTTCGAACCGCAATTCAACCGCTGTCGATACCTTGTTCACGTTCTGCCCACCCGGACCAGAAGACCGCACAAAGCTTTCCGTCATTTCCCAGTCTTGGAGGGTGATATCGTCGTTGATGCGCAACATGGGTCAGACCATACTAGGCACAGGTAAAAACAGAAAGGGCCGCCCCGGTGGGACGGCCCTTCGAAAGTTCAGGAGGTGGGGTCGGTTAGATCAATCGACCAGCCGGAGCGAGCGCTCCGCCAAGGGCTGCCTTAACAGGCGATCCCCCCGGTTGTTCCGACACCTCTCTCCAATCTCTTTCTCGACACTGGATCACCTCCTTTTCTATCTGTTGCGGTTAGAAAGGAGCGTGACACAACTTGTGCCAATCTCAAAGAACTTTTTACGCGGGCTGTGCAGCGGTCAAGCGGGCAACGATCACTTTGAACGGAATCAACGCGATCAAAGCCAGTGACAGTTTCACAAGCCAATCAGCAAAAGCCAGTGTCACCCAGAGCGGCGCCATCGGGCCAGACAGCATGAATGGCACAGGCTCCCACGCCCAACTGATCGCGGCGTCAGCATTGGCACCAAAGAAGGTGACCGAAGCCGAGAAGGCGATGGTGAAGAACAGCGCGGTGTCCAGTGCGGACCCAACCAGCGTCGAGACCAGCGGTGCGCGCCACCAGCGTCCGCCACGCAGCGAATTGAACACGGTGACATCGGTCAGTTGTGCGATTAGGAACGCGGTGCCCGAGGCGACGGCAATCCGCAGCGGTACGGCGGCATAGGTGAAGCCGTCACCCTGCAGCATGATCTGGCTGCCGATCAGCGAGCATATGATACCGGTGACAAAACCGGCAAACACGACCTTGCGGGCTGGACCTACACCATAGACGCGATTCATGATGTCCGTGACCAGGAAGGCCAGCGGATAAGTGAAAGCACCCCAGGTCAACAGCCCATCAAAGATGAGGAACTGGACCAGGATGTTTGAGGCCACGACAATGGCGGCCATGGCAATGATGCCGGGAATAAAGCTGCGTTGCATTTTCAGATGCCCGTTTTGACAAGGTAGCGGCGACTTGGCCCCAGGTTCATCCCAAGGCAGGCCGTGCGTTTAGACCTTTGATAACGACCTGTCAATCGGGCAACAGGTATTCAACCACTTCTGTCCGTTGCAGCGCCAGAAAGTTGTCGTCCGAGATCATCGTAGCGCGCAAACGCATCTGACCGTCGCGCCAGATCGACAATCCTTCGAGGTTGTCGTGAAGTCCGGTGCCGGTTTCGAGTAACACTTCTTCGGAGTGAGGGACATCATTGACAATCTCCCATCGACGCAGGCGCGTTCGAAAGCCAATGAATGCGACGGCACGCTCAAGTACATAAAACCTCCCGTCAGGACCGAATTCAGCGGCAACTGGTAGGAACTTTCCGCGCGCGGGCAGAACAAAGGGCATTGACCAGCGGCTGCCATCCCAACGATAGATCGGGATATCCCCGCGAAGGGTTCTGCTTTTTTCAGTCAGTGTATAAAGCCGTCCCCGATTGTCGATCGCCAGCGCCTCGAATGACCCGTTGCGGTCCAAATTCAAAAACTCTCGTGGACGCGGCAGAACCCGTGTATTTGTGTTGTGCGCCGTATAATGTGCGATGCGGTGAACACCTTCGAACGAGATGTAGATACTTTCATCCGAGGCAACCGCAATCCCTTCGGAATCCCCTGCCCGTCCCTTCAGGACGCGCCCGTTGCTGGACAGGATTGGCCATTGCCCGAGAATTTCGATACCGATGATCTTATCACCGTCCCGATTGACCCGCGCTGTGATCAGCCTTGACCGGTCACTGATCGCGATCAAACGTTCGCCGCCTTCTGCGATGTGAATCGCCGAAAATCCACCAAACCAATCAGAAGTGTTGCGCCAGACGTAAGTATCCAGCAACGAAGCCCGCTTTAGCTCGACTGCCCAAACCTGCCCTGTTAGCAGCAGCGCTAATATCAGTTGGCTTGCAAAACAGCGGTACATTGCTGGGGCAAGTCAGCCAGACGGTATTCTCGTCGTTTCTTTGGTGGAGGCGCATTTGGGTCGGGTGGAGGCGGATTGAGGATATTGCGGACCCATTGTTCCGCTTCTGCACAGCCATCGCCCTTGGGAGGTGGATCCTGATTGACGCAGCCTTTCGATCCCCTTGGGCATTTCAGACGCACATGAAAATGATAGTGATGCCCCCACCACGGTCGAATCTTGCGCAGATAGGCTTTGTTGCCCTTCTCGTCATTGCACATCTGCACCTTGGCACCAGGGAACACAAAGATCCGGGCAACGCGCTTGTCCTTGGCGGCTTCGCGCAACACCGCATGATGCTGCTTGGTCCAGTTGCCGTTCACATAGGCGCCGTTCGCGCGGCGTAAGGATATGGACGAGAGATTCTCACGCGCTTTACGGCTAAGGCGCATGTTGTCACCCGGCAGCATCCAAATATCGATATCCAGACCCAACTGATGCGAACGATGGCCCGATGTCATCGGCCCGCCCCGTGGTTGGCTGATATCCCCGATATAGAGACCATTCCACCCTGGCTGTTTGGCGGCAAAACGGCTGAGGTTCTGCACATAGTCTATCGCCTGAGGATGCCCCCAGTTGCGATTGCGCGACAGGCGCATCGCCTGCCATGTTGGCCCAGTTTCGGGCAATTGCACCGACCCTGCAGCGCACCCGCGCGAATAACTGCCGAAAGCCGCTGATTTTTGCTGAGACCCCACCTTCTGGGCCCCGAACAATTGCTTGGCCAGCGGTTGCGCACCTGCCGTGCCTGCCAGTGTCATCACCGTTAAGACGGCTAAAAAACGTAATAAAATCATCTGCTCTGATCCCCTTCCGGTTTCACCCAGCGCATCAGGACTAGTCCTAGAATAAACAACAGAATGATCGGTGACACCCCCAGTCTTGCACTACCGGTCACTGCCGTTGCTATTCCGATCAAAAGCGGCGCTGCAAAGGCCGTTGCCCGACCCGAAAGCCCATAAAGCCCAAAACTTTCAACCGGGGTGGCGGGATCAGTATGGCGCACCATCATAGATCGGCTGGCCGATTGCAGGATGCCTCCCATACCGCCGATGAGAACTCCGCACCCGAAGAACACCATATCCGGCAAGCCAGAGCCTTCGGGCAATGAAATTCCGTAGATCTGAGTTCGATCCATCGACACAACCGTCAGGCAGACAAAGATCAAAACCCATATGGCGACCAGTATCACTGGTTTAGGGCCGTATTTCCGATCCATCTTACCGCCGACCCATGCGAAGATGGCCGAAGCCAGTACGCTGACGATCCCGAACACACCGATCTTGACGATATCCCATTCCAGGACCAGCGCAGCGTATGTTCCACCAAACGTATATAGCCCGTTCAATGCGTCACGGTAAAACATCGATGACCCAAGAAATGTCGCCAGGCTCACCCGATGACGCAAGGCAGCGACGGATTTTCCCAGCAACCGCAAGGCTTCGCCCACGCTGCCTTGTTTATCAGTATTCGGGTCGTCCCTGACCCAAAGAAAATACGGCACCATGAACAGGATGAACCACCCGGCTGTGAAGGGCCCGACAAACCGAGTACCTTCCTGCGTTGCCGCATCCAGACCGAACATCGGGTCTATCCCGATCAGGGTTTTGCCATTGGGCTGCTCGACGAACAGTGCCAGCATAATCGCCAGCGACAGCAGTCCTCCGAAATAGCCAAACGCAAAACCTGATCCCGAGATCTCACCGACCTCACTGTCATCCCCCAAATCAGGCAGCTGAGAATTGATGAAGATGAGCGCATATTCGGCCCCCACAAAGCCCAGCCCAAAGGCCGAAATCATCAGCCACATATTCGAGCCATCAGGCATCGTGTACCAAAGCGCCGCGGATCCCACCGCGTACATCAGCGAAAATCCAAATATCCAAGGGATACGCCGTCCTGAGACATCTGCCATGGCGCCCAGCAATGGCGCACCAAAGGCAATGATCAGCCCAATAATGGTCATGCCGTTCGCCCAGACAACCTGCGCCTGCGCCTTGGCAGCCTCCTCCACCAGACCTGATGTCAGATAATACTGTGCAGCAACACTTACGAAATAGGGGCCAAATACAAAGGTCACCAGCAAGGTGTGATAGGGCTGCGAAGCCCAGTCGAAAAACCACCAGCCCCAGATGCGCTTGCGCTTGGAAATTTCCGCCATTTCTGCCCCTGTTCTTGTTGAATTCATAAGAGGGGGCTTTGCGGTAATTCGCAAGCGTTGTGTTGCTGCAGACTTGCTCTTTGGCGCAGGCGCGCTTAGGTCTCTGGGCAATTGACGAACGGAGTGCCCATGCTGTCGCTGATCCAAATCCTGCTTTTGATCCTAGACATTGTCTGGTTCATCATTCTTGCCCATGTGATCATGAGTTGGCTGATCAACTTTCAGGTTCTTAACCTACACCAGCAACTGGTGGCGCAAATCTGGTATGGGCTGAACCGGATATTAGAACCGATCTATAGCCCCATCCGTCGCATCCTGCCCAACATGGGCGGTCTGGATCTGACACCTCTGGTCGTGCTGATCGGGGTCTATGCCCTGCGGATCATCCTGATCAACAATGCGGTCTATTTCTACTGACCTCTTGTTCACCGAATCTTAGTATGTGATGGTCCTGTCTTAAGAGCAGATAAACCTTAATACAGGACCATCCGGCGCATGTTCGACTCCGCACCCTTGTTGCGAGACGTCTTTGGATTCGACGACTTCCGCCCCGGGCAGGAAGAGATTGTCGATGCCGTGGCCGCGGGCGAAAACGTGCTGGCCATCATGCCCACCGGCGGCGGGAAATCCCTATGTTTTCAATTGCCTGCGCTGTTGCGCGACGGGGTAACTGTGGTGATATCTCCGCTCATCGCCTTGATGCGCGATCAGGTACGTGGGCTGCAAGAGGCCGGTGTCGAGGCAGGCACGCTCACCTCGGGCAATACACCTGAGGAAACTGATGCCGTTTGGGATGCTATAGAGGGTGGTCGGCTCAAGCTGCTTTATATGGCGCCGGAACGGCTGGCTGCAGGGTCTGCACTGGGAATGCTACGTCGGATCAACGTCAATCTGATTGCCGTGGACGAGGCGCATTGTGTTAGCCAATGGGGCCATGATTTTCGCCCTGATTACCTGCGGATCGGAGAGCTGCGTCGCACGTTAAATGTACCGCTGGCCGCTTTTACAGCAACAGCGGATGCGGAAACGCAGGAAGAGATCGTCGAAAAGCTGTTCGACGGTGTTGAGCCGCGTAAATTCCTGCGCGGGTTTGACAGACCCAATATCCATCTGGCCTTTGCGGCCAAGGATGGACCGCGCAAACAAGTCCTCGATTTCGCTGCCGCCCGAAAGTCCCAATCCGGCATCGTCTATTGCGGCACCCGCAACAAGACCGAAGTGCTTGCGCAAGCCCTGCGCGCCGAAGGTCACACGGCCTGCCACTATCACGGCGGGGTGGAGGCCGAAGATCGCCGCATCGTCGAGACCCGCTTTGCGCGCGAGGATGGGCTGATCGTCGTCGCCACTGTCGCGTTTGGCATGGGCATCGATAAGCCCGACATCCGCTGGGTTGCTCATGCGGACCTGCCTAAATCGATCGAAGCTTACTATCAGGAAATCGGCCGTGCCGGGCGCGATGGTGGTCCTGCCGAAACCCTTACGTTGTTTGGCCCTGACGATATCCGACTGCGCCGGGCGCAGATCGACGAAGGGCTGGCCCCACCTGAACGGCGGATGGCGGATCATGCACGCCTGAATGCGTTGCTTGGATTGGCCGAAGCCCTAAAATGCCGCCGCCAGACCCTGCTGGGATATTTCGGAGAACAGATCGAACCTTGCGGCAAATGCGATCTTTGCGACAGTCCTCCTGAAGTGTTCGATGGCACCACGCCGGTTCGCATGGCCCTGTCCGCTATTCTGCGCACAGAAGAATGGTTCGGCGCGGGTCATCTGATCGACATCCTGTTGGCCAATGAGACCGACAAAATCCGCGCGCGGCGACACGACAACCTGTCAACCTACGGCATCGGCAAAGACTGGTCGCGCCCGCAATGGCAGGCGATCTTTCGGCAGATGATGGGCCACGATCTGGTCCGTCCCGACCCCGAGCGCCACGGTGCCTTGCGTATGACCGAATCCGCCAAACCAATCCTGAAGGGTGAGGCGCAGATTGACCTACGTAAAGACACGATCCGCAAAGCCACCCGTCGTCCCGCAGTCAAGGCGATGGTGTCCGAGGAGGACGCGCCGCTGCTCTCGGCGCTCAAGGCCAAGCGGCGCGCACTGGCCGAGGCCGCGCGGGTTCCGGCCTACGTCATCTTCCCAGATCGCACCCTGATCGAGATGGCGGAAACCCGACCTGCAAATCTGGACGATATGGCCCGGATCAGCGGCATTGGGGCAAAAAAGTTGGAGCGCTATGGTGCGACCTTCCTTGAGGTGCTGATCGGCGCGGTAGAAGAGCTGCACCCGGCACGGCGCAAGCTTGCCGGCCGCGATCAGGGCGACATCTACGATCAGTTGCTTGAGGTTCAATCACAATTGTCGCGGGGCCCCGACGGGATCGACAAACCGCTGAGCTGTTCGGCATCGCAACTGGCCAAGGTGGCGCAATTGCGCCCGGATGATCCACGAGCGATGGAGCAAGTTCTGGGCGACCGTCGTCACGAAAGGTTTGGCGCGGCGTTTCTGGACGTGCTGCAGCAAGCGGGCTAGATACGCCTGAGCAGGCGAGAAACGAGGGTGGATATGCTGGTAGTGATTTCCCCGGCCAAGCGGCTGGATTGGGCAGAACGAAACGTCGAAGTCACCCAACCCGATTTTCAGGATGACGCGATCCGCTTGTCGAAGACCGCCCGCAACCTGACCTTGGGCGATCTGAAAAAGCTGATGGACCTGAGCGACGACTTGGCCCGCCTGAATCGGGACAGGTACCGGGTATTTTCAGACGCGCCGGAAGCAGATGCAACGCGCCCTGCCGCTTTGGCCTTTGCAGGCGATACCTATCAGGGGCTTGAGGCCGCATCGCTGGACGCCGACGAAATGGCCTGGGCACAAGATCATTTGCGCATCCTATCTGGGCTTTATGGTGTATTGCGCCCACTGGATGCCATTCAGGCCTATCGGCTTGAGATGGGCAGCAAACTGAAAACCCGACGTGGCAAAAACCTTTATGAATACTGGCGCGATCAACTGAGCAAGGCGCTGAACGCCCAAGCTGCTGAGGCTGGCAGCAAAGTTCTGGTGAACTGCGCCAGCCAGGAATATTTCAGCGCAGTCGACCTGAAAGCGCTGAAGCTGCCCGTTGTGACCCCGGTATTCATGGAGGACAAGGACGGCACCCCCAAGATCGTCAGCTTCTTTGCAAAGAAGGCGCGTGGTGCGATGGCCCGGTACATCATTCAACATCGACTGACCGACCCCAAAGGCCTGCTGGATTTTGATAGCGGCGGGTACGAATACCGGGCCGATCTGTCGGAAGACGACAAACCCGTGTTTGTACGCTCCTATCAGGCCTGATCAAGCATCGAAGGATCGTAAGCCACAAGTTCCACCGTGTTCCCCTCGGGGTCTTGAGTGAAGATGCCGCGCCAGCCGATCCAGCCGAAATGCTCAACCCGATAGGGCTGCCCGATTTGGTCGTACCAGCGCATGACCGCGTCCTGCTCGGCAAAGGGCACCGACAGCGCGATATGGTGCAGGGCCGAAGCGCCCCCTGTTACCGGCACTGTCTCGCCAGTCTGCTCTGGTCCACGCTCAGAGCCAACTGATTGGTGAAACAGGGCCAGCACCTGTGTATGCCCGCCGAACCCTTCGGCGATCCGAAAAAAGGTGATGGCGCTGTTATGGTCGCCTTGCAGCCGCTGCAACCCGATCACCTTCTCATAGAATTGCACCATTGCCGCCATATCGGCGCAGCGAATTGCAATCTCACCCAATCCTCGGGGGCGAAAACCGCGCTCATCTGACATCAATCGATCCTATGCTGTGCCTTCACTGCCTGCACCGACCGCACGAGCCTCAGCAGGCCGATGTTCCAGTATCATCTTGTGGATCAGTTTCTTGTGCAACGGTTTGGTCAGGTAATAGTCAAGCCCCGCCGCCAGTATCCCCTGGTCATCCCCTGTCATGGCATGGGCCGTCAAGGCCACGATGGGAACATGGCGATCTGTTCCGATCTCGCGTCGCCGGATTTCACCTGTCGCATCTTTGCCATCCATCTTCGGCATCGAGATATCCATGAAGATCAGATCCGGATCAAAGCTGGTGAAGGTTTCGACCGCCTCCAACCCGTTGGAGACGAATTTCAAATCGATGTTCAGGTCCTTGGTCATCTTTCGAAGGATCAGCTGATTGGTTCGATTGTCTTCGGCTGCCAGAACCCGCATCAGCCTCTGCTCCTGCGGAACTTGTGCATTAGTCTCGAGATTAGAGGCGCAGTCGTCACTGCGATCCGGCTTGAATACAGGCGCGCCCAGCGCCATCAGCCGCGAATACAGCTCGGCGCGCGGGATGGGTTTTTGCAACACACCATTAATGAGCCGATGGGCCGGATCGGCGTGGATCACACCGGGATTGGCCGACATCACTACGATTGGCAGATCACCCCATCCTTTGTCACGCAGAGTGGTGGCAAGCTCCAACCCATCCATGTCTGGCAGATCGTGATCGCACAGGACCAGATCAATGGTTTTGTCCATTGCAGACAGCGCCTCGGCCCCCGTCGAACAGGTCAGCGCCTGAGAGCCGAGGCGGTCTAATTGCTTGGTCAGGATGGCACGGTTGACGGCCATATCTTCGACCACCAGAACACGCCCCAATTGCCCCGCCAAATCGGGTGGAACAGGTTGCGGACCTTCAGCAGTGGGCAACGATATGCGGAAACCGAAGCAAGATCCTTTGCCCGCATCGCTTTCGACCCAAACGGCACCGCCCATCATCGAGATCAGACGCTTGGTGATCGCCAGCCCCAGACCCGTGCCTTCGAACTGGCGGTTTTGCGCATCTTCGACCTGATTGAATTCACCAAAGATGTGCGGGACCTTGTCAGCCTCAATCCCGATGCCCGTATCCTCGATGGCCACGTGGATATCGCAGCGTTCTGTGGTCATGTCTGGTACGCCTGTCACACGGATCAATACATGGCCTTGTGCGGTAAACTTCACCGCGTTCCCCACGAGGTTGGTCAGAATCTGACGAATCCGCCCCGGATCACCTACAAAAAGCGTGGGCAGGAACAGGTCATAATCCACTAACAAGGTCAGGCCTTTGTCGCGTACGCTAGGCTGCAACAGCATAGCGACCTCGAGGATACAGCGTTCAAGATCGAACTGCTCGGGGTGCAGCGTGAGCTTGTCGGCCTCAATCTTTGAATAGTCGAGAACATCGTTGATGATGACCAGCAGCGCCTCGCCTGAATTACGAATTGTGCTGACATAGAGCCTTTGTTCTTCGTTCATCGGGGTTTCGGTCAGCAGTTCGGTCATGCCGACGATCCCGTTCATCGGAGTGCGAATCTCGTGGCTCATATTGGCCAGAAAGGCGGATTTGGCGCGGTTGGCAGCCTCGGCGCGTTCACGCGCGGCGTTCAGTTCGGCCTCATGCCGGACCGAGGCGGTGATGTTCAGCGCAAGGCTCAGCACGTCGCCGCCGTGGCCCCGCTGATCGATCAACCGGATATATTGGCCGTTCCACAGCTGGATCACCTCGGGTTCGGGGTGCGGTTGCGCCCAGCGTGCGAACATACGGGCCTGCCAGTCCGCGATCTTTTCCGCGCCGATATCCACGATCCCCTCAAGGGTCAGAATTTCAAGAATACGCGGATAGGTAATCCCCGGCGCGACCTCTTCCAGCCCATCGAAAACGCTAAGGTAAGCGGCATTGGCACCGATTAGTGTGTTGTTGCCATCGAAAAATGCAAACCCGTCGGGGATGGTCTGGATCGAGTGCCAAAGGCGACGTTCAGCCACCTCTATCTTGGCATTGGCTACGGTCAGATCTGATTTGACCTTTTCGTTTTCATCGCGAACCGTCGCAACCTCGGCCTGAGTCTCATCGATCTGACGTGTCAGAGCGATGGCATGACGCCCCAGTTTGCGGTTGGCGGCAGAGAGCTCGGCCTGTTTCAGATGCAACAGGCGCTCAGCAGCCAATCGCGCGCGCCGTTCCCGCGCCAGTTTCTCAGCAAGACTCATGTAAAAATTTCCCGCGATAATCTGTCCAGAGCATCGCGGGAGAGCATGAAAAAGTGCTTAAGCCGCGCTAGCGACGCCCCTCGCGCAACCAACCGGCCAAGAGGAACCCACCGGCCAGCAGCAACACCAGCCAGGGGGGAAGCAACCCGGCCTGTGTAACATCGCGGGTTTCGTAGGCGTCGCGCGGTGTCAGCCCAATCCAGCCCCGTCCTGCTGCCGGTCGGCCCACACGGACGTTTCGGATTGAGGGCAGGCCCTCTTCCACCCGAATCGTACCCCCGCGCAGGCTGGCCAGAACCGGGCTTAGGATTTCACCGGTTGCGATCGTGCGCTCGAATTCCTTGGGTGCGGCAGGGCCAAGACCAATCACGGCGGAATGCTCACCCTCTTCCAGACGGTAAAGGCCAATTTCGGGGCCGAAATACTGCGCCTCAAACCGACCAGGCGAGACCTCGTTCAGCGTGATATCCAAGGTGTCGCCGTTAGGGCGGGTGACGGTGACGGGGCCAACCTCATCCTCCAGCGTCTGGCGGATGATACGCATCGACTGGCCATTCGCTTCGGCCCACAGCGCCTCTTCCTCAAGCTCAGGTTCTTTCATCATCCAGTGGGCCAGCCTGCGGAGTAGCTCCAACTGGGGGCCACCGCCCTCAAAACCGCGACTCCACAGCCAAGCGTGATCAGAGGCCATCAGCGCCACACGTCCTTCGCCGACGCGATCCAGTACTAGCAACGGACGGTCATCCACGCCGGTCATTAGCATGTCGCCGGATAGCTGGCTGACGTCAATCTGGCGCAGCCATGCGCCCCATGTTTCAGAATCGCCCAGGTCGGTAGTCACTGGGTGACGCTGGCCCAGATCGGTAACCATAGGCACATACCGTTCCTCATAGACCCGTGCGCTGGGTTTTGCAGGCAGGACCGGCCCAAGCGGAGAGCGGAACAGGCTGTCCGCAGTGGCAAAATCGGGGCCAGCCGCGACCAACACCGCGCCGCCGTTGACGATATAGTCGCCCACGTTGTCCAGATAGATCGCAGGTAGGATGCCACGCCGCTTGTAGCGGTCAAAGATGATCAGGTCGAAGTCATTGATCTTTTCCAGAAACAGCTCACGCGTCGGAAAGGCAATCAGTGAGAGTTCATCCACCGGGACGCCGTCCTGCTTTTCCGGTGGCCGCAGGATGGTGAAATGGACCAGATCAACCGAGCTGTCGGATTTCAACAGATTGCGCCACGTGCGCCCGCCGGGATGCGGCTCGCCCGACACCAGCAAGACGCGCAGACGATCCCGCACGCCGTTCATCTGGATAAGGGCGGTGTTGTTGCGTTCGGTCAACTCGCCTTCGGCCTGCGGAACCGAGAACTGGATGACGTTTCGCCCACCATGCGGCAAGGTAATCGGCAACTCTACGTCCACACCGATGGGAATGGTGAAGCGCTCAGGCTCAGCACCGTCGACCGAGATCTCAAGCGGCGCGTTTGTGACACCGACAGGCGCTACGCCGGTATCCTCGACGCGCAGGGTAAGCGTTACAGGCTCTCCGATTATGGCGAAGGCAGGTGCATTGCGCACGATCAGCCGACGATCCCAATCACTCGCACGCCCTGTCTGTAACAAGTGCATCGGCGCAGGTAGGTCAGGAGCTTGGTCTGCGTCGTGCACTATACCGTCTGAAACCACGATGATGCCTGCAATCCGCGCCCGGGGTTCTTCGGCGAGGGCCGCGTTCAGAGCGGCCATGACTTGCGTGCCCTCATCCCCGTCGCCGTCATCAACCCGAATGCGGCGCAGCTCGGTATTGTCGCGGGCTTCGATTTCAGCCGCAAGCTCGTTTGCGGCCTGAATGGTCTGTTCAGCACGATCCGACAGGGTTTGGCTGGCGCTTTCATCTTCGATCATCAGCACGATATCCGTCAGCGGCGCGCGATCCTCGACCTGATAAACTGGGCCGCTAAGTGAGGAGAGGACAACCAAAGCAGCCAAACCACGCAACGCCCAACCCGACAAGCCACGCCAGAGCGCCAGCACTACCCCGGCAAGCGCGATGGCGGCGACAACGGCCAAGACGGGCCATGGGATCAGCGGATCAAAGATGACGGTACCGGTCATTGCCCCAACCTATCCAAAAGGGCGGGCACGTGGACCTGATCGGATTTGTAGTTTCCGGTCAGTACATGCATCACCAGATTAACGCCGAAGCGATGGGCCAGTTCACGTTGCCGTTCGCCAGCATAGCCGCGACCCACAGGCAACAGGGACTGACCGTTGCGATCCACCGCCCAGGCCCCGGCCCAGTCATTGCCCCCGATCACTACCGGAGTCACGTTGTCATTGAGATTGCGGAACGGCATCCCCTCGATCTGCTCGGCATTCGGCGGCGCAGCTTCGACCCAGACTTCGGTGCCGGAATAGCGACCGGGGAAATCCTGCAGCAGATAAAAGGCGCGAGTGAGAACATGATCACGCGGAACCGGCTCTAATGAGGGGATATTTAGCGGCGCAGCCAATTGCTGCAGCTTGCGCCCATTGGGGCTTGACGCCCCGAAGCCAGCGATGTCGGCGTCGCGTGTGTCAAACAGGATCATCCCGCCTGATCGCAGATAGGCGTTGAGCTTGGCATAGGCCTCGGCCGAAGGTTGCGGCTGATCGGTTGTGATCGGCCAATAAAGCAGTGGAAAGAACGCAAGCTCATCGCGTTCCAGATCGACCCCGATGGGATCAGCAGGCTCGACCGAGGTGCGATAATGCAGCGTTTGAACGAGCCCGCGCAGCCCAGCCAGCGCGATATCATCTACTTGCGCATCGCCCGTCAGGACATGCGCCAGTACGAGTTCCTGCGTCGCATTCAGCGCGAAATCGGTATCATCCGGCGTCTGCGCCTGCGCATCCGGAACAACCAGCAATGCGCCCAGCATCACGGCTGCCGCGCGCGCCAGACCCAAACGTCCGGAAAGAGCCAATGACGCGATCACGTCAATCGTCAACAGCACAAGCGAAAGGCTAAGCAACAGACCCGCCAACGGCGTCTCTGTTGTGATATCCTGCCCCCGGATCGGGACATCGGTAGGCCAAACGGCTGGCGTCAGCACCGCATCCTCGGCCAACACATTCCGTGCAAGTTTCTGCTTGCCGCTTTCATATAGGCCCGGGCGCAAGTCTGGTCCGATCTGGCCCGAGACCAGCTCGACCCCATCCACGCCGGCCAATGTTCCGGCATCGGTCAGAGTACCAAAACCATCCAGTATCTGAACCGGCTCCCACACTGTTCCCTGCATCTGCGCCTCTTGCCGAGATTTGGCGGCTGAAGCGACGGCCAACCGGTCCAACATCTCCACAAATAGGCCAGATAGTGGCAGGCTTGACCATTCCGCATCCGCCGTAACATGGAACAGCACCACCTGCCCCAATCCTAAGGGTTTGCGGGTAACCAAAGGCGTACCATCGGAGAGTGACGCAATCACCCGATCGGCCAGATTAGGGTCTGGTTGTGCCATCACCTGAGTTGTTACCGTGACATCCTCGGGTATGGTTAGCCCGTAGAATGGCGAGTTTTCTGAGAACGGCGCTAAACCTTTGGCCTCGCCCCAACTCATCGCGCCGCCGACGGAACGGCCACCGCTACGCAGACGCACCGGCAGCAAATCATCTTCTTCATCTCGACCCAGATCGCTTGCGGCCATACGCGGTCCAGCAAAGCGCAGCAGAAGGCCGCCTTGTTCAACCCACTCAATGACCTCAGCCTGTTCTGAATCAGAAAGCCTCGCCACATCCGCGAGCACGATCACATCCGGGTTGGCGGGGAGGACTTCAGTCAAACCTCCTTCGACAAAATCAGCGGTTGGGATCAACACCTGTGTCAGATAGTGGAGCGGTGAAAGCAGCTCTAACCCTTCACGGTTCAACGTGCCCGCAATCAGCGCCACTTCGCGCCGCCTCAGGCTGTCATCTGTTAGGGTCACCGCACCGGCAGAGCGCTGGCCCTGAAGCTCGAACCGTGTAATTCGAGCGCGCAATTCCGAGGGCAGCGCGAGATCGATTTGCGCCTGTGTATAGCCGCTTTCAAACTCCAGTGACGTGGATTGCAGCACGCGCATCGCGCCCGCTGGATCGCGCCCTTGCGCCAGCACAGTAACGCTTTCGGCTGGGCCCGGATTGGCACGTAGAACGCGAAGCTGGATCGCTCCGTCCTGATACGTTGCAGGCAGGATCGCGGTCGCGGATGCGGGGGATTGATAAACGATCACTTCGCCCCGCCCCTGCAGGGCCGAAACCAGACGATCATGACCCTCAAACGCCAACTGATCGGAGAACCAGTGGGTGTCAAAACCACCTTCTACCTGCTCCAGTGCGGCCAAAGTTTGGGGAATCTGTGCTTCGGTAGGTTGCCAAGGCATCGGTGTAAGACCTGGCAATCGCCCGCGCCAAGCTTCGGCGGCCTGAAACACAGGTGGCTCAGGTTCGGTCAGGCGTAAGATCGAGACCGGGCGACCAGCACGGCCGGCTTCGGTCAGTTGTGCATCGATCTGATCCAGCGTCGATGACCAGCGCGTCGCACCTGCCCAGCTGGCATCCAGCACCAGCAGCAACGGCCCGGATCCAGTTTCATCGCGCGAGGGATTCAGTACCGGCCCTGCCAGCCCGATGATGATTGCCGCTGCCGCCAGCATTCTGAGCAGCAACAGCCACCATGGCGTGCGGTCCGAGACACTTTCGTCGTCCTTCAGGCCCAACAACAACGTCACAGCCGGGAACAGGCGACGGATTGGCGCTGGTGGGACAGCGCGCAGGATCAACCAAAGGATCGGCAGGGTCAGAAGCCCCAGCAGCACCCAAGGCGCGGTAAAGCCAATGCCCGCCAGAACTGTCATTGCGCACCCCCATCCAAGGCGCGATAGAGCCACAATAGAGCCGATTGTGCACTGTCACCCGTATGGTGCAGCCCCATCTGCCAGCCGGTCGCGCGGCAAAGATGCGTCAATGCGTCTTTACGCCGTGCAAGGCGATCCAGATAGCGATCTCGTAGGTCTGCAGCTTTCAAAGTCTCATGCCGGGCAGTGCCGCCGACGCTTTCAAAGATGGTACGCCCGGAATAGGGAAAGGATTCCTCGCTGGGATCCAGAAGCTGCATTAGAACGCCGCGAACACCTCGGTCGGCTGCTTTGGTAAGCGCCAACTCAACCTCATCCAGCGGTCCCAGGAAATCCGAGATAAACACTGCGCGCGCATGCGGAATCATCGCGCGGTGTTCGGGTGGAGCATAATCGGTTTGCGAATCCTCAGACCAGGCCTGCGCCAATCTTATGATCTGTGCATTGCCCCTGCGTGGGGGCAGGGTTGTTCCCGTCAAACCAACGCGTTCACCGCCTCGCACCAGCAGGATGGCCGTTGCGAGCCCCAGCAGGCGGGCGCGGTCGATCTTGGTTGGCAAGGTCTTGTCTGAAGCAAACCGCATCGACGCACCCTGATCGACCCAAAGCATGATCGACTGCGCAATCTGCCATTCACGCTCACGTACAAATTGCTGATCTCCGCGGGCCGAGCGGCGATGGTCGATCATCCGGCGACTGTCGCCGATCTGCGCAGGGCGGTATTGCCAGAAATCATCCCCCAGACCCGAGCGTCTGCGCCCGTGATCTCCCAACAACACGGTTCCGGCCAGATGTTCGGCGCGCGCCAAAAGGGGTGGCAGCCGGGACGCCTCGGCCTCGGATCGTTCGCGTAGGGTCTGGGCGGCGTTCACGCCGCAGCCTCGGTGCGGACCAGACCGGCAGCGGTGGATTCGATCAGGTCAGACAGGCTGTCGCCTCGTGCTCGGGCTGCAAAGTTCAGCGCCATGCGGTGGCTGAGAACCGGACGCGCCATGGTCAGCACATCCTCGGCATTGGGGGCCAGTCGACCTTCCAGCATCGCATTGGCACGTACGGTCATCATCAGCGCCTGCGCAGCACGCGGGCCGGGTCCCCAAGCGACGGTTTCCCTCACCCGCTCGGACGCGCCTGCCTCATCCGGGCGGAAGGCACGGACCAGATCGAGGATCAGTTCGACAACCGACTCTCCAACCGGCATCCGGCGCAACAGAACCTGTGCGGCCAGTAATTCTTCCTTAGTGAAAATCTGATGCGCCTCTGCTTCTTCGACACCGGTTGTGGCCAGCAGAATGTCGCGTTCGGTCTGGCGATCCGGATATTCCACATCAACCTGCACAAGGAAACGGTCAAGCTGAGCTTCGGGCAGCGGGTAGGTCCCCTCCTGCTCAATCGGGTTCTGCGTGGCCAGCACATGGAATGGCACGCCCAAGTCCCTATCCTCTCCTGCAACGGTCACCGTGCGTTCCTGCATCGCCTGCAGCAGCGCTGATTGGGTCCGCGGGCTAGCGCGGTTGATCTCATCTGCCATCAGCAGCTGGCAGAAGATCGGGCCGGAAATGAACCGGAAATGGCGGCTGCCATCCTCGGCTGTGTCCAATACTTCGGATCCCAGAATATCCGCTGGCATAAGGTCCGGGGTGAACTGGATGCGATTGCCATGCAGGCCCATGACCGTCGACAGCGTCTCGACCAGCCGTGTCTTGCCAAGCCCCGGCAATCCGATCAACAGCGCGTGACCGCCGCACAACAAGGCGGTCAAGGTCAGATCGACGACCTTTTCCTGCCCGATAAAGCGGCGGGTGATCGAGGCTTTGGCCTCTTGCAGCTTGTTTTCCAGCGCTTCGATCTCGGACACGAGGTCGGCAGGTTCGGACATGAGGTTCCCTTCCGTGGACTGTTATGATTGAAGTGTATCGCGCTGAGAGGAAATGGCAAAAGCAATGAGCGGACAAAAACCCGTGACCCCCTCGCCCGACGGTCTGGCGGCATCGGTCAAAGCGGCCCAAAAACAGGGTTTACCGCCTGTTCACCTGTGGAATCCTCCGTTTTGCGGCGATCTGGACATCCGGATCGCAAAAGATGGCTCTTGGAGTTATCTAGGGTCACCCATCACCCGGTTCGAGCTTGTGAAGCTATTTTCCTCAATTCTTAAGAAAGAAGAGGGCAAGTATTTTCTGGTTACCCCGGTCGAAAAGGTGGGAATCACCGTCGAGGATGCGCCGTTCATCGCCGTCGATTTCGATCAGGATGGTGAGAGTTACGCCCAGCGCCTGACGTTTACCACGCAGGTGGGCGATACAGCCACTGCTGGGCCCAATCACCCAATCCGCATTGTATTTGATGCGGAAACAGATGAGCCGTCACCATACATATTGGTTCGCGACAACCTAGAGGCGCGCATCGATCGCAAGAGCTTTTACCGATTGGTTGAGATCGGCAACCATCATGACGGTTGGTTCGGTGTCTGGTCTGAAGGTCAGTTTTTTCCGCTGATCGCCTCTGCTGCACTTGAAGATTGAACCGGTCGCGGCTTGCGGTCTTGTGCCAACACCACCGCCAGCGCCACGATCGCCGCACCCAGCGCACGGGTCCAGTTCCACTCTTCTCCCAACGCCATCATGATCACCATCACATAAAATGGCGCGATGTTGATATGGAATGAGGCCAGCGCCACTCCCAATTTCCCAACAGATGCGATGAAGAAAAATTGGCTCAGGCCCAGTGAGAACAAAGCATAGAAAACCAACATTCCCATCTGTGCTGCGTCGACCGGCCGAGTGAGCATGACTTCAAACCCCAAAAAACCGGCCACCGGCAACAGTACGACCGCGGTCAGCAACCCTCCGACAAGCGTAATTGTGCAACGGCCCAGCTGGCTGAGCTCGGGGAAATCGCGCGCCGTTGCCATGCTGGCCCAACAAAACAGCGCGGTCGACACCACGGCGCAAACCGCACCGATCCCCAACTGCGCAGGTGCGACGGCGCTGGTCGCAATCAATCCGCCTAGGATCGAAATTCCCATACCTATCGCAAATTTCCACCGCAATCGTCGTGTCCCTGCTGCCAGTTCCAACAGCGTCGCGATCAGAGGTGCGCAAGAAGCGATGATTGCAACCGTGACCGGGTCGGTCAGCTTTTGCGCGACCAGGATTAGAAACATCCCTGTTCCAATCCCCAAACCGCCAACAAAAAAAGCATGCCCCCAGCGGGCGCGCAGAACGCGCGCTGGCCCATCCAACAGTATCCAGATCGGCATCATCACCAGAACCGCAAGCATCATACGCGCCGCAAACAGCGCTATTGGCGGCCAGGTTTGCAGTAAAACTTCAGCGGCTGGAAAACCCGCCGCCCAGGTCAACATTGATGCAACCGCTAACGTGTTCCCGGCAAACGCGGCTTGACTGTTATCGGATACAGCAAGGGTGTTCCCGCGCGCGGGTTCAGGGCTCATTGCCATCGTATTCAGACCTTTTGTTGACGCAGCCCCCTGCACCGAGGCACCGCTTGAACCAAAGGTTTTCTGATTCGAAGCCATTGATCTGGCCGATTTTCGACAAACTGTCGTTTTCCGTCTCTTTTAGCCGCCTAACTTGGTCGATATGCTCAGACACTCAGGAGACCGCGCACCCAATGCCCAAATTTGCCGCCAATCTTTCGCTGTTATTTACAGAGTTGCCCTATCTCGACCGGTTTTCAGCCGCCGCACAGGCCGGGTTTACGGCGATTGAAATTCTGTTTCCTTACGATCTGGCCGCCAAGGAAACCCGCAGGGCGCTATTGGCGAACGGGCTTGAACTGGTGCTGATCAACGCTCCACCGCCAAACTATACTGGTGGCGAGCCGGGATATGCGGCCGTTCCCGGTGGCACAGCCCGATTTCAATCCGACATCCGACGCGTTCTACGCTATGCCAAAGTTCTAAAGCCTCAATATATCCATGTAATGGCGGGATACGCCTCGGGAGAAGAAGCACTTGCGTGCTTTGTTGAAAACCTGCAATGGGCCGCAGATTTCGCGCCCGACCAAATGTTCACGATCGAGCCACTCAATCCCGTTTCACAACCTGACTACTTCTTGAATGACTATGAGCTTGCCGCAGACGTTCTCGATCACGTTGAACGGTCAAATGTTGGCCTGCAATATGACAGCTTTCACGCGCAAATGATCCATGGCGACGCACTTACAATCTGGGACCGCTTCAAGGCTCAGATCGTCCACGCACAGATTGGGGCCGCGCCAGATCGCTCGGAACCCGGACGAGGTGAAATGGATTTCGCGGCCCTGTTTAAGGCGATGGATCAATCTGATTATCAGGGTTGGGTCAGCGCCGAATACACGCCCTCAACCCGGCGAACCGAAGACACTTTGATCTGGTTACGTCAGTAAAGCCATGAAGAAGGCTGGATTTTCTTCCTGAAATGTCGCAATTAAAACGTCGACACCCAAGGACAGCACTCATGATCCCCGCCCGATTTGCCAATGCTTTGTTCGCCCTGATCATGTCGGGCCTGATGTCTTGCGTCGTCACGGGTATCGCAACGGTCAAGGCTATTGGCTTCGGTCCGTCGACATTCGCGGATTGGATGGGTTCATGGGCATTTTGCTGGCCAATCGCCTTCACAGTAATCCTGACGCTGGGACCATCCGTAAAACGACTAATCGCGCGCCTGGTCAGGCCCGAGGCCTGACCCGCTGCAAAGAGGGCCTGCAGGGCCTGATGAGCAGCGCCGCCCTTAGTGCGCTTCGGCCCAGTTTGCACCCTGACCGGCGTCGACAGACAGTTTAACGTCCAGTTTGACAGCTGGGTCCGACGCCCCCTCCATCACATCGCGCGCGATTGAGATCGTTTGATCCACGGCATCCTCAGCCACCTCGAACAACAATTCGTCATGAACCTGCAGCAACATTTTGGCGGGCAATCCGTTGATCGCATCAGGCATCCGCACCATCGCGCGGCGGATCACGTCCGCTGCCGTACCCTGAATTGGAGCGTTAATCGCGGCCCTTCTTGAGAAGCCTGCATGCGGGCCTTTTGCGTTTATTTCTGGCGTATGGATCTTCCGCCCGAACAGGGTCTGCACATAGCCATGTTCTTTGGCGAATGCGACAGTGTCGTCCATATAGGTCCGAATACCTGGGAAACGTTCGAAATAGCGGTCAATGAATCCCTGCGCCTCGGCGCGCGGTATGCGCAGATTACGGGCCAGGCCAAAACCCGAGATACCATAGATCACACCAAAGTTGATCGCCTTTGCCTGACGACGGATATCAGGCGTCATCTCATCCAACGGCACATCGAACATCTCGGATGCGGTCATGGCATGAATATCCAAACCATCCGAAAACGCCTGCTTCAGGGTCGAAATATCCGCAATATGAGCCAATATCCTCAGCTCGATCTGGCTGTAGTCCAAACTGACCATCACATTGCCCGGTTCGGCAATAAACGCCTCACGAATGCGACGCCCTTCTTCCGTTCGTACCGGGATGTTCTGCAGGTTGGGATCAGTTGAGGCCAGACGGCCGGTGTTCGCCCCGGTGATCGAATAAGACGTGTGCACCCGGCCTGTATCCGGGTTGATATGTGTTTGCAGCGCGTCGGTATAGGTTGACTTCAGCTTGGAGAGCTGCCTCCAGTCCAACACCCGACGGGGAAGTTCATGTTCGGTGGCAAGATCCTCCAAGATATCGGCCCCGGTCGAATATTTCCCGGTTTTGCCCTTCTTGCCTCCCTCAAGACCCATCTTGTCGAACAGGATCTCGCCCAGCTGAGCAGGCGAACCAACGTTAAAGCTCTCACCGGCCAATTCGTGAATTTCAGCCTCTAATCCGGCCATTTTCTGGGCAAAGGCGTTGGACATGCGGCTAAGAACATCGCGGTCGACCTTGATGCCGTGCATCTCCATTTCTTTGAGAACCGGCACCAATGGACGTTCGAGGGTTTCGTAAACCGTGGTCACCTGCACCTGATGCAGTTGAGGCTTGAACAGCTCCCACAGACGCAGGGTGATATCCGCGTCTTCGGCAGCGTAGGCCGTAGCCTCGTCAATCGGAACCTTGTCGAAGGTGATCGCCGACTTGCCGGATCCCAGCAGTGGCTTGATCGGGATCGGCGTGTGGCTCAGATAGCGTTCTGACAGCGTATCCATGCCATGCCCATGCTCACCGCCGTGCATGGCGTATGACATTAGCATCGTGTCATCGATGGGGGCGACGTCGACGCCGTATCGCTTAAAGATCTTGGCGTCGTATTTCATGTTCTGTCCGATCTTCAGGATCGATGGATCCTCAAACATCGGTTTCAGCAGGTTTAAAGCCTCATCCATCGGCATCTGTCCATCGGCCATCGCGTCGGAGCCAAACAGATCATCGGTCGCGCTTTCGCGATGGGTCAACGGGATGTAGCAGGCCTCACCGGCCTCGACACATAGCGAGATACCCACCAGATCGGCGATCATTTCATTCAGGCCGGTGGTCTCTGTATCTACCGCGATCCAGCCACGCTCATAGGCCTGATCGATCCATTTCTGCAAAGCAGCAGCATCGCGCACGCATTCGTATTTCGAGGCGTCAAACGGCAGGGCCTCGGCCTCTTCCGCTTCAACAGGCGCAGGGGCATCTGCGATCACCGGGGCTTCGGCCCCCAGCTTGCCGGCGATGCGCTTGGTGAGGGTGCGGAACTCCATCTCAGCGAGAAAACCCAGCAGGGTCTCTGCATCGGGATCTTTCACCTCCAAGTCATCCAGCGTGAAATCTAGTGGGGTGTTTTCGTCCAACTGCACCAGCTTCTTCGACAGCTCGATCTGGTCGCGCTTTTCGATCAGGGTCTGACGACGCTTGGGCTGTTTGATCTCTTCCGCGCGATCCAGCAGGGTTTCCAGATCGCCATATTCATTGATCAGCAGCGCGGCCGTTTTAACGCCAATGCCCGGGGCACCCGGCACGTTATCCACTGAATCCCCTGCCAAAGCCTGCACATCCACAACTCGTTCGGGCCCGACGCCGAACTTCTCGACGACTCCATCGTGATCAATGCGCTTGTTCTTCATCGCATCCAGCATCTCAACACCGCCGCCCACCAGCTGCATGAGATCCTTGTCAGAGCTGACAATGGTCACCCGCCCACCGGCCTCACGCGCCTGAACGGCGAGGGTGGCGATGATGTCATCGGCCTCGTACCCCTCAAGCTCTTTGCAGGCGATATTGAAGGCCTTCGTTGCCTCTCGGGTCAGCGGCATCTGCGGGCGCAAATCCTCGGGCATCGCCTCACGGTTGGCTTTGTACAAGTCGTACAGATCATTCCGGAACGTGTGCGAGCCTTTGTCAAAGATCACCGCCACATGAGTCGGCGCATCAGGACCGGAATTTCCTTCGACATATTTCTGCAGCATATTGCAGAATCCCGACACGGCCCCAATCGGCAACCCATCCGATTTCCGCGTTAAAGGCGGCAGCGCATGATAGGCGCGGAAGATAAAAGCTGATCCATCAATTAGATGCAGATGGCAGCCTTTTCCGAATTGGGTGCTAGTCATATGAGGCTCCTGCGCTGGGTTGCGCCAAGTTGTACAGAAGGGCTGAACGAAAGACGAGGCCGCTTGGCCAATTCGTTCCGACCTATTACGCCAGAAGACTGGTCTCAGCTATTTGAAAAAGCGCGCTGGTCCGCATTCCAGGTCAAACCTGCTTTTTGCGCAATCATCGCAAACTGTTTGTTCAGCGAGCGATCATTTAGATGTCGGGACAAGCTGCGCAGCGGGATGAGGTTCCGCTCCCCATATCCGTCGATCAGAAAACAGGCTGGGCCTGCGCCCCGCGTCCCGAATACGATATTCGAGCGTTTAATGTCGCGCGCGACAATATGAAGGTCGAACATCTGCCCGACAAAGACATTCAGCGCCTCCAACGCCGTGGCGTCCAACCCGCCGCGACTGACTTCACTAAGCTTGGGCGCAAGCCCGCCATCAAGGCCTGCGATGCGCTCCACAACCACGCCCGCCCCGCGCGTGGTCTGAACCACGCCCAACATTCTGGACAAGGGGGAGTGTTCAATATCCGCCCCGAGTTTCAGCGACACGCGAAGCTCGCATTCCAGTTCTTTCAGGGTGCTGCGATATTGCGCCTCGGGGAAAAGTCTCCACACGAGTCGCTTGCCAAGCCTGTGCGAAACGCGGTCTTGAGATCGGGTGAAAACCTTGATCAGAAGGTCGGGTTGTCCGGGAAAATCAAAGACACTGCGAACGGTCCCGTTGGCAATTGGCTGGCTCTCGGAAAGGTCAATCGTTTTGGCTGTGAACAGCATCATCTATCCTCGCCAATTACGACCGCACGCCTTCCTGGCCGCCCTTAAGCGCCCTGGCCAGAGACCGCTCCGCGCAGCACGTACTTGCAATCGCAATAAGGGCACTCGACCCAGCCGGTGTCTTCAGGGATCTGCAGCCAGACACGCGGATGGCCCAGTGCACCCTCTCCGCCATCGCAGGCGACGCGGGTTGTGTCGACAATCTTGGTTTCCGGCGCTTCGATGGTCACGGCTGGCGATCCTTCTTTGGTTGTCGGCCTCGCGGGCATGTATTAGGTGCGTTTATGAGCGATGAGCAATCCGGGGGCAAGGGCCACATGGCCGATGCGGCAATCACAATCAACGCGCTGCGCAAGACCTATCGCGGCAGCAAGGGTCAGCCCGAGAAACAGGCGCTGAAAGGTATCGATCTGACAGTGCCCCGGGGATCAGTGTTCGGCCTGCTTGGCCCGAACGGCGCCGGTAAATCGACTCTGATCAACATTCTGGCGGGGCTGGTGGTCAAAACCTCGGGCAGCGTCTCGATCTGGGGCTTTGATCAGGATCGGAACCCGCGCCAATCCCGCGCCGCCATTGGCGTGATGCCGCAAGAATTGAACCTGGATCCGTTTTTCACACCGCGCGGCGCATTGGAGGTTCAGGCCGGACTGTACGGTATTCCCAAGGCAGACCGGCGCAGCGACCAAATCCTCGACCTCGTAGGGCTTGCCGACAAGGCCGAGGCCTATGCCCGCACGCTGTCGGGAGGCATGCGGCGGCGTCTGCTGCTGGCAAAGGCGTTGGTGCATCATCCGAAGATTCTGGTGTTGGACGAGCCGACCGCGGGCGTGGATATCGAACTACGGCAGATGCTGTGGGCCAATGTGCGCAAGCTGAACGAACAGGGCATGACCATCATCCTGACCACGCATTACTTGGAAGAAGCGCAGGAGATGTGTGATGAGATCACCATCATCAATCACGGCGAAAAGATCGCGCAGGACAGCACCGCCAATCTGTTGGGCCGCATGGACAGCAGGACAATGGTGATTGTGCCGGATCGCCCTATTCAGGCTCTTCCAACGGCAGAAAACGTGACTGCGGCACAACGTGAGAATGGCGATCTTGTGCTTCAGTATCACAGCAATCTGACCACGGCCGAGCAGGTACTGGAGGCAGTACGTCAGGCCGGTATCCGCATTCAGGATGTGCGGACCGAAGAGGCCGATCTTGAGGATGTGTTCCTAGCTCTCACTTCAAGCCGGGCCGACGACCTGCCAGTCGACGACCCGAACCAACCACGTCGCGGGATGCATCGCGTCAAGCTTTAGGCACGATCAATCCGCGCGTGATAGCAGTTGTTCAGCGCTGATCGGACATGGATGTATGCAACGTCAGCACGATCAAATATGTTCGCGACCGCTTCCTGAAACTGCGCTTGAGGCGCAATGATGCCGGTTCCATAGACGATACGATCGTCCGATCCATACCCTTTGATCAAGTAGTTCGGCGAGCTGGTCAGCGTTTCGGGAACCCCATCTTCATCCTCGTGGCGCGCGCAAGGTTCAGCACATAGAAAGATCGGACCGGTTTCCGCATAGGGCTGAGTTTCCGCAAAGGGCCTGTGCGCCAGTACCAGCATTTCTTTGCCCTCTGGTATGTATTTCAAGCAATGACGGCAAGGATTTCCCCCACCGTCAGAAATTGCGCGCTCTGGCTGGTTTCCATAACCATCAGGCCCGCCGGAACGGTAGGCCTGAACTTGTTCGGTCGGTAACGCTGCAATCCTGTACATGATGTATCTCCTTGATTTTGAGAGATCATGACCATCACTTACCGCTGGTTCGACCCGTTTCCTGCGCATTGCAAAATTTGCAATGCAGCTTGCCAAGATATGTTAGCGGTAAAATTAGGGCTACCCGTCGCGGCAAATTGAGTCTAAGCAATCATCAAACACCCCAAACGAATTCTTCCGTGATTGAGGCCTCTGATATGAGCGCTCAGAACTCCACCCTTCGTGGGCTAGCCTTTGCGTTCCTGGGCTTTGCCGTCTTTGCCACCCATGATGTGTTCATCAAAGTGTTGGGCGGTACCTATTCGGTATTGCAGATTATTTTCTTTGCCACTTTGTTTTCGTTTGTTCCGATGGCAGTGACTATTCTGGCTGACAGAACGACTGGCAACTTCGTGCCGCACCACCCGTGGCTGGTGCTGCTGCGATCCGCCTTGATGGTCACTGCGATGTCCTGCGCGTTCTACGCCTTTTCGGTCCTGCCGTTGGCCGAGGTCTATTCGCTGCTGTTTTCCTTCCCTCTGATCGTTACCGTCCTCTCGATCCCAATTCTTGGCGAAGTGGTCCGCGCTCAGAGATGGGCTGCAGTCGGTGTCGGCCTGATCGGTGTCCTGATCGTCCTGCGCCCAGGCGCAACCGATATTACATTGGGCCATCTGGCAGCCCTGTCCGCAGCCTTCTGCAGCGCGTTCGCCTCGGTTCTGGTCCGCAAGATCGGCAATGAAGAGCGGTCGGCTGTTCTGATCCTCTACCCGATGCTGCTCGCCATTGTGGTCATGAGCATCGCCCAACCAGCAGTGTATCAACCACCCTCACTGCTGCATCTGGCGATGATGGCATTAGTCGGCGTGCTCTCAGTGATTGCACAGCACCTGATCATCCTCGCCTACCGAGCCGCTCCGGCAGGGGCCGTTGCCCCCAGTCAGTACAGCCAAATCATCTGGGCTACGATTTTCGGCGTAATATTCTTTGGCGAACACCCGGATATCTGGGTCGCGGTCGGCGCAAGCATCATCATCGCTTCTGGTGTTTTTGTGGTTTGGCGTGAAAGCCGGGCGAACACGACTTCGGCCAATACGCCGGTATTGCGCGTGCGATCCCCACGCTCGGACACAGGCGCAACACGACCGGGAGAATGAAAGCGGCGCGCCCGAAAGCGCGCCGCATCTGCTTGTTCGATTGGTTTAAAGCCTTAGTAAACGACGACCGATCGGATACTCTCGCCCTTATGCATCAGGTCAAAACCATGATTAATATCGTCCAGGCCCATGGTGTGTGTGATCATTGGATCAATCTCGATTTTTCCGTCCATGTACCAATCGACGATCTTCGGAACGTCGGTCCGGCCACGCGCGCCGCCAAATGCGGTACCACGCCAAGAACGACCGGTGACCAGTTGGAACGGACGGGTCGAGATTTCGGCACCTGCAGGCGCCACGCCGATGATGATCGATTCACCCCAGCCTTTGTGGGCCGACTCAAGTGCAGCGCGCATCACGCCTACATTACCGGTGGCGTCAAAGGTATAGTCCGCGCCGCCCTTGGTTAGGTTAACCAGATAAGGCACCAGATCACCTTCCACTTCGGACGGATTGACGAAATCAGTCATGCCGAACTTGGTGGCCATTTCCACCTTGGCCGGGTTGAGGTCGACACCGACGATCTGATCGGCTCCGGCTAGGCGAAGGCCCTGAATGACGTTCAGGCCGATACCACCCAAACCGAACACGATGGCACGGCTGCCGATTTCCACCTTGGCGGTATTGATCACCGCACCGATGCCGGTCGTCACACCGCAACCGATATAGCAAATCTTGTCGAAAGGCGCGTCCTCGCGCACTTTGGCCAGCGCGATTTCCGGAAGAACCGTGTGGTTCGAGAAGGTTGAGCAACCCATGTAATGCAGGATCGGATCACCATCCAGCGTCGAAAAACGCGAAGTGCCATCGGGCATGAGGCCTTGGCCCTGCGTCTCACGGATTGCCTGGCACAGATTGGTTTTGGGGTGCAGACAATATTCACACTCACGACATTCAGGAGTGTAAAGCGGAATGACGTGATCACCCGGCTTTAGGCTGGTCACGCCCGGACCAACCTCGACCACCACACCTGCACCTTCGTGGCCCAGAATGGCGGGAAACAGGCCCTCAGGATCCGCCCCAGACAGGGTGAATTCATCGGTGTGACAGATGCCTGTCGCCTTGATCTCGACCAGAACCTCACCCGCTTTGGGGCCTTCAAGGTTCACGTCCATCACTTCCAAAGGTTTGCCTGCCTGAACGGCAACGGCTGCACGGGTTCGCATGGTGCATATCTCCCTGTCTGTTTTGCCCGACCCTGCGTCAATTGCAGGGTTTTTTCAACTGCACTTTCGTGACAGGTTGGCTAAATCTTTGATATTTCAGAAACGACACCACCAGAAAGTCCTGCGCCAATGTACCGTTTTTTTCCGCTCGTGATCCTACTAACCGCTTGTACCGAGGGCTCTGTTCCGCAAAATGAAACGCTTGCATCGGAAGATGTGGCTGTCGATTTGGCCTTCTGTAAGGGTGAACCTTTTGCTGATGCAATCGGCCAGCCGGTCTCAACCATACAGGCGCAACTTCCCGAACGGTCACGCGTTCTGGGCCCGGATGATATCGCCACTCAGGATTATCGCATCGATCGGCTGAACGTCTATGTGAATGGCTCAGGCACCATTCAAAGACTTACCTGCGGATGAAATCACTTGCCCCGATAGACCAGAATGTCAGGCACGTAGTCGATCAGGCGGATAATCCAAGAAAATGGGGCCGGAAAATCGGTACGGAATCGGCGATGGGACATCGCCCGGACCACCCGATCAGCAGCATCTTCGGGCGTCATTATCATGGGCATGTTAAAACTGTTCTTGTTGGTTAGACGGGTTTTGATGAATCCCGGATTGACGATCCGGACAGTGACGCCTGTACCTGCCAAATCATGGCGCATCGTCTCGGCCAGCGAGATCAGGGCAGCTTTGCTGGAGCCGTAAGAGATCGCATTGGGAAGCCCATGATACCCGGCTAGCGATCCGATCAGGGTGATGTCTCCATTTCCCTTTTGAACTAAGTCAGGCACCGTTTCGCCCAGAACACGCAATGCGCCGAAATAATTAACGTCACTGATCGCCAAGGCGGCTTCGGTGTTCCAATCGGCCGTATTGATCGGATCATAGGTGCCCGCATTGTAGACAAGCCCATCAAATGCGCCGACCTCAACCACAGCACGGCAGACAGCATCAAGATCGGTCACATCAAATGGGACAGCACGTGTATTGGGCAACTTCTCACAAATCTCGGCCAGTCGTGACGCATTGCGCGCCGACAAGATAAGACGCGCCCCTTGACGGCTAAGCGCCTCGGCCAGCGCTTTGCCTAGCCCTTCGCTGGCACCAATGATCCAATAGGTCTTTCCGTCAAATTTGCTCATTTAAGGACCTTTTTCGCACCGCTGAGTTCAATACGGCGCGATGATTATTTTGGATCACGCGTAGTGTTCTGAGCATAGGGCAGTCATCATCACGTAGTGCGATGGAAAAAAACTTCTACCCCGGTTGATCCAGTACACCATTCCCTGCGTATCCTATTGTAAAAGCCGAATAACGAGGATGGAATGTTCGACGAAACCCGGTGCGTACGCAAGAAAATCGCAGTTATTGGTGCAGGCATTTCAGGTCTCTCCGCAGCTTATTACCTTTCTGAAAACCACGATGTCACTGTATTCGAGGCTGAACCTCGACTTGGTGGCCATGCCCGTACGGTAATGGCCGGTAAGAATGGTGATCAGCCGGTCGATACCGGTTTTATCGTCTTTAACTACGTCACCTACCCTTATCTGACGCGATTATTCGATGAATTGAACGTGCCCGTCACAAAAAGCGAAATGAGCTTTGGCGCCACCATCGACAATGGCCGCATCGAATACGGGCTGAACAACCTGCGCACACTGACGGCGCAGAAACGCAATCTTGCGCGTCCAGCCTATTACAAGATGATCGCCGACATCCTGCGCTTTGGAAAAGAAGCTCCCGAAGCCGCGCAGGACGATGACACCACGATCGGAGAACTGGTGGATCAGCTGCGCCTCGGCCACTGGTTTCGGCACAATTACCTGATGCCGATGTGCGGCGCGATCTGGTCAACACCGGTTGAGTTTGTCGATCAATTCCCCGCCCGCTCTTTGGTCCAGTTCTTCCGCAACCATGCTCTGCTGGCTTCCGGCCGCGCCAATCAGCATCAGTGGTACACCGTGAAAGGCGGCAGCATCGAATATGTCCGTCGGATCGAGGCAGCTTTGCGCAAGCGAGGCAGCGATATTCGTCTAGCTTCACCCGTACAAGGGATTGAACGGCATGATCTGGGCGTCACCGTACATGCAGGTGGCGAGACTGATTTGTTTGATGAGATCATTATGGCCACCCATTCAGACCAGTCCCTCGCCATTTTAGGTGATGCGGCGACAAAGGCGGAAAAACATGCTCTCGGTGCGATCAAGTATCAGCCGAACAAAGCCATTCTTCACTGTGATCCCCGCCAGATGCCACGGCGGCGTGCCTGCTGGTCCAGTTGGACCTACCGGTCACAAAAAGGCAATGTTGGGGTCACATATTGGATGAACCGGCTACAGAACATCCCCGACAGTGATCCGCTGTTCGTGACCTTGAACGCCGCATCAGACATTCCTGCCGACAAAATCTATGACGAGGTCGAATTCGCACACCCGGTATTCGACAAAGCCGCCTTGCGCGCTCAAGGGCAGATTCGTCAGATTCAGGGACAGAACCGAACCTGGTTTGCTGGTGCCTATAACCGGCATGGCTTTCACGAAGACGGGATCGCCAGTGCCATGCACGTGGTTGAGCGCATAACTGGCACCCCGCAGATAATCGGAGCTGACAATGATATCTCTGAAAAAGAAATCGCCGTTCCTGCCTCAGCCTAAACTCGCCGCGACACTGGTGTCGCTGGTGCTGTTAGCCCCCGGAGGACTGGCAGCGTCACCCGTTTTTGGTGCCCTAAACGATGCTGAGTTACGCGGCTCAGCGACGTTCCGCTATTTGGGATTCCCGATATACGATGCGCAGCTGTTCACCCCAGGCGGCACGCCTCTGAACTGGAGCCAGGATTTCGGGCTTGAACTGCGCTATCGCCGAAACCTGTCCAAAAAGGCTCTGGTGAACTCCACATTGGACGAGATGAAGCGGATCGGACGCGCCGCCCCCGTGCGCAGCCAACTTGAGGTCTGTTTCGACGCCGTCAGCAAAGGCGATCGCTATCTTGCAATATCGCAAGGGCCAAACAAGGTTGGGTTCTGGCTGAACGGGCGCAAAGTTTGCACCATGTCCTATCCGGGCATCAAACGCAGCTTCATGTCGATCTTTTTGGGCGACAACACCCGGTCGGCATCATTCACCCGGACATTGCGAGGCAACTGATGCTGTATCCGCGGGTCAGCCTCTACGCGTTGATGCTGGCTGCGGCGGGTATTCCGCTTTACATCCATCTTCCGCGGTTTGCGGCCGTAAATCTTGGTATAGGGCTAAGTGTGATCGGGACCGTTCTGCTGGTCATCCGGCTAGTCGATCTGGTGCAGGACCCGCTGATCGGCTGGGCGATTGATCGCTGGCCGGGCGGGCAAACCCTGTTCGCCACGGTCGCTGCGCTGGGTCTGGCGGTCGGGTTTCCATTACTTTTCGGACTGCCGGAAGGGGCCAGTATCCCTGTATTAGTGTCGATTTTGATCCTTTTGTTTTCAGCCTACAGCCTCGGAACCATCCTGCTCTACGGACGCAGCGCAACGCTTGCAAAACAGGCCAACCCGAAAGAGTTAATGACTCTGGCTGCCTTCCGAGAGGGTGGGCAACTGACCGGCGTGATAATCGCCGCCGCTGCACCCGCCCTGTTCGTAGCCGTTGGTGCTGGTGCACAAGGATATCCGGCCTTTGGTGTGTTCCTGGGAATTCTGGCGGTCGTGACATTGGCCGTGACATTGCCAATGTGGCGACGCACTCCAATCACTGGGCACGGGCTGTCCTTCGCGGGCCTTGGGCAGGCGGGGGCTTTACGTCTACTCGCTCTGGCGTTGGTGAACAGCCTACCCGTTGCGATCACCTCAACCCTGTTCCTGTTCTTTGTCGAAGACCGACTGCAACTGCCAGGCAAAGCGGGGCCTTTATTGATCTTGTTTTTCCTCAGCGCGGGACTCAGCGTGCCGTTCTGGGCAAAGCTCAGCAACCGAATTGGCCCGAAACAGACTCTGATGATTGCCATGCCGCTGGCCATTCTCGGTTTTGTCGGGGCCGCGCTTCTGGCCCCCGGTAATCTGGCCGGTTTCGCGATCATCTGCTTCGCATCCGGCGCGGCACTTGGGGCAGATATGGTTGTCCTGCCAGCCATGTTCTCGGTCGTTCTAACCCGCGCCGGGTTGAACGCGTCAGCCGCGTTCGGCATCTGGTCCTTCGCAGGCAAGCTTGGGCTCGCGCTGGCTGCCTTTTTCACTCTGCCGCTGCTTGAACGCAGCGGCTTCACCCCCGGACAGGCAAATTCGGCTGAGGCTTTGAACACACTTACCCTCGCCTATGCTGTCCTGCCCTGCATTCTTAAACTTGGAGCGTTTGGCTTGGTCCTGACGCTCCCGACAGAGGTCTCTGCCAAATGAAAACGCTCCTGTTCTGTCTTCTCGCCATATTTGCGGTGTTCGCTGTGAAGAACCGTTTCCTCAGCTTCCGATCGCAATCACCATCCGACTACAGCGGGACCGGGCCTGAGTTTTCGCTGAAGAAGAACCTGAATGGAGAGATCCTATCGGAAGGGCTGATCTATGGCCCGAACGGCAAGATGTCGAACAGCTTTGTTGCGCGAATGTTCGGCGAATGGGAGGGTAACACCGGCACGTTGTCCGAGTATTTCACTTATTCCAATGGCAAACATATGACCCGCAAATGGTATCTGACGCTAGGCACCGGGAACACCTTCACCGCCACGGCCGATGATATTGTGGGCGAGGGCAAAGGGGTGATCTCGGGCGCAACCGTCAAGCTGACCTATCGCATCATCCTGCCCGAAGATGCGGGCGGGCACACACTGGATGTGACGGACTGGATGTACCTGACTGAAAATGGGGTGATCATGAACCGTTCCGAAATGCGCAAATTCGGGATCAAGGTTGCCGAGTTGGTCGCCACGATGCGCCCGGCCCCCGAGGTCAAGTCGACCCATCTGCATGGCGCAAATGTGCATGATTCAGACTCTGATCTGCGGATTTTGCAATGATCACCCGCCGCACTCTTGTTGCGATCGTCGCCCTCGCGGGGCTGGCGACGCTTGCCGCCTGCGCGGGTAAACCCCGCGTCCCTAACACGTTCCTGTCAGACCGCCAGTTGAACCTTGAGGAATTCTTTGAAGGTAAGACCGTCGCCTACGGCCAGTTTCAGGATTTGCTGGGCAACGTCCCTCGTCGCTTCGCGGTCGATATCGACGGCAAGTGGGACGGTGAGACCCTGACGCTTGTTGAGGATTTCGTCTACGACGATGGCGCCACCGAGCAACGGATTTGGACACTGACCAAAACCGGCGAAGACACTTGGACCGGCACCGCGCCCGGTGTGCTGGGCACTGCCAACGGGGTTGAGCGAGGCGATACGTTCAACTGGAAATACAAAATCGATCTACCGATTAAAGACGGCACCATGCGGGTCAATTTCGATGACTGGATGTGGCTCTTGTCCGATGACCGGCTGCTGAACCGAGCCTATGTCTCACGTTATGGTGTGAGGTTGGGTGAGGTCATTCTGTTCTTTGAGAAAAAGTAGCGACCCCGCCAGTCAGCCAGCGGGGTGTAATATGCTCAAACCGTTCCGCCCAGACTGCCTTCCAGCTCGACCATCTCCTGGCCACCGGCCATCAGGTCCTGCAGTTCTTCAGGGGTAATCTGACCACGCTGCGCAGTACCTAGCGTCTGGCCACGGTTTAGGACCGTGAAACGGTCACCCACCGCCAATGCATGACGAACGTTATGGGTGATGAAGACAACGGCAATACCTTGCTTGCGCACTTTGTCGATCGTCGCCAGCACGTTGGCCGTTTGGCGCACACCAAGGGCCGAAGTCGGTTCGTCCAAGATCAACACCTTAGCCCCGAAATGCACAGCACGCGCAATGGCAACAGTTTGGCGTTCACCACCCGATAACGTGCCAACCGCTTGATCGGGTCCACGTAGGTTGATGCCCATCTTCTTCATTTCTTCCATCGTGACCTTGTTGGCATAGTCATGATCGAAAAGCTGGATAGGACCGACCTTCTTGACCGGCTCGTTGCCCATGAAGAAATTGCGAGAAACCGACATCAGAGGGATCATCGCCAGATGCTGGTGGACTGTCGCGATCCCGGCTTCTATTGCATCGCGCGGGTCCGCGAAATGCATGGGGTGGCCTTCAAACAGAATCTCGCCATGCGTGGGCTGGTGTACCCCGGACATAGTCTTGATGAAGGTCGACTTACCCGCGCCGTTATCGCCAAGAAGACAATGACATTCACCGGGGAACACATCCACCGAGACACCTGCCAGTGCGATCACGCTGCCGAAGTGCTTTTCGATGTTCTTCATCTGGATGATGGGTGCATGTTCCGGATTCATATCAACGCTCCCCTGTGATGATGCGGCGAATATAGGTATTAAGGATCACGGCCCCCAGCAGGATCACCCCCAAGAACACCCGGAACAGTGAGCTTTCGACTCCGGCAAAGAACAAGCCCTGCTGCACGACGCCAAAGATCAACGCGCCAAGTGCTGCGCCCAGAACCGAACCGTAGCCTCCGGTCAGAAGCGCACCACCGATGACCACTGCAATGATTGCTTCGAACTCTTTCAGCAGACCCCGATCGGCACCAGCAGATCCGAACTCCATGACCTGACAGACGGCGAAGATCGTGGCGCAGAAGGCGGTGAACATGAACATCAGGATTTTGACCCGGTTCACGGGAACACCCGAGTTACGGGCCGCCTCAGCATCACCACCCGACGCGAAAATCCAGTTTCCGAATTTGGTTTTGGTCAGCAACACATGGCCAAAGATGATCAACACGATCGCCCAGACAATCAGCATCGGAACCCCATCCACGACGGGCTGACCCTGACGCGTGCCACGTTCGAACACGGCGATGATCCCGGCGTCCCCCATCCACTGAAAGAAACCTTGCAGGATTTTGCCGCCAAAGATTGGCGCCAGCCAATCACCCTCGGCCGCGTCCTTTACACCACCAATGATGGTTTTGCGTTCGATCACCTGTGGCAGGAAGATTGTGAAACCACGCAGGATAAACAAGAAGGCCAGGGTGACAATGAAGCTGGGAAGCCCAGTACGGATCACGATCCAACCATTCAGCGCCCCAATTGCCAATGCCATGGCGAAGGTAACGATGATGGCCATCCAGACCGGCCAGGCCAGTGTGACCGAAAAGATTGCGATCATCATCCCTGAAAAGCCGATCATCGAACCGACCGACAGGTCAAACTCACCGGCGATCATCAGAAGACAAGCACCCACGGCGATGATCATGAACTGCGCTGATACAACCGACCAGTTCATCATGCCCTGTGCGTTAAACATTCCGCTGTCGAAAGCAAACAGCAGGAAAAAGGTGAACACAGCGACCGTGCCGACCATCCCGCCAAGTTCTGGCCGGATCAGCGCCTTGCGCAGCGGAGAAATCTCTTTGATCCGTTCGTCGGTTACAGCCGTATTTTGAGCAGACTCGCTCATAAGAACGCCCCTCCGAGTTATGCAGTGATTTTGCGTCTGAAAGTCAAAACGGGCACCCCATGCTCAGGGTGCCCGCGTTTAAAGAATTAGCGGTACTCGCCAGCGAATTCTTCGATTTTGCTCAGACCGTCTGCAGTTACGAAACCGGGGCCCGAGTTGATGTTGTTGCCTGGCAGAACGCCGTAGCGGTGGTAGTTTGCCATGACAACAACCGGCAGATATGCCTGCAGGAAGGGTTGCTGGTCGATACCCCACTGGATCACGCCGGACTTGATGCCTTTGACGATTTCACCACCCAAATCGAAGGTGCCGAAATAGATGTCACCAGCCATGCCGTTTTCTTCCAGCGCCAGGATGGTCGGATCAGCCGAGGTCGGGCCAAGCGTCAGCACGGCATCCGTATCCGGATTCGCCGATAGATAGGCCAGCACGCGGTTTTTGATTTCGGCAGGGTCCTGACCGGCGTCAATCATCTGATCGCCCAGTTCGATCCCCAGACCGTCTGCAAAACCCTGGCAGCGTTCCTGGCTGGAGGGTTGCACGATATAGTGGTTCACGCATAGGAATGAGCCGATTCCGTCGCCTTTGGCCCGCTGGCCTGCGGCGAATCCGGCGTCATATTCGGGCTGACCAACATACATCAGCGCGCCAACTTCACGCGCTTGATCCGGGGTGCCGGTATTCATGATGATCACGTCTACACCCGAATCCACGGCCGATTTGATTGGACCACTCAACACGTCATAGTCCGCCAGCGTGGTAATGATCCCATTCGGTCCCGAGGCCGCGGCCTGATCGATGATCCGCGCCATATCGGCAAGGTCGCCGGTAGGCGGGTTGCGATATTCAACCTCGACACCCATCTGGTCGCCCGCAAGCGCGATACCATTCTTGATGGTATTCCACCAGCTGTCGCTGTCAGGGGCGTGGCTAACCAGAATGTATTTCTCACCCTCAGCCGCAGCGCTCGTGGCTGCGATCAAAGGCGTCGCTGCGACGACAGCGGCCAGTGCCAGCTTCTTCGTCAGTGAAGTCATAATGTCCTCCCAAAACATATCGTTTTCCCGGAACGAGGTTTTTTCTCCGAACCTCTCCGACTCGATTTAGAACATATCTGATATCTTTTTGCAACCGGTTGCAAAACATATTGGAAGTGTTTCATACTGTATCTGCCAGAGAATACGGGTAAAAGGGCTGCTAAAAACTTAGAAAGGTCAGGCGGAATATGGCTGTCACATTGAAAGAGGTTGCAGAACGCGCGGGGGTTTCCCGGTCCGCTGTGTCGCGCACTTTCACCGATGGAGCCTCGGTTTCCGACAAAATGCGTCGCAAGGTTGAGAAGGCCGCGCGTGAGCTGGGATACAGCCCAAACGCCCTGGCATCCTCGCTGACAACAGGACGTACAAAACTGATCGGACTGGTCTCGAACAACTTTCACAACCCTATTTTTCTTGAAGTCTTCGACCTTTTTACCCGCGGCCTGCAGGACCGCGGCCTGCGCCCGTTGCTGGTGAACCTAACCGATGAGGTAGATCCGGCAAACTCGGTTCGTATGCTGCGGCAGTATTCGGTTGATGGCGTCGTGGTGGCATCCTCGACGCTGCCACCTGGTTTTGCCAAAGCGTTTCGCGATGCAGGTGTACCCGTGGTTCACAGTTTCGGCAGGTCCTCTTCGTCACCCCAGGTTCATGTTGTGGGCATCGACAACGTGGAATGCGGGCGCATGGCGGCGCGCGAACTTGTTGCACGCGGATATGGAAAGGTGGCCTTCCTTGGCGGACCCGAAGCCGCAACTTCTACACAAGATCGCCATGCGGGCTTCATGTCAGAAATGTCGCTGCACCCTCAGATCACTGTGACCTGCTCATTTGCCGAGGCCTACTCATTCGACGCAGGTCGTCAGGAAATGCTGAGCCTTTTGAAATCTGAACGGGCTGATGCCTATTTTTGCGGTGATGACGTATTGTCCATCGGGGTGTTGTCCGCGATTCTGGATAGCGGCCTAAACGTGCCCGAGGATATCGGCATCATTGGCTTGAACGACATGGAAATGGCGCGGTGGGAGAATATCGACCTCACCACGATCCATCAGCCAATCCGCCAGATCGTCAGTTCCTCGATCGAGTTGATGGTGGCGACCCTGAACGAGCCTGACCGATACCCTGAAGCGCGCATCTTTCCCTGCTCGGTGGTGGAACGGGGCACGTTGCGCCCCGTCCCTTAAAATTATCGGAACATCGGTGGGCGCGCATCCATCCATGCACTGCCCTGTTTTGCCGACTCGACTGCAGTATGCACCGCTGCCATCGACCGAACGCCGTCTGCAGCATTAGGCAGACCGTCACGGGTTTCTCCAGATATGGCATCCGCCAGATCGCAATAGATATTCGCAACAGCCAGAGGGAACCCTTCGGGATGCGCAATAGCCACGCGGCTTAGGCGCTGAGCCTCTTCGTGCAAACCGCCCTCACCTTTTTCGATGATCTGCATGCGACCGCCAACAGGCGTATAGATCAACTGGTTTGGCTGCTCGGACGCCCAGCGCAAGCCGCCTGTTTCCCCAAACACCTGAATGTCAAACCCGTGCTGCCGACCGATGGCGACAGACGACGTCCAAAGCCGACCGACCGCGCCTTTTTGCGTCCTGAAATTGACCATGGCGTCATCTTCCAGTTCGCGGCTACCAATGGTGGATGCGAAATCCGCCGACAGAGTCTCAACCTCATCATCGGCGATAAAACCAGCCATATGCATTGCATGGATTCCACAATCGGCGAACTGCCCGGACACGCCCGCCATCGCCGGATCATAGCGCCAGCGGACGCGCGGATTGTCGGCATCAGTGGCATCCCCATGATGGCCATGGCTGAAATTAGTGACGACAAGACGGACCTTTCCAATCTCACCGGCGCGCACCATCGCACGGGCCTGACGCACCATCGGATAGGCCGAATAGCAATAGTTTACCGCGCAAATCTTGCCGGATTTCTCGGCAACTTTGACGATCTCTTCGCCCTCCTCCACGGTCATGGTCATGGGTTTTTCGCAAAGCACATTGAATCCGGCCTCAAGGAATGCCTTGGTGATCTCAAAATGCGTGGCATTGGGCGTGGCCACGGTGACCAGATCGATCCGGTCTTCGCGTCCGCGCTCACCTGCCAACATCTCGGTCCAATCGCCATAGGCACGGTCTGCCGCGATGCCCAACCTTTGCGCGTATTCGCGACCAACATCGGGCCGGTGATCCAGCGCCCCAGCAGCGAATTCGAAATGCCCGTCCGCCAGCGCGCCCAAGCGGTGCGCCGGTCCGATCTGGCTGCCTTCGCCGCCGCCAATCATGCCCCATTTCAGCTTGGTCATCGTCTTGGCCTCCTCAATTGAAACCAATGGATTCGAGGTATTCGCGGTTCTTCCGCGCGTCGCCGACTGGATCAGGATCGAGTGTAGGATCGCAGTCCTGTTCAACCGTGCACCACCCGGTGAAGCCTGCATCCAGCAGCACCTGACGGACCGACGGGAAGTCCACGTCGCCTTCACCCAGATTGCAGAAAATCCCCTGCCCGCAGGCATCGTAAAAGCCCGTCCGGTTGGCAATGACATCCGCCTTCACGGTTGGCGAAATATCCTTGAAGTGCATATACGAGATCCGATCAACGTAGCGCTGCATGAAGCCAACCGGATCAAACCCGGCATAAGAATGATGCCCGGTGTCGAAGCAGATTTTCAGAAGGTTCTCATCGACTTCATCCAGCAATCGAATGAGTTCCGGCTCAAAGTCCATGAAACCTGCCGCATGGGCGTGCATGCCCACCGTCAGCCCGTATTCTTCCGCGCCAATGCGTGCGCTTTCGGCGATCCGGTCGCGATATGCCGTCCACTCGGCCTTATCCATCTGCTCGGCTTCATCGGCGCGACCTGCGGTTGGTGCGCGACGGGGTGAGATCGCATCGATCAACACCAGATGCTGCGCCCCATGCGCCTTCAACGCGCGGGCGGTACGATGAGTGGCATCCAGCACATCCTCCCACGCGTTGGGGTCATGATAGTTGCGGAACACCACGCCCCCGATCAATTCCAGATCATGCTCGGCAAGCGCATCGGCCAGAACTGCTGGGTCTTCAGGCATAAAGCCCACTGGGCCCAGTTCGATGCCCTTGTACCCAGCCTCGGCACAGTCGCTGAGAACGGTTTTCCAATGCGGATTGCGCGGGTCCTGCGCGAATTCCACGCCCCAGGAACAGGGCGCATTACCAATTCTGATGCTCATCTTGTCTTGTCTCCGATGCTCAGAAATCTTCGATGTTTTTCCAGTTTTCATCCGCCGACGACGCCAGCGCCGCAGCAACGATCCGGTTGACCTCATGCCCGTCACGGAAGGTCGGCCAAACCGGCTTGCCTGTCTCGATCGCGCGTAGGAAATCACGCGCTTCGATGATGATCTGATCCTGATAGCCCGTGCCATGGCCAGGGCCCTGACAGAACGGCTCATAGTCTGGATGGGCGGGGCCGGTCAGGATTTTGCGGAAGCCGCGTTCGGACTCGGGGCCTTCCATGCGGTAGAGCCACAAAGCGTTCTGATCCTCCTGATCAAACCGGATCGCACCCTTGGTGCCGCTGATCTCGTAGGCGTATCCCATCTTGCGCCCGGTCGCGATGCGGCTGAAATACATCGATCCCATCGGTCCATTCGCGAAGCGTACCATCATCTGGGCGTGATCGTCGTTATCCACTTCACCACCCGGGCGGGTTTTATGAACCGTTTCGACCTCGGCCATCACGCGCTCGATTGGCCCAATTAGGGCTAGCGCCGCGTTTATCATGTGTGGCGCCAGATCGCCCATCGTCCCGTTGGACATTCCAGATGTGCGCCAGGTCGCCGGTGCCTGCGGGTCGGCATAAAAATCTTCGGTATGCTCACCGCGAAACCATGTGACGTCACCGATCTCACCATTGGCGATCAACTGACGGGCATGTTGGCTGGCGGGTGTGCGTATATAGTTGAATCCGACCATGTTGGTCAAACCTGAGGCCTCAGCCGCAGCCACCATGGCATCGCCATCTTCCATCGATGCACCCAGGGGTTTCTCGCATAAAACCGGCTTACCCAGCGCAAAGGCTGCCAGAGCAACCTCGCGATGCGTTTCCTGAGGGGTAGCGATCACGACCGCCTCGACCTTTGGATCGCTCACAAGCTCGCGCCAGCTATCTGTCGAACGCGCGAATCCATAAGACTGACGATAACGCTCAGCACTTTCTTGAGATGATGCGCACACCATCTCAAGTCGCGGGCGCAAAGCGGTGTTGAACACTGCCCCGACTGAAGACATGGCGACCGCATGGGCCTTACCCATATACCCGCCGCCCAGAATGCCAATGCCGATATCTGCCATTCCGACGCCCTCCTCCGCTTTTTCTTGAAAACCATTTGCAACCGGTTGCAAAACTTGTATCGTGAGAATAGGACTCTCGCAAGCTGCATTCGGCATTGCACCTCAATTTTCCTAAAGGAGCCCGCAGACATGTCCGCGCAACATGACACTGTTTACCTGACAACGGCGCAGGCGATCATTCGCTGGCTGTCGAACCAATTTATCGAGATCGACGGACAGGAATATCGTTTATGTGGCGGGGGTTTCGGGATTTTCGGCCATGGCAACGTGACCTGCCTGGGAGAGGCCCTGAATACCGTGCGGGATGAGTTGCCACTCTATCGTGGGCAGAATGAACAGAGCATGGGATTCGCGGCCGCAGGCTATGCCAAACAATGGCTGCGTCAGCGATTCATGTTCTGCACCGCCAGCGCGGGGCCCGGCACTGCGAATCTGCTGACCGCAGCCGGACTGGCCCATGCCAATCGCTTGCCGATGCTGATGCTGTGCGGGGATACATTCATCACCCGCTTGCCTGACCCGGTTCTGCAGCAGATGGAAAACTACTATGACCCGACCTTCGGCGTGAACGACGCCTTCAAGCCGGTCAGCCGCTATTGGGATCGCATCACGCATCCGGCACAGGTCATTCAATCTCTGCCCGCCGCCATTGCGACGATGCTGGACCCGGGCGATTGCGGGCCTGCTTTCCTCGGGTTGCCGCAAGACGTGCAGGGTTGGACCTATGACTACCCGGTGAAGTTCTTTGAAAAGAAAGTCCACCGCATTCGTCGCCAATCGCCCGATGCGGATGAGATCGCTGATGCGGTTGCCGCGCTGGCAGGCGCGAAACGCCCGATGATCATCGCAGGTGGCGGCGTTCAGTATTCCAAAGCAGTCGCCGAACTGACTGAGCTTGCCGAGAAGCACCAGATCCCGGTCGTCGAAACCATCGCAGGTCGCGCCAACATGCTGGCAACCCATCCGCTGAATATCGGCCCGATTGGCGTGACGGGTTCAGACAGTGCCAATGCGATTGCAGAAAAGGCCGATGTGATCGTCGCAGTCGGCACGCGGCTACAGGATTTCACAACCGGATCGTGGACCGCCTTTGACAAGGACGCTCAGTTCATCTCGATCAACGCAGCGCGGCATGATGCGGGCAAGCATATGTCGTTGCCGGTCGTGGGGGATGCCAAGCTGTCAATTCAGGCTCTAACACAGGCGGTTGATTACACTGCGCCATCCGATTGGGTATCCCTGGCACAGGACGAACGGCACAAGTGGGATGCCTATGTGGCCGAGAATGTCTCCTACGGAAACCGTCCGAATTCCTACGCTCAAGCCATCGGCGTCGTGAACGAACTGTGCGACACGCGCGACCGTGTGGTTGCCGCTGCCGGGGGATTGCCCGCCGAGGTTACAGCCAACTGGCGCACTTTGGATATCGGTACAGTCGATGTCGAGTTCGGCTTTTCCTGCATGGGCTATGAGATCGCAGGCGCCTGGGGTGCGCGCATTGCCCAATCCGAGCGCGAGCCTGAGAAAGACACCATCACCTTCTGCGGTGACGGCTCGTACATGATGTTGAATTCAGACATCTATTCCTCGGTCCTGAGCCGTAAAAAGATGATTGTTCTGGTGCTGGACAATGGCGGCTTTGCAGTCATCAACAAGCTTCAGAACAACACAGGCAACGAAAGCTTCAACAATCTGCTGGAAGATTGCCCGACCATCCCGGAACCCTTCGGGGTTGATTTCACGGCCCATGCCACCTCGATGGGAGCGACGGCCGAGAAGGTGGCGAACCCAGCGGAGCTGGCCGAGGCATTCAAACGCGCCAAAGCCAGCGACAAGACCTACGTGATCGTGATGGATGTGGACGCCTATGAAGGTTGGACAACCGAAGGCCATGCCTGGTGGGAGGTTGGAACCCCTCATACCTCGGCCGATGAAAACGTGCGCAATGCCCATGTTGAATGGGAAACCACTCGTGAAAAGCAGCGTAAGGGTATCTGATGAAACGGTTTACAGCAGAGACAGCCGATCCTGACGTCGTCGTTGATGAGTTGCTGAATGGCGGCGGAGCGGTTGCCATATCAGGCCTGTTCACACGCGAGGAAATCGCTGAGGCCCGCGCGATCGTCATGGAGCATTCCGAGGCGGCGGCCGAGAAAGTGACCCACTTTCAAGGTGCTGCGGAAGAGGATGGCAAACTGAACCTGCAGCGACGGGTTTGGAATCTGTTGGCGAAGGGTGAGGTGTTTTCCCGCATGGCGGCGCATCCGGTTTTGATGAAGATCCTCCGCAAGTTTCTGGGGACCGAGTTCATCATGGGCTCGATCGCTGCCAATCGCATCCTACCAGGCGGTCCGGGGCAAGAGCCGCATGTCGATTATCCCTATTGGGATTTTCACAGCCCCGAAACGCATCCCATGGGTCTGAATGGGTCATTTCCGATGAACGCGCAGGTCTCGGTTTTGCTGGACCCGTTCACTAAGGAAAGCGGCGCGACCGGCTATGTACCCGGATCGCAGAAAGAGCTGCGGTATCCCACACCTGAAGACAAGTTCTTCGACAAATGCGAGCAGATGACCGGTGAGCCCGGTGATGTCGCTCTGTTCTATGGCGTGACGTGGCATTGCGCGATGCCGAACAAAGCGGATCACGACCGCAGCGCGATCCTGATCCAGTATCTGCCCAAATGGGTCAAGCCGATGGAAGATATGCCTGCTGCGCTGCCACAGGACTTCCTTGATCAGGCAAGCCCGGATATGCGGCAGTTGCTGGGTCTGAACTATCCCTACCCCGAGGTGCTTGATGCAGCGCGGGCAGGCAATACCGAGGGACGCACGTGACTCTGATCGAAGGTATAAAAGGTAACCGCTTTGCCGTGTTCGGCAGGGCCGGAATGGACATGTTTGCGGATCGGGTCGGAACCAAAAGCGAAGACGCAAATGTGTTTCGCGCCGATCTGGGCGGATCGAGCGCCAATATCTGCGCCGGACTGGTGAAGCTGGGATCGCAAGCGGCGCTGGTCACCTCGGTCTCTGATGATGCTGTGGGGCGGTTCTGCGTAAACCGGCTGCGGGATTATGGCGTGGAAACGCGATATGTCCGTGCTGTGGGTGGCGAGGCACGTACGTCCTTGGCTGTCTACGAAAGCTGCATCGAAGATTTCCAGAACGTTATCTACCGCAACGGTGCCGCTGATTTCCAAGTGACCGATGCGGATATGGATGAGGTCGACTATAGCGCTTTCTCGGCCCTGATCACGGCGGGCACGGTGTTTGCGGCGGAACCTTCACGCTCGGCTACGTTCCGCGCGTTTGAAAATGCGCGCGCTGCAGGATTGCCGGTAATCTTCGACATCGATTATCGCCCCTATAGCTGGCCATCGCCCGAAGTGGCATCAGAAGTTCTGACCCGCGCAGGTAACGAAAGTGATCTGATCGTCGGAAATGACGAGGAGTTCGGCTTTATGGCGGGCGGCATTGAAAAGGGATTGGACAAAGCTCGCGAACTGGCCGCCCACGGCAAGATGGTGGTCTACAAGATGGGCCATGAGGGGGCCATCACCCTGACCGACGGGCAAGAGATCCGCACCGGCATTTACCCGGTCACCGCCGTGAAACCCAATGGCGCAGGCGATAGCTTCTTGGCCGGTCTTCTCGCCTCGATCGCCGCGGGGCATGACTTGCGTGACGCGGTGCTGCGCGGCTCGGCCTGCGCGTCCATTGTCGTGTCGAAACCCGGTTGTGCCGGGGCCATGCCGACAACGCCCGAACTGGACGAATTTCTGGCCCGACACCCGGGCCCCACGGATACCTGAAAGGAGACGCAGATGCATATCGCGCCCCATGACAACCAGAACAAACCCATCGTCGACGCCGACAATGATCTGGTGCCGCTGAACTATTTCAACATCGTCAAACTGAAAAAGGGTGAAGTGTTCGAATACGCCGTGCCAGGCTATGAGACTTGCATTGTGCCTGCGACCGGCACTGTGGATGTGGATGTGGACGGCGCGATTTATACCAACCTCGGCAACCGCACCATCGACGTCTGGGATGGCGACCCCGAAGGTGTCTATGTACCCGTCGGCGCCAAAGTTCGTGTCACGTGCGTGACGGACGAGACCGAGACCTTCATCGCGGGCGCGAAGTTCGACCGCGTGCTTGAGCCTTTTGATGTCCGCGTGCCCGAGCTGGATCTGGTTCAATACGGTTCTGACGACACCAAAACGCACCGCAAGATCAAACACATTCTTGGCGCAAACCACCACGACAAGGTGGGTCGCCTGCTGGTGTCTGAACTTTTCACCGTGGGTCAAGGCGGTTGGTCTGGCTTTCCTAGCCACAAACACGACACCGACCGCAAAGGTGACGATGGCGAGATGATCGAAACCCGCCATGACGAGACCTACAATTTCCGCTTCCGGCCCGACTATGGCTCGGGCATCCAGATGCTCCAGCGTGAGGACAACAAGCCGGGCGATGCCTATCACATCATGGATGGTTCAACGATCATGATCGACAAAGGCTATCACCCTTGCGCGGTTCTGCCGGGGTACGAGATGTACTATTTCACCATCCTCGGCGGCCTCAGCCAGCGCTCGCTAAAACAGTACTTCCAACCGACGCATGCAGCCCAGCTGCACACCATCCCCGGAATCATGGATATGGTGGCCAAGTTCAAATGAGCCTTGTGACATTATCGGACGCGCTGCAACCCGCGCTGCGTGGCGGCTATGCCGTGGCCGGGCTGGTGACTTTGGGCTGGGAGGATATGCGCGCCTATGTGGCCGCCGCCGAAGCCGAAGGCGTGCCTATCATCCTGCAAGCCGGTCCATCCTGCCGCGAACACACGCCGCTGCCGGTTCTGGGCAAGATGTTTCGCCATTTGGCCGAGGGGGCAAGCGTACCTGTCGTGGCCCATCTGGATCACGGCTACACCCATGAAGACTGCCGCATCGCCATCGACAGTGGCTTCACCTCGGTCATGTTCGACGGCTCGCGCAAACCATTGGCGCAGAACATTGCCGAGACCGCAGCGATTGCCGAAATGGCGCATGCCGCCGGTGTTTCCTGCGAAGGAGAAATCGGCTTTGTTGGCTATTCCGGCGGCGAGGGCTCGGACGGCACCGATCCGGATGAGGCCGCACAATTCGCCCGCGAGACCGGCGTGGACGCGATGGCCATCTCGGTCGGCAACGTCCATCTACAGCAGAATAAAGAAGGTGGCTTGGACGAGGCCCGCATCCGCGCTATCGAAGCCGTTACCGAGATACCGCTGGTGATCCATGGCGGTTCGGGCGTGCCCGTCGCGCAGCGTACTGCTCTGGCGCGCGGGTCGAAAATCTGCAAATTCAACATTGGAACCGAATTGCGGATGGCCTTTGGGAATGCCCTGCGAACGGCCGTGAATGCCGATCCGGACAGGTTCGACCGCGTTCAAATACTGAAAGATACACACGAGCCGGTAGTCGAGGCGACCCGCCGGGTTCTGCAAGCATTCAAAGGGGCATGATATGCTGAATATCGGATTACTGGGCTGTGGTCGCATCGGCCAGGTCCACGCACGGTCCATCGGGCAGATCGACGGCGCGCGTGTCGCAGCCGTGGCGGACGCCTTCGAAGAGCCCGCGCAGATGCTGGCCGCCAAAACCAGCGCGATGGTTCTGTCGGCAGAAGAAATGATCGACAGCGCTGATGTCGACGCGGTGGTCATCGGCACCCCGACCGATACCCACTACGATCTGATCCACAAAGCCGCGAATGCTGGCAAAGCTATCTTCTGCGAAAAGCCAGTTGATATGTCCGCAAACCGCATCCGCGACTGCATCAAAGTTGTCGAAGCCACCGGCGTGCCCTTCATGACTGCCTTCAACCGCCGCTTTGATCCCAGCTTTGCCAATATCCAGTCCCGCATCGCCAACGGCGAAATCGGAAACGTCGAGATCGTCACCATCCTGTCCCGCGACCCCTCGCCGCCACCAATCAGCTATATCGAAAGCTCGGGTGGGCTGTTCCGCGATATGATGATCCACGATCTGGATATGGTGCGCTTCCTTCTGGGTGAAGAACCAATCAGCGTCTACGCGGTTGGCTCTTCGCTGGTCGACCCCGAGATCGGCAAGGCCGGAGATGTCGATACCGCTGCTGTCACCTTGACCACGGCGAGCGGCAAGATTTGCCAGATTTCAAACTCGCGCCGGGCAAGCTATGGCTATGATCAACGCATTGAAGTTCATGGTGAGAAGGGCATGTTGCGGGCTGAAAACATGCTGGAAAATGCGGTCGAGATTGCGACACCTGCCGGGTTTCAGAAAGCCCCCGCGCAACATTTCTTCCTTGAGCGATATGAAAGTGCCTATCGGGCAGAAATGGGACACTTCGTTGATGCGGTGTCTCGCGCATCCTCTCCCTCTCCGGGTATCGTTGACGGGTTACGGGCGCAGGAACTGGCAGATGCGGCAGACACTTCCTTGAAGCAGGGATCGGTTGTGAAGCTCGCGTAATGCCTCACACACTGAAATGAGGGATAAGGTACGACGCGCTGCACTCGTACCCCCTCAAGAAATCATCAGACATCCTCCAAGCGCGCCGTAACTGTTTAGTATCTGCGTGAGATGTCCGGAATGTGTCTGAAAGATTAAATTTTTCGGACGTTGGGAAAACCGATATACTTGGTTACTCGCTTCAAGCACGCGGCTCGCCTTGGGGCCAGTGTTGCGATCTTTTTCAGATACAGAGCCAATTTTTGCGGGATGAACGTTCGGGTGTGAAGGAGCTGCGAACGCAGCGGAACGAGAACAACTGTCTGTGACGGATGTTGGAGGCTGTCATGCTAGATAACGGGGCAATGAAGGTTCTTTCGACAAAAAAACTTAAGGCGATTTTTCGTCCTCCGTTGATCCAAGGACAATAGTCAGGCGTGTGAACTGAACGGCCTGTTTAGGTCAGTCTTCCAATACCAGATACAATACCGGGGTAGTGAAGTCCTTCGCGAGCAATAGCGGGAATTGGAGAATGAACGTCGCCAGTCCGACTATCCATTTGCCATTAGGTGATCGCCTGAAATCACCTTAAAGCGTCGTCTGGACATTCTGCCGTCTACGCCAATCTCAACCGTGCCACCCAGACTGCTTCTCCTGAGCAACTCAAGGGCTCCATTCAGCAAGCCTCGACCGGCCCTCTAAGCTACAGAAAGAAATGAGGATTGATGCTACATCCAGTCGGCCCGGATCAACGTGCTGAATCACGCCATAGGAGACCCGGCGCGGAACCAAAGCTGATCTCAAACTGCCTACAAGACCTTGAAGGGTTGGCCACTTTGGTTCCAATAGATTCAAATTACGGGTTCGTTGGGCGGCCCTTCTCGTGTTACAAGCTATTAGTTCATTGCTGTAATTCCGAAATATCAACTGGGAGACATGGCAAGCCTCAACAGTGGAGCTTGCAAATATGATCGGGCTAACAGCAGAATAATCCATGCTTGCAATTATCTCGCAAAACTTTGGGCGACTACGCTTGAATTTCCTAAGTGCAATCAAACAAAAATGAACGTCTCTTCACAAAAATATTATTAGGCATTTTAGGGATCTGGCACCGGATCAGCGGAAGTGCAGGTCGAACGAATTGCCATAGACTCTGGCTGTACGCAGGAAAGCTGTTATGTTTCCCCCAAGCCAACGGGGAACGCTTCCAAATATACATCAGTACAAAACAAGAAGCAGCCGCAATTTCCCCTCGAGCCAACAGGGACAAATAAACATGAATAATCGTTTGCGCAAAATCACCATCGTTGGGGGTGGTACGGCAGGTTGGATGACCGCGCTGATCTTGGACATGGTGTTTTCACGCACTTCGGCGCCTAAGGATCGTCCGCGTATTTGCCTGATCGAGAGCCCCAATATCTCAACCGTGGGCGTTGGGGAAGCGACTGTACCGCGTATGCCGGTCACGCTCCGCCAGGCGGGTATTGCCGAGAGGGATTTTTTCCGCGAAACCAACGCGTCATTCAAGCTGGGTGTGAAGTTCTGTAACTGGAACAACGACGCAAAGGGCAATCGCATTGATTATGTAAACCCGTTTGCGCATGGTCAATTGCTGGAAGGGTTGGAAGCAGCCGAGTATTTCCTACGATTTGGCAATGGCGATCGGGATTTTACGCAATCGATCTCGCCGCATGATGATCTTGCTCGCCTGTGCAAAGGGGCGCGGCCCTTAGGTGCGCCCGAATTCGAGCAGCGGTTTGGCTATGCCTATCATCTGGATGCCGTGAAATTTGCGGGTATGTTGACCAAAGTCTGCACCAAGCGTGGCGTTGAACATATTCAGGACGAAGTTCAATCGGTCGAGCTGGATGAACACGGTAACGTCAGTCATTTGATGTTAGAGCGCAAGGGCCGCCATGACATCGAGATGGTCATTGATTGCACCGGCTTCCGCGGGTTGATCATCAATCAGGCGCTGGGCGAGCCATTTATGGATTATTCCGAATACCTGCCCAACGATCGCGCCATGGCATTGCAGATCGAACATCCCGATCCGGAGAAGATCGAAAGCGTCACGCGGTCGACGGCGCTTGGTGCAGGTTGGACGTGGCGGGTGCCACTCTACAATCGCGTGGGCACGGGCTATGTGTATTCATCGGCGCATCGTACCGATGATCAAGCGGCGGATGAATATCTGGAGTGGCTGGGTGATAGCGGCAAGGGTCTGACTCCCCGCGTGATCCCGATGCGCGTCGGCCGCGTACGCAATGCATGGGTCAAGAACTGTCTTGCGATCGGTCTGTCCGGTGGCTTCATAGAACCGCTTGAAAGTACCGCAATCCATATGATCGATCATGCAATACGCTGGTTCGCTGAGCATTTGCCGACACGCGATATCGAGCCAGCGCTGCGCAATCGGTATAACCGTCAAATGAACAAGCTCTACGACGAAGTTCTAGATTTCATCTGTCTGCACTACCGATTGGGCAACCGCACCGATGATCAATACTGGATCGACGCCCGCACCGAGATGAAAATCCCGGATCGGTTGGCTGAGAACCTAGAGCTGTGGCAGCACCGTCTGCCGATGGAACACGATATCGAGTTTGCAACGCTGTTCAACTTCCGCGTTTATCAGACCGTCCTTTTGGGCAAGCAGGTTTATGATACCGGCTATGGCACGGGCATACGCGATCGCATTCGGCCGTTGAAGAAACCGATTTGGTTCCAGTGGTGGAAAGGTGCGAAAATGGACCTCGCGCAGATCCTCAAATCAATGCCAGATCACAAAACGTTGCTGCGCGATATCCGAGGAGAGCTGGAGAAACCCGCCTTTGGTAAAGCGGCTGTTGCGAAACCAACAGTCGCGATGCCGGGCACCGCTCCGGCTCCTGTGGTTGTGCAGAACATGCCGAACTTCGCCGAAATTCAAAGTGGCGCGAAGGACTTGCAGCTATTCTAGGGCAGTATTGAAAACGCAGTAGAGCGTCTTCCAATACGTTTTAGCGGCACGCATAACCCACCAATTGTTGGTCAGGTTCTATTTTTGCGAATAGGCCTCTGACCAGCTCTTGGTTTGGTATGTCTTAGCGGTCCTATGGATAGCATTCGATGGGGTTTCGGCCAGTTTCAAGGACGGCTTACGATGATGTCCGGAACGATACCGGCCTTGTCGATTGCTGTTTCAATATCATGTCCGGCAAAAAAACCGTAACCTGAAACCAAAGCCGACGCGATCCCTGCTGCATTTGCGCCCAAAATATCTGTATGCAAGCTGTCGCCGACCATCAGAACGCGGGATTTGTCGATGGATCCCAGCCGTTTGAATGCCAGATCGAAAATGTTGCCGAACGGCTTTCCGAAGAATTCAGGGACCACACCTGTTCGGTCGGCGAGGCGATGTGCGAACAGGCCAGGTTCAATTGAAAAGCCACTTTCTCGGGGGGCAACAATATCCGGGTTGCCGACCAATACAGGTCGCTGCCGCTTTGACAGAGTAGACTCCAACAATGCCTGCCGCGCTTCGGTCCAGGCGGCAGACCCAATCATCAAAAATCCGTCGACCGCATCATAGGGTGTTGGATCTTCTTCCAGATAGGTCAGATTCAGACCTTCCAGATCGCGAAGGCCCGTGCTTGGTGTTGCCATCAACCCCCAGTGCAGATCGCGTTGCAAATCAAGATTTGCAAGCAGCGTTGCGCGGCTGGTGATGACATCCTGCGAAGCAAAATCATAGCCAAGCCGAGTGTATTTCTCGATCAATGCCGCATGAGGGAACCCGGCAGCATTCGAAACCACAAGAACGCGCTTTCCCATGGCCTTTAGATTTGCGACCCGTTCAGGCGTACCGGGGATAGCGGTTTCACCAATGTTAAGAACTCCGAACGCATCCAAAAGGAAGACGTCAAACTCATCAGCTACATCTTCGAGTGTTTCCACCCGACGAAAGGACTGGCCAGTAGCGGCAGCAGAGGGCAGACGATGCCGCGCAGCTTCGTACGCATCGAACGCCTCTTCAATCGAGATTTGGCTCAAATGATCGCCCCCCGCACTTTGGCAGAGACCCATTCGCTGATCATCACGGCAATCAGGATGACAATCAGGATCAGGCTGACTTGCGGCCATGCCAGGACATTGAGCGAAGCCGATAGTTGCAGTCCGATACCCCCCGCTCCGACCAGGCCAAGAACCGTGGATTCGCGGATGTTGATATCCCAGCGAAAAACGGCGATGCCTGCAAAGGCGGGCAGAATTTGTGGGACGATGCCATAAGCCATGATCTGCCAGCGCGATGCGCCGGTGGCCGTTATGGCCTCGACCTGAGTGTGGTCGATTTCTTCTATGGCTTCATAAAGCAGCTTGGCGCAAAACCCGATAGACCGGATCGCGATGGCGATAACGCCTGCGAAAACCCCTGGACCGATGATTGCGATCAGCAGGAGGGCCCAGATCAACGAGTTGATCGAACGGGTTGAAACGATAATCAGCAGCGCGATAGGCCGGATGAAAACGGCCGAGGGTGTGGTATTGCGCGCAGCCAGAAAAGCGACTGGTACGGCAAGAAACAGGGCGATGATCGTGCCGAGCGTGGCAATATTCAGCGTGTCCCAGATCGGACGCCCCAATTGCGTGATATAGTCCCATTTTGGTGGTGTCGCACGGGTCCAAATGTCATTTGCGATGCGCGGTGCATCCCAGACAAAGAACCAAGTCGTCGACGCCGAGATGATCTGCCAGCAATAGACAAAAACTGCGACGCCCAAAAGCCAGCCAAACCAGCGAACAAGGCTTTGTCCGGTCGTTCGCCTGCGCCAAATCTGCGTACCTTCCTGCTCCAGAACCGGCATTACTGTACCCTCGCGCGAATGATACCCGAGAGGTATTCGAGCGCCATGACGATCCCGATAATCAGGATCAGTATGGCGGCAGCAGTGTCGTATTCGTATCGATCGAAGGCTGTGTTCAGTGTCGCTCCGATGCCGCCCGCACCCACAAGCCCTAAAATGGCGCTTTCGCGGAAATTGATATCGATCCGGTACATTGAAAGACCAACCAGCCGCGGCATGACCTGCGGCTGCACGCCGTAATTGATCCACTGCATCCAGCGTGCGCCCGAGGCTTTGATGGCTTCAGCCTGCACTTTGTCCATGGCCTCGATATCTTCAGCCAGAAGTTTCGACAAAAACCCGATGGTGGCGAATGAGAGCGTTAGGAAACCTGCCAGCGGACCAAAGCCAAAGATCGCAACCAACAGGATCGCTACAATGATCTCTTGCAAGGCACGGCTGATGGCGACAATGCCGCGACAGATGACGTAGATGGGCAGAGGAGCGATGTTGCGTGCAGCACCCAGCCCGATCGGAATCGAAATCAGGATGCCCACAACAGACGCCGCAACAGTCATGACAATGCTTTCCAGCAAACCGCTCCAGATATCGCTCCAGCGTGATACAAAATCGGGGCTGGTGAAGGCGAGCACAAAGGCCCAGCCGCGATCCAGCCCTTCATAAACCCGACCCCAATCGACCTCGATGGTCAGAATGGCGGCAATCAGATAGGCGACAAAACCTACAATCAGAGCCCAGCGGAGCATCGCGTTCTTAACAAACGGTGGTTTACGCCACCCCTTGCCAAGAACGTCATCAAGTTCGGTGTGGCTCATTCTGCGGCCTCGATCTCTTCGTCATCGTCCACTTTTTCAATCGTGGCTTCCCAGTCTTCTTCACCGTAGATTTCGGTTAGTTTGTCGGGGGTAAGACCGGTGGGGAGGCCGTCATACACGATCTCGCCAAATCGAAGGCCCACGACACGCGGCACGAACATCTGCGCAAGCGCCACGTCGTGAATGTTGATGATTGCTGCCAATCCGCGTTCCTGACAAAGCTCGGTAATCAAGCGCATGATCTGACGGCTGGTTTTGGGGTCCAACGAGGCAGTTGGCTCGTCCACCAGCAAAAGTTTGGGGTTCTGAATCAGAGCGCGGCAGATGCCGACCCTCTGACGCTGACCGCCCGACAGTTCATCCGCACGTTTGTCTGCCATATGCAGCAGTCCGACCCGATCCAGCAGACGAAAGGCTTCATCGACATCAGATTGAGGGTATCGCCGCAGGAAGCTGCGCCAAAAGCCGACATATCCCAACCGCCCTGACAGGACGTTTTCCATAACCGTCAGGCGTTCAACGAGCGCATATTCTTGAAAGATCATACCCATTTCGCGTCGCGCTTTGCGCAACCCGCCTGAGCCAAGTTTGGTCAGGTCGGTATCATCTAGCATGACAGCGCCACTTGTCGGCTCAACCAGTCGGTTGATGCAGCGGATCATCGTGGATTTGCCTGCACCGGATGGCCCGATCAAAGCAAGCACCTGTCCCTTGGGCACCTCAAGATTGATCGCCTTTAGGGCCTTATCTCCGGTTTTATAAGTTTTAGTAAGCTCTTGAAGCCGCAGCATTTAATACCCCTGTAAGGGTTGAGACGGGCCCGTAGGGGCCCGTCATTATAGTATCGGATTATTGGCAGGCGTAGGAAACGCCGTTTGCCGCATCAATCTTGCGGATCACGTCCCAGAATTCCTGATAGGTCATTTCGAGGAACTGGCCTTCGTTCGATTTTGAGAACTCAGCCTCGAGCGTCGTGCCGTCCCATTCAAAGCTAAAGAAAGCGTTGCGGATTTTCTCCTGCAGTTCCGGAGTCAGGTTGTACACGGTGCCAAAGCCCGTCGTCGGGAAAGTCTGCGACTTGTAGATCGTGATGACGTCGTCTTCGTTGATCACATCTCGCGAGATCATCCGCGATTTGACCGAGTTTGCGATCGAAGCAGCCAGATAGTCCTTGTTGGCCACACCGAGGATCGAGTTGTCATGTTTGCCGGAATAGACTGGTTCGAAATCACGTTCGGGCAACAGATCAAAGTCGCTTTTCAGAATAGCCGACGGTGCCTTGAAACCCGAGTTCGAAGTGGGTGAAGTAAAGGCCAGTTGCTTGCCCTTGATGTCCTCGACCTTTTCGATGCCAGAGCCTGGATAGGTAATGATCTCCATTTCATACCCGAAGTTACCATCTTTTGAGGCCATGATCGTGAAAGGACGGAACCCGGCGCAGTTCACCGCCAGCGGGTTCGAACCAGTGTTGAAACCCGCGATATGCAGGCGTCCAGACCGCATCGCCTCGATCTGGGCGGCGTTGTTCTGAACCGGGAAAAAGACAACATCTTTACCGGTTTCAGCTTTCAAATGGTCAAGAAAGTCCGACCACGCGGTTTTGTAAACGGCTGGGTCCTCGACCGGAGTGTAGGCGAAGATCAATGTGTCGGGATCGATCTGTTCGGAAGGATCGGTGGGGATGTCCGCGATCAGATCACCGTCGGCATCGCAGAACCGTTCATCCAGATCACCGCGCGGACAATCCTGAGCCGACGCAGCCCCGCCCAACGACAAAAGTGCAAATGCTGATGCTCCGATCAGTAATTTCACGTCAATATTCATATTATTCCTCCCAGTTATGCGTGGCCGTCACTGTCCACAGTTAGTCGTTCTTTGAAATGGATTCTCCGATAAGAATGGCAACGCCGGCTGCATTGATAGAGCCCAGCAAATCACCTCTCGGCTTTGTGTCGGTAATGATGGAATCCAGCCCATCAAGATCACCTACCTGCGACAGGCCTTTGCGCCCGAATTTTTCTGAATCAATCAGCAAATGCCGTTTTGCTGATCGCGCCAACATCTTTTGTTTGACCGCAGCAAACCCCTGCACGGTCTCAGACGGGCCCTCGGCCGAAATTCCGGATGCCCCGATCATGCATTGATCGACATTGAAACGGGACAGGTATTCGAGCGTATCAGTGCCGATAATGGCCGATTCCTCGGCAAGATACTCGCCTGGGCACAAGAGAACCTGGGTGGGCGAATGGCCGAGTGTCATCGCTACGGGGATTGAGTTTGTTATCACCGTGCACTCAGTTCCCTGATAAGAAAGCGCGCGCGCCATCTCAACCGTGGTCGAACCGGAATCAATCATCACCGTATCGCCATCCTGAATCAGCGCGGCCGCACATCTTCCAATTCGTTCACGCTCCTCCGTACGCGCATTGGTCCGTTCATCAAGACTTGGATATCGTCCCTGTGTAGGCGCAGATGCCCCGCCATGTGCGCGTGCGATCAGCCCGTCTTCTGACAAGGCATCGAAATCCCGGCGCACGGTTTCTGCCGACACATTGAACCGCTGCGCCAGCTCACTGATCCGGACATGCGGGCGCAACTTCAGTTCAAGCAGGATCTCTCGACGGCGATCGGATTTTTTAACCCGAGCCTGACTTTTTTCAGACCTCATCCCGCGTGTTTCTGTTTTGGACATCCGGCAACCCGACTCGGCTTCATATTCACCTTTGTGGTGTTTCGGGCGTTTTGCAACTATTTCTGTTGCAAAACCCTCATATTGTTGTGAGACTTCGGAAAACATTGCCTCTTTCGAAGTCCCGGATCAATGTATGGATTGGCTGGTTGGCATCGCAGAGAACGGTAATTGAACGGACATACAGAATGCGCGATGGCCACGTTCGAGGAACAACGAAAGTCTGAAGGAAAAAGCACATAATACACCGGGAAAACCGGACGCAATGAACCAAACAGGGAGAGAAAATAATGAAGAGATTTACGTCTACCGCATTGGGCTCGCTAATCGCCCTTGCAGCTTCAATGTCAGCAGCCCAAGCAGACAAGCTGACTCTTTATTGCTCTGCTCAAGAGGATTGGTGCCAGCTGATGGCGCGCAGCTTTGAAGATGCGACCGGCATCGACGTCAACATGACACGTAAATCCTCGGGTGAGACATTTGCTCAGATTCGTGCTGAAAGCTCCAACCCTAAGGGCGATGTCTGGTGGGGTGGCACCGGTGATCCGCATCTTCAGGCCGCAGAAGAGGGTCTGACAATGGAATACGTCTCGCCCATGCGCGATCAGCTTCATGACTGGGCGATTTCTCAGGCTGAAAGTGCCGGTAACAGAACCATCGGCATCTATTCCGGTGCGCTTGGTTACGGCTACAATGCCGATCTTGTCGCCGCAAACAACCTGCCCGAGCCGGCGTGCTGGAAGGATCTTTTGAAGCCCGAATACAAGGGTCATGTTCAGATGGCGAACCCAAATTCGTCAGGTACGGCCTACACGACACTTGCCTCAATGGTGCAGATTTTTGGCGAGGATGAGGGCTTTGACTACATGAAAGGCCTGCATTCGAACATCAACCAATACACCAAATCGGGCTCGGCCCCGATCAAGGCTGCGGGGCGCGGCGAAAATACCATCGGTATTGTCTTTATGCATGACGCGGTTAAGCAGGCCGTGTCGGGCTTCCCGATCAAAGTCGTCGCACCGTGCGAGGGGACCGGTTACGAGATCGGTTCGATGTCGATCATTGAAGGCGCGCGCAACGAAGAAGAGGCCAAGAAGTTCTATGACTGGGCGTTGTCGCCCGAAGCACAGAACCTTGCCCTTCAGGTCAACGCATTTCAGGTGCCGTCAAACAAAGGCGCCGAGACGTCCGAAAGCGCTCCGGACATGAGCCAGATCAAGCTGATCGACTATGACTTCAAGAAATACGGCTCGTCGGATGAGCGCAAGCGCTTGCTGCAAAAATGGGACGAAGAGGTTTCGGTACTGCCGCAGTAAATGACTGACGACACGACAAAAACGACCCATCCGGTTCTGATCTTCTGGGTCATCGCCGGGTGGGTCGGATTCTGCCTGCTGCCGTGGTACATGGTTGACGGTGGCCTGTGGTCGTTCGAGTGGCTTCTGGACGGCTACCCTTTCGACGAAGATTATGCTCCAGCAGCCTTTCTGATCGGGCAGGGTGAAAAGCTGTGGCTTGCGCCGCTTCTTATCGCTCTACTGTTGCCGCTTTCGGTACTAAGGCGAGCCAAATCAGATCCGCTCTATGCGCGCATTCTGATCCTGTCAGGGGCGCTGGGCTTCGGCTGGCTGATCGCACAAGGCTTTAGCATCGGAATCCGAGGCTACAATTTCGATTGGCTGGAGTCTGTGTTCGGAGAACTCGGGGATCGGCAATTCGGCATGGGCTATGGCGCGATGATCTGCGCGTCGAGTTTTCTGTTCCTTCTAACCCAGGGTGTCGCCGCACGTGGGGCGATTAACGGAGACGTCTTCGTGGTCAGCGCCATCGGTGGTGTGATCACCATCGTTACCGCGTTTGTGTTCTTTCCCATCGCCAAGATGCTATTCGCTGCCTTTGTGACGGAAGAGGGCGCGTACTCCATCGCAGTTTTCTTCTCGAAGTTCTTTGACGACCGGCTATGGGGGTTGGGTTGTTTCTGGGGTGCGCGATGCGGGGCGGCATGGAACTCACTGTTTCTGGCCATCCTCGTCGGCTTCATCACCACTGCGCTCGGCTTGTGCTTTGCGCTTGTCGTGACCCGCTCGGGCTTTCGGTACAAGCGCGCGTTGCGCGCACTGACGGTTCTGCCGATTATCACGCCACCGTTCGTGATCGGCCTAGCGCTGATCCTGCTGTTTGGATTGTCGGGTTCAGTAACGCAGTTCTTTGCCGAATTATTCGGCACCCAACCCACTCGCTGGCTGTATGGCATGCCAGGTGTTCTGATTGCTCAGACTTTGGCATTTACACCCATCGCCTTCCTTGTGCTGATTGGCGTCGTTGAAGGGGTGTCTCCCTCGATGGAAGAAGCGGCCCAGACATTGCGCGCGAATAGATGGCAGACGTTCAAAACCGTGTCCCTGCCGCTGATGCGCCCTGGCCTTGCCAATGCATTCCTTCTGGGCTTCATCGAAAGCATGGCGGATTTCGGCAACCCACTGGTTCTGGGCGGCAATTTCGACGTGCTATCGACCGAGATATTCTTTGCCATCGTCGGCGCCCAGTACGATCAAGGCCGCGCTGCGGTTCTGGCCATGGTGCTTCTGTTCTTCACGCTTTCAGCCTTCTACGCGCAACGTGCCTGGCTAGGTAAGAAAAGCTACACCACAGTCACGGGCAAAGGTGACGCTGGCGTACATCCATTGATGCCAACCGGGCTTTCCATCCCCGTTTTGACTGTCGCCCTTGGCTGGGCCGTATTTACCATCGTCGTCTATGCCATGATCGTTTACGGCAGCGTGGTTGAACTGTGGGGAGTCAATAATTCCCTCACGTTCAAACACTACGTCACTGCCTTCTCAGTTCGGTTCGAGGCGGAGGGTATTCGCTGGACTGGCGCTGCGTGGGATAGTTTCTGGACCACCATAACGATCGCCGCAATCGCTGCGCCGTTAACCGCTGCTGTGGGCCTGGTGACAGCTTATCTTCTGACCCGCCAAAGCTTCGCGGGTAAAGACGCCTTTGAGTTCGGCACCATGCTGTCCTTTGCCATCCCCGGTACGGTGATCGGTGTCAGCTACATTCTTGCCTTCAACGTCCCACCGATCGAGATCACGGGCACGGGCGTCATCCTTGTTGTCAGCTTCATCTTCCGCAATATGCCAGTGGGCGTCCGAGCCGGCATTGCCAGCATGTCGCAACTGGATCGCAGTCTGGATGAGTCCTCGCTGACACTGGGCGCTAATTCCTGGCAGACTTTCCGCCGGATCATCCTGCCCCTGTTGCGCCCGGCAATTCTTGCGGCGCTTGTCTATAGTTTTGTGCGGGCCATGACTGCGATTTCGGCGGTGATCTTTCTGGTCAGCGCGGAATATGACATGGCGACCAGCTATATCATCGGACGGGTCGAGAATAACGACTATGGCCTCGCCATTGCCTATTCCACGACGCTGATCTTTGTGATGCTGTCTGTAGTTGCCTTGATGCAGCTGATCGTGGGTCGGACCAAGATCGGGCGGCGAATGACGCAGTCGCGGACCAATGTTTAGGAGAGTTTGACATGAGCCTGCAGTCCAAAGCCGCGCCGGTTCGGTTCGAGTCCGTGACGAAGATGTTCGGCAAGGATGTCGTTGCTGTCGACAACATCAACCTGCATGTCGAAGCTGGAAAGCTGGTCACGCTGCTGGGCCCTTCAGGCTGTGGCAAAACAACGACCTTGAGGATGATCGCAGGGCTCGAAATGGCTACCTCGGGCAAGATCACCATCGGGGATCGCGACGTCACCAAACTGCCCGCCACGGACCGGGACGTGTCTATGGTGTTCCAGTCCTACGCCCTGTTTCCCCATATGAGCGTACTTGAGAATGTGATGTACGGCCTCACGTTTTCGGGCTTTGCCAAAGACGACGCCCGCAGCCGCGCTCTGGACGGTTTGGAGCTGGTTGGCCTGAAAGGTTTTGATGGCCGTTTGCCTTCCGAGTTGTCCGGTGGTCAGCAACAGCGTGTTGCTGTTGCGCGGGCCTTGGTGTTGGAACCGCAGGTGTTGCTGTTCGATGAACCGCTATCCAACCTTGATGCGAAACTGCGCCGTCAGGTCCGAGAAGATATCAGGGCCATCCAACAGGACCTTGGCCTGACGGTCGTCTATGTGACACATGATCAGGAAGAGGCCTTGGCGGTATCAGACGAAATTGTCGTGATGCGGAATGCCGCCATCGCGCAGATCGGTACGCCACGCCAGCTCTACGATGCACCCAATGATCGCTTCGTTGCGGATTTTATTGGCGAAGCCAACTTGCTGGCTTGTCAGATCATCTCTGTCGAAGGAGATATGGCCACGATCGAGATCGAGGGCTACCGCCACACGCTGTCATCTCGCGATATGCCTCAGGGGCCTGCAACTGTCGCCATCCGACCCTCGCGTCTGGTGATCGGCGCCGAGCAGGGCATCGCCGCCACCGTCGCCAAGGCAACCTATGTTGGTGTTCGCATGGAGTACACTCTGACTGGAGCGTTCGGTCAGGTCTTCGCGGTGCATGACGATGTGGATGCACCGCTTGAACCCGGTGCAGAAATTCGGATGGGTTTTGCCGAGAAAGGACCCGTGCTTTTGCCCGAATAAATGCCCAAGCTTCTGATCATCACGCATCCCGAGGTCGTAATCGACCCCAACATTCCTGTAACGGATTGGGGGCTTAGTAAAACAGGGCGTCACCGCGCTTCCGCGTTTGCGAATGCCGAGATCTTCTCGGAGGTCTCTCAAATCTGGACCAGCACCGAGCAAAAGGCCCGCGATACGGCTGAGATTCTAGCGACGCCCCGAGACCTGCCGGTAAATCTAAATGCTGACCTTGGCGAAAATGACCGCAGCACCACCGGTTTTCTGCCGCGCGATGCTTTTGAAGCCGCTGCTGATGCTTTCTTTGACCACCCGGCTGCCAGTTTTCACGGTTGGGAAACGGCAATAGAGGCTCAACAACGCATTCATCGGGCAACGATTTCGATTGTTGAAAAACAAGATGGCAACGACCTTGCCATTGTTACGCACGGGGCTGTCGGTACTCTGCTATGGTGCATCTTATCGGGCCGTCCCATTGACCGGAGATACGATCAACCCGCGCAAGGCCACTATTGGCAGGCCGATCTAAAGACGCTTGAACCGTTAAGCGGGTGGTGCTCACTCGACTAGTCTCTCATGTCTTCCATGCACGCTCGGCTATCTCGCGCAGGGTGTCGAACACATCCGGTGTACCTGCGATCACCCGGCCGCCATTGCGGATCATTGCATCGGCATCCTGATCCTCGATCCTGCCGCCAGCTTCCGCGATCATCAACTGACCGGCCAAGCAGTCCCATGCATTCATATGCTCTTCGACATAGCCCAGCAGCCGACCCGCAGCCACATAGGCCAATGACAGAGCACCGCTGGCGTTTCGGTGAAACATCGCTCCATGTTCGATCAGATCTGCGATAATCGGAACAACGTGGCGGGCTTCGATGCGGTTCGAATATCCAACTGCTACTGTTCCTTCCTCCAGCGCGACGCCTGAAGCTACCCGCATCGGGGCGTTATTCAGCGTTGCGCCTCCACCCCGGACGGCGACATAGCTTTCGTCGACATTTGGATCATGGATGACGCCAATCTGGGTCTGCGCATTTGACACACCAGCCAGAACGATGGTCCAGGCCGGAATTCCGTTAACAAAATTTGTCGTCCCGTCGATTGGGTCGATCACCCAATCAAACCCGCTTGTCCCTTTGCTTGCACCATGCTCCTCACCAAAGACTCCATCTTCGGGCCAAGCATCCCTGATCTTGTCGCGAATAAAGGTTTCAACGTTCCGGTCTGCCTCACTCACCCAATCCTGAGCGCCCTTTTGGTCGACCAGCAACGCATCCCGATTTGCGAAATACCCGGCCGAGACTTTTCCCGCTTCCTGGCAAGTCATAACCGCAAATTCTTTTCGCTCTGAGAGTTGCAACATGGGTGCCCCTGCATTTGATGAGTAGAATGTGCACCTTGGCGGATGTGGTATCGGCTGACAACAACCTTGGGAGTATGTTTTTCAATTCTTTGAAATGCGCATTGATCAGCTCAGAGGAGCAAGTGTCGCATGTAGATCGGTCACATTTGTGAACATCGGTGAATGACTGAATTCTGCCTTATCCAACCTGATACGCGGAAAGGATTGAGTCATATATCGGACAACTTCTTCAACTTCGATTGTGATCGCGTAGCGCCCTAGGCAAGAAAATACACCACCCCCGAAATTCAAATGAGCTGGCTGCCCAGCACGTTCGAGAGAAAATTTTTCAGGCTCCGGGTAATAGCGCTCATCCCAATGGGCGGCCCCGATATTTGCAAAGACCGGTGTGCCCTTGGCGATATGCACGCCATCGATTTCTACGTCCTCCAGTGCTTCGCGAGAGGTTGAGATTGACCGTGGGTGGATACGCATAACTTCGTTCACGGCAATCGGAATTGCGTCAGGATCTTCGCGCAGCCTTTGCCAGATAGCGGGGCGTGACGCCAGTTCGATAATGGTACTCGCGATTTGATGAGAGGAGTTGTCGGTATTCGCCTCTGCCAGTTTGATAACCCAATTCCGAAGATCGTCATCCGTAAACTCACCGGCGTCTGCTGCCCGGACCAAATCCGAAATCAGGTTGTCAGAAGGGGCTTCGCGCGCGGCAGCAATCCGTGCGTCCGCATAATCAAGCAGGCTTTCAAACGCATCGACAATTTCCGGCGTCTTTTCCGGATCTCGCGTATGAACTTGCTGAACTGTGTGTGACGTCTTGGCGATATAAGGCGCGTCGTCTTTGTCGGCGCCGACCCAATAACAATAAACCCGAGATGGCGTAGGATCACAAAGTGCCTCGATCAGGTCAACTCTGGTATGCGTCGGGATGTCAGAAATGATGTCAGCGACAACATCCTTAATGTCTTGCCGGAACGCCTCAGAGGCGTGCGGGCTCATCAGGCGCGCTATCGGCTGTCGTAATTTGCGCCGTTTATCACCGCGGTTGTAGAAGGATATGGACTCACGTTTGTAATTTAGCGCACGTCCTTCCGGCAGGCCCAACAGATGCATCAACTTTGGATGTCCTGTGCCAAATCGACGATCCAGGATCATGTTCCTGCAAATGTCATAGTCCAAAATTTCCACGCCGCGTTTACTACGGGCGATGCGCCATTTCCGTGCATGCTCAGCAAGGGTTTGAAACGGTCGCTTCTGATACGCTTCCGATGAAAAGTCTATCTCGGGTAGTTCGGAGATTGATAGCATATCGATTGCCCCAGAGTGGTCGACTTACCAGTGCGTGTCCTTTCTAAGACTGGCGTATCGCTACAATGGACCACAGAACGGCTCTTGGGCAAACTTCGTAACGATTACGGAAGGGTTCTGCACGCAGCCAATTCGTTTCTTTGGTGATTATCCCCGTCAAAGCTCGCAATCAACTCGTCAAAATCGTGCCTTCACTTTGGGTCATACAGATATCCGATGCCACGCACGGTTCTGATGATCTCGGGCTTTTCCGGGTTGGTTTCAAGTTTTCGGCGAAGCCGGGAAATCCTGATGTCGATACTGCGATCAAATGGATCCCAGGATCGATCATGGGCCTGTTCAAGCAGCTGGTCGCGGTTCAGAACGCGTCCCTTGTTTTCGGCGAATACCTTGATCAGGTTGTATTCCATAGCGGTCAGCTGAACCTCGGAACCATCAGCCGCCAGAAGTTTGGCCGCGTCTTTGTCCAATGTAAAATCGCCAAATGGTGCTCCGTTGATGTCAGGGGCTTCCTTGGTCGCCGTTTCATGTATTGCTTCGCGCCGGAGTATCGCCTTGATCCGGGCTTCGAGTTCCCGAAGGTCAACAGGTTTGCCCAGATAATCATCTGCGCCCATCTCCAATCCGACGATGCGATCGATAACGTCGCCTGCTGCAGTCAACATGATAACCGGTGTAGTGTTCTCAGGGCGCAAGGATCGAAGTATTGAAAGGCCATCTTCCTTTGGCATGTTGATATCCATGACAATGACGTCGACCCCGTTCGCAGACAGTATCTGCCTCAGCTCATCTCCGCCGGATGCTGCCGAAACCTCATATCCACGCTTGCCCAGATATTCCTGAAGCATTTCACGCACATCGACTTCGTCATCGCACACCAGGATATGCGTTCTCTTTTCATCCATCGGTTGCTTCCTTCCCTTCGGCAAGCAAATTGCCAACGAGGGTTCTGAGTTCCAAAGGCGAAACGGGTTTCTCGAGATGAGGCAAGCCGGATTCACCAAGCAATGCTTGCGAAGCCTGCCCCATCGTATCCCCGGTCACATAGGCCGTTCTGTTCAGCATGTGCGGAAATTCGGCAACCAGAGCCTGATAGATCTTTCGTCCATCAACACCCGGCATATTCAAGTCACTCAGGAATACGTCATAGTTTTGTGAGCGAAGATTGCGCAATGCTTCCTCACCGGATGAGACGAAATCGACGTCAAAACCTTCTCTTCTCAGAATCTCTGCGTGCAGCTCACCAACTTCAACTTCATCATCCACCACCAATGCCTTCAAAGACAGTGAAGAAGAAATTGAATCTTTCGGCTCATCTTCCATAAACTCGCTCTGTGCCCCGATAGGCAGCAAGATCCGCATACAGGTGCCAGTACTGTCGCTCTGATCAAGCCGGATCTGACCGCCATGAGACAGTATGATCCTGTGGCAAAACGCGAGACCAATACCGGTGCCTTCCCCAACTTCCTTGGTGGTGAAGAACGGTTCAAAGATTCGGGCACGAATAGCCTTGGGGATTCCCGGGCCATTGTCCTTTACCGTCAACTCGACCATGCCTGAATCAAACTTCGGCCGCGCTGAAAGCTCGATCAGGTCACCGCGCCCAGATGACCTCATGGCCTGTTCCGCATTAATAATCAGATTGATGATAACTTGGGTGATCTGATCGGCATCCGCGGCAACCGGTGGCAAATCGGCAGGAATTTTCTGCACGACGCGGATTCCATCTGATGGCGTGCCATACCCAACGACATCCGCCGCAGTCGTGATCAGCCCGGCGACATCAACATCCTCGATATTGCTGGGTTGCTGGCGTGCCATTGCCAGGAATGTTTTAACGATTTTCGCACAGCGCTCGGCCGCATTGCTGATCTTCTCGATCCGGGCAGTCATGTCTGGGTCGGTGATTTCCTCTTTCAGCATGAGAGAATGCCCGACAACCACCGAAAGCGGGTTGTTCAGTTCATGGGCCACGCCAGCAAGAAGTTCGCCAAGCGCTGACATCTTCTCATTCTGGAATAGCATCTCGCGTTGTTTTTCAAGCTCCTCTTCAATCGCCAGTTCATCTGTCAGATCTCGTGTGTTCGAGACGATGACTTCTTCGCCGTTGAATTCGATCAGGCGGGAAGAATCTGCAGCCCAAAACTTTCTTCCATTTGCATCAACAAACTCCATCCGCCGATCTTTGAGAGATCCAGCTTCGCGAAGGTCTTTCAGGTATCGCTGACGTTCTGTCGGATCAGCGTAGTAAGATTTGGCACTGCGGGCAGGACCAAACAGAGCCTTTATTTCCGGCGTTGCAAACAGGACTTCACCAGTCTCTGCATGCGTCATGTTGATCGCGGCGGGATACGCTTCCATCACCTGCCTGATCAAAGCATCGGCTTCCTGCTGAACCGTGAGATCAATTATACTGGTTACGATTACTTCTTCGCCTTTGTAATCGATCAGCTGCGACGAAATTGAGGCTGGAAAAATCTTTCCATTGGCATTGCACAAATCGAGCTTGAAGTTTTCGACATGACCATCCGCCAACAGCAAGGTCACAAAATCCGCGCGCTCCTCAGGCTTGGCGTAATGCTCCCGCGCGAACTTGGAGGCGCCAAACATCTGAAGGGCGGCGGGTGTGCGATACAGGATCTGACCATCGCCAATGCGCGCCATCGTCACGACCGCAGAACTGGCATCCAGCACCTTCCTGATCAGAAGGTCTCCGTCGCGTTCTTCAGCCTCGGCCTGCTTCCGATCAGTAATATCCTCGCGCGTAACAACAAAGCCGCCAAGATTGGTGGGATGGACCGACACCAGATAAGTTCGACCGTCCGTTTCGGCCAGTTCATAATCCTGAATGAACTCGATCCCGTTGGCCAATCGATCCGAGACCCACTGTTCTTCATTGCCGATGGCGTCAGCATAAATCCCGCGCCGCGCTGTTTCCCGCATTAGGATTTCCCAGTCTAGTCCGGGCTTTAACAGGTCCGCGACACCCTTGTTCATCTCGGCATAGCGCTGGTTGAACATGAGCAGGCGACGGTCGTCATCATAAAGGGCGAACCCTTCCTTAAGAGACTCGATTGCATCGCGCAGAAGGTCCCTTGCCTTCTCGATTTCCTGAAAATCGTTCGCCATGTCCATCGTCATCCTATTTTTCTACGGTATCATTGTTTCAGCGCCATTTCAAAATCAGCATCTAATGTTTCAATTGTTTCAAACCGGTCGGAGTGGCGCAAATTCCGGCCGTAATTTCCCATGTTTCAGAGACAGATAGCGCGTTGTGTGACTTGCTTCACAGAGCAACAACTGAAACACTTTGCGCCCGTTTCGGAAATTTCAATGAAACAATGAACCGTCAGTTATTGCTCATCTAAAACGCAAGTGAGTAAGTACGATGACGATTTCATTTAGGTCTACCGAAGCAAGCAATGCACCGATTGTCGCATTGCATTCCTCCGCATCCAGCAGCGCTCAGTGGAGCCAACTGGAAGCCGATCTTGACGGTCGCTTTGATGTTCATGCCTTTGATCTGCCCGGCTATGGTCGTGCACCTTTGGCGAGCGATCACAGCCAAAAGGGGGCGGCAATTTTGGCGGCCTCCGTAATCAGAGAAATCGAAAAGCTGGGCAGCGCGGTTCATTTGGTCGGTCACTCGAACGGTGGCGGCATCGCGATCAAAATCGCCCTGATGCGCCCTGATCTGGTCAAAAGCCTGACTGTCTATGAACCGGCCGCGTTTCATTTTCTGGCCCATGGGAACAACAAAGGACGTCGCTTGTTTCAACAGATCAAGCTTTTGTCTGGGTTGGTATCTGGCGCTGCTGCCGAAGGTGATGCGGCCGCAGGAATGCAGCATTTCCTTGATTTCTGGAACGGAGACGGTTTTTGGGACAACCTGACCGACAAGGCCAAAAAGAAATTTGCGGGCCTGATTTCCTCAGTCATGACGGATTTTGCCAATGGGTTTGCCGAGAGCTGGACGTTAAAGGATCTGGCCAATCTCGAGATGCCAGCCCTGGTGATGACCGGTCTGGAATCCCCTGAGATCGCTCAGAATGTCGCCGTGGCCATCGCCAAGACGTTGCCCAATGCACGTATCGCATTGTTGCCCGAGCTTGGACACATGGCGCCAATCTTCCAGCCGGAATGGGTCAATTCAAGAATCTTCGAGCATGTTGCCAATGCCGAGCGGCCGATCGCCGATTTCAGCTGGCCTGATCTCGAAGCTGCATAACTCAAACGCATTCAGAAGATGCGGCTATTTTGAAACCGCTGATCTAGGGTCAGCACAACACCCGGAGGACATCAATCATGGGTATTCAATCAACCATCGCACCCACAGCAGATTACACGGCAATCAAAGCCAAACAGAACGCAGCGTGGGGTGCCGGAGATTACAGCAAAGTCGGGGTCACGCTGCAGATAACCGGTGAACAGCTTGCTGAAGCAATGGACATGCGCGCAGACTCAACGATCCTTGATGTGGCAGCGGGCAACGGCAACGCAACACTGGCCTTTGCCAGACGCTTTTGCGACGTAACCTCAACCGATTATGTCGAAAGCCTGCTGGAAGCCAGCGGCAAGCGTGCCCAAGCCGAGGGTCTGTTCGTAAACTACAAGGTCGCAGACGCCGAGAACCTGCCCTTTGATGATCAGTCATTCGACGCGGTAGTGTCCACATTCGGGGTAATGTTTACACCTAATCAAAAACAATCCGCTGCCGAACTTCAGCGGGTCGTTAAGGCAGGTGGAAAAATCGGCATGGCCAACTGGACCCCGGAAAGCTTTATCGGGCAACTGTTTAAAACGATTGGCAAGCATGTGACGCCGCCTGCGGGCGTGAACTCTCCGGCGATGTGGGGAAACCGGGACTGGATCGATCAGAATTTCGGCACTCGGTGCGCGGTGAAATCGTTTCGGCGCAAGAACTTCATGTTCCGCTACCGGTCAGCCGAGCATTTCATGGAATATTTCCGCACGTTCTACGGCCCGATGCAAAAAGCATTCGAAGCGTTGGATACCGAAGGTCAGACATCATTGCGCAATGACATGATGGCGCTGATCAAAAGGTTCGACATCTCGACCAACGATTCACTGTGCATTTCTTCCGAGTATGCCGAGATTATCGTCGAACGCCGCTGACATAGTTTTTAGAACCCTGACGCCCTTCGGCAAAGCTCCGAATGGCGTCAGAATGCAGCGACGGCGGCAGACTTGAATTGAACTGTGTAGAATTTGTAGTCTTTGACAATGGGAGCGCTTCCCTATTCGTACTATTTTGAAAGGGTTTTGGTATGGCTGAACGCACGCTCTATGAGAAGTACGGGGGATTTTCGCAGGTTAGCAAGATCGTCCTCTCCTTCTACGATACCCTTCTTGATAACGACGACATCGGGCCATTCTTCGACGAGGTCGATATGTCCCGGATGGTTGATCACCAGACTAAATTCATTGCTTCCCTGCTTGGCGGACCAGCGTCTTATACGGACAAACAGCTAAAACAGCTACACTCACATCTCGATATCAACGACGCTCATTTTGATGAGCTTGAGGTGGTGCTGCGTGCGACCTTGATTGAACACGGTGTGGCCGACGAGGATGTCGAGGCAGTTGTCGCAGAGTTCGCCAAACGCCGCCCATTGATTGTCGGGTGACCCATGAAGATAGAAGCCATTAATGAACAGCTCCTGCGCGCAATCGGCGTAGGGGTCGCGCTACTGGATCGTAAATCATTGCGTTTCAATTTTCGCAATGACACGTTTGACGACTGGTTCAGCAACGAAGCAGAGCCAAATCAGTTGCAAGAGCTTTTTCCTGATCTGGATGCCGAGGCCATGCAGACTGCCCTTGAGGATAACGGGCGATACGCATCGGAGATCAAGTTCAAAAAGAAACGCAGGACGCTGATCATCGCACTCGATTTCACTTCCACCAAAGACGACGTCCTGGTTCTTGTCTGTCAGAACATCACGCGGATCAAGGAGTTGGAATCTATGATCGATTCCTATTCGATGATGGTCGAGCGCAACACAAGAGAGATCAAACGCGAAAAAGAGCAGGTGGAGAAACTGCTTCTCAACATCATGCCTCGTTCGGTCTATGAAGAATACAAAACCTTTGGTGTGGTGACGCCACAGCTGTACAACCCTGTCTCTGTTCTGATGCTGGATTTTGTGGGCTTTACGGAAATGGTCGCCTCGCAGGACCCCAGCGTGACCGTCACTGAACTGAACGACATATACAGCGCGTTTGATCGTATAGGTGAGCAATTCGGTTGCGAGCGCATCAAAACGATCGGAGACGCGTATATCACTGTGGCGGGATTGCCTGATCCGACACCGGATCACGCCAAGGCAATCGCCAACACAGCCATCCGATTTGTGCGCTATCTGAACCGGCGCAATCTGAGCCATCCGCATCAATGGCATTGCCGGGTTGGTCTGTCTTCGGGTTCGGTTGTCGGCTCGGTCGTCGGAATTCAGAAGTATGTTTACGACATATTTGGACCTGCCGTGAACCTCGCTTCACGGTTGCAGGAATTCTCCGAGCCGATGGAAATCAGTGTTCAGGGCGAAGTCGCACATGTCCTGAAGGACCAATTCGATCTTGAAAATATTGGGGTCAGAACGATCCGAGGATTTGGTGAACAGGAAGTCTGGCGGCTTTCGGACAGCAGCTGAATGCAGCACCCTTGCCATCTTGGCTAACGGTAGATCAACTGAGTTGCACTTTCACAAAGTACGAAACGGTATTTCTACGCGCGTTTTGGTCACTCGAACTCCATGTAGTTCATCATATCGCGGCGTTGCTTGGCAAATACGATCAAATGGGAGAACACATCGTTTACAGTCGGCGTGAGCTTTGAAGTTTGATCGCTACAAATCGCAATAAAAATCGTCACTCCTGTGCGATTGTTCCAACGGATTGGTTTGTCGCAATCAACGTCGATCCATTAATTCCAAAGAATGGTATTGGCGGCGCAAAAGTCCCACTTCGATGGTCCAGAGCTAGTCAATGTCGCAGAGCCTAGTAGTAAACATAAACACCGTCGCAACGGTATTCTCTCATCATCTTAGCAGAACCGAAGGTACACTACACCTGGGTGGAGCCGGGATAGACGGAAGAGCAACTGGATGCCCATGTCGAAGAGGTTTGGCATGAAAATGGATTGTCGGATGATACCAAAGTTATTGCGTTTCATTGGAAGTCATCTGAGGATTGAAGCTGGTGGCGTTTTGCGGCGTCGAGAATGGCGCAAATTTACCTGCAGGGTGCGGCTAAAACCATAACCCAAGTACGATCCGCCGCTTCATAAAGCGCGAACTCCTTGGCTTTGCGAGAAAGCAGGTTTGCTCGATGTCCCGGTGATTTCGACCATGCTGCCATCACAGCGTCCAAACCGTTTTGTCCCTTTGCAATGTTTTCAGCCACGAAACACCAGTTGTAGCCTGTTTTGCGCACCCGTTCGCCCACGTCTGACCCGTTAGAGCCGGTATGCGAGAAGAACCCCCTCTTCACCATGTCATCGGCATGCGACTTGGCGGCTTGCTCCAACTTTGGGTTGTAACTTAGTGCTGGAACACCTTGACCGCCGCGAAACGCATTCAGCTCGTTTGTAGCCAATTTGTCGGCCATGAGAGCCGAGGGGAGCAAGAGCGCCATGGATAACAACAGGCCTAGCATCTTATGTTTGCCCGTAACTTTACTCAGTAATTTGAGTACCTGAAATTGACCACGGCATCGTTTTGAATTGCGCAGTGAGCTTTTATGTAGGAGCGGGCATCGGTACTATCGCTGGATCTCGCGACCTCCAAATCAATTAAATCAATCCCGTCTGCATTTGTCGTGTACGAGAGTGTGCGTTGGAAATCCACGGCGTAGTAGCCCTGATTAGTCATTGCGGCATGCGTTCGGTGCATACAAAGCCCGACTGCGTTTTCCTCTGAAGAAAGACTTGGGTGCTTCTGATAATGCGACCCATGATGGTGGTGATGCCGCGCTATGGATGCCCCTAAAACCCCGAGTGCGACACCTGCGATAACGTCTCCAGCATCACTGGCATTCGCGGTTGTTGGCTTTAGACCGGTCGTAACGAACAAGGCAAAGGTGATCCCCATGCAGAGAGTTCTGTTAAACATTGGGCCTCTTCCTCGAAAATGGGCATGGTATGCGTTGTCAGATATCCGTACCTGTAAGGCTAAGCTAGATTGCACGTTTCGGACCAGCTTTTTTGACTAAATTCGTGTCGATGGCTGGTTTGCACAAACAGTTTTATCTTCGTTTCAAAAGGTACGACGCGCCGAACGCGTACCCCCTCATAGAAATCGCCAATCTCCATCAAGGCACGCCGCTCCTGCTTTGTATCGGTACAGCGTGTTTGAATTGTGTCTGGGATCAGAAAATAAGGGGTCTACGGGAATCCCCCAATTTCGGACAAGGCACTAACAGGGTAGATTGAATTCAACGGAACAACACTACCACTCCGTATACCCCCTCAAGAGAGAGGGGCTGGCTAAGACCCCCTCATCCAGCCCCTCACCACCTTCACTCTCAATCATTTGTGAGACGGTGGGTTCTTCCCCTACTATCAATTTGGGAGTCCAAGGCAGTATACCACATGTGGCCCGCCATATTCAGCCCGCTATAAATGGGGGGTAGGCAGGCCAACTGTCAGAAGGTGACGAATTCTAAGTCATCACTCCGGTTTAGTCGGATGTCGGCTCTGAGCCCAAAGCTGATACATCCCAAAGGTCTTAGTGACGAAAGCAGACGACGGAATTCTTTTTTTGCTAGGGTGTTGCCGCACCACAGATGGAACATCCGTGGTGCGCTTCCATGGTCAGGCGAACGATACGCCGTTGTCCCTCATAGGCAGTTCTGCAATACGCACGTCAAGCTGTGCAATGGCATTGGCTAGGGCAGGCGCTGCCGGAGGCGTCCCAGGCTCCCCAATCCCCGTTGGCGCCTCGGCCGAAGGCACAATGTGCGTAACTATGCTCTTGACGTCGGAGATCCGCAGCGGTTCGTAGTCGGGGAAATTGAACTGTTCCACCGTTCCACCATCAAGTGTAATCTGCTCGCGCATTGCGTGGCCAATTCCGTAACCGATCGCCCCTTCCGTTTGGGCGCGAACAATGTCCGGGTTGACAGCGATGCCGCAATCCACGGCTGCGGTGACCTTTTCGATCTGAATACCGTCATCAAGGCTGCCGGAAATCTCTACTATCTCTGCCACGTAAGAGCCAAAGGATTTGTGAACGGCGATCCCTTGGACATTACCGACCGCTGGCCGGCCCCAATTGCCTTTCTCAGCAACCAGTTTCAGTGCGCCTGCCTTACGTACAGCGTCGTCGTCTCCGCCCTCTAGATACGCCAAGCGGAATTCGACCGGGTCGCGGCCCACAGCCTTGGCGGCCATGTCCATCATCACTTCCATCACATATGCTGTGTGCGTGTGACCCACAGAACGCCACCACAGAACCGTCGTGGCCTTTTTAACATCCGTCAGGCCCACCGATATGTTCGGAATGGTGTAAGGATTGTCTGCAAGGCCTTCGACCGTAGAGTGGTCAATACCGTCCTGAACAGTAAACGACTCGAAGGGAGTGCCTTTCATAATCGACTGGCCGGCGACCTGATGCTCCCAGGCTGCGATATTGCCCTCGGCGTCCAGACCGACTCGCACCTTGTGACCCGTTGCAGGTCGGTAGTATCCGCCGCGGATGTCATCCTCTCGATCCCAGACCAGTTTCACAGGCCGCGAGCGATCTGTCATCACAAAGGCCAATGCGGCTTCGACCTGATAGTCGGCGTCAGGGGTTGCACGGCGCCCGAAGGAGCCTCCGGTCAGCATGGTATTGATTCGGATCTTTTCCGGCGGCAATTGGAATATCTGCTGATAAGCCATATGCGGACCCGTCGGCATTTGCGCACCATCATGCAGGACGATGTCGCCTTCGGCCGTCTGCTCAATGGTACAGTTGAGCGGCTCCATCGGCGCATGGGCCAGTAGCGGGAAGTAAAACGTCTTTTCGACAATGATCGCCGCGTTATCAACCGAAGCGCTGACTGTGCCCCGATCTACTTTGTTGACGTTGTAGACGGGCGCGGCATCAAGTGCGGCCATCACCTCGTCCCGGATTTCAGCCGAAGAGCGTGTCTCGGCCCCAGACATGTCCCAGTCCACTTCAACCGCGTTCCGCGCCTGAATGGCGGCCCAGGTGTTCTCTGCATAGACAGCGACCCCGTGGTTCGTGGGCAGGGGCATCGCCATGATGAAGCCCGTAACCTCCTTCGCAGCGCTGTCGTCGAACCCCGCGACCAGGCCCCCACGCTGAGGCGTGCGCTTGATCATGACAACCATCTGGTTGGGCAAGTGCACGTCCATTCCGAATTTGGCTTGGCCGTTCACTTTGATGGGGCTGTCAACGCGGCGTGTGGCGTCGCTGCCAATGATCTTCCATTCGGAGGGATCGCGCAGGCGCGGGCTTTCAGAAGGGGCAATGTCCGCCGCCACGGCAACGAAGTCGCCCAGTGGCGCGGAATTCCCGCCGCCAGTGACCAGGCCTGCCTGAATGTCCAACGTCGCGGCGTCTACTCCCCACACCTCAGCGGCCGCTTTGATTAACATCTCGCGCGCATTGGCGCCTGCAGTGCGGTACTGCATCCAGGAATTGGCCATAGCCGTTGAGCCGCCCGTGCCTTGGAACGGGCCAAACAACAGGTTGTTGTAGACTTCGGGGTTCGAGGGCGCGAATTCGAACCCGATCTGGTCCATAGTCACTCCCAGTTCCTCGGCAATCAAGGTCGACAAACCGGTGGCTGGACCTTGCCCCTTTTCGAAGTGCTTGATGATGGCGACGACGTTGCCGTCGCTGTCGATCTTTACAAACGGGTTCAAAATTGCATCGGCGCGTCCCGATGCGGCTGCAGCACCATCTGCCTTTGCTCCGACATAGAGGACGGTCGTGGCTGCCGCGGCGGTTTGGAGGAATCCCCTGCGGGAAATACTTGCAGTCATGACTTTCAAGCCTCCAAAATCTCAGCCGCGCGCAGAACACCTGCACGGATGCGTTGGTAGGTCGCGCAGCGGCACGCGTTGCCATACATGTAATCGTCGACTTCTTCGGGGGTCGGATTGGCGTTCTCGCGCAAAAGACCAACGGCGTTCATGATCTGACCGGACTGGCAGTAGCCACATTGCACAACATCTAGTTCGAGCCAGGCTTGTTGCACGGCTGTTCCGACCTTGTCATTTTCCATATCCTCGATTGTGGTGATCTCAGCGTCCTCAACATCCTCAATAAATGTCTGGCAGGAGCGCACCGGCTGACCGTCCATATGCACGGTACATGCTCCACAAGAGGCAACGCCACATCCGAATTTGGTTCCAGTCAGCTTGAGTTCGTCCCGGATCACCCAAAGCAGCGGCGTTCCGGGTTCGGCCTCGACCGTTCGCATCTGGCCATTCAGTTTTAGTGATATTGCCATGGCTATCTATCTTCCTTTTCGTCGGTGGACTGTTCGCGTTTGAAAACTTCGCTGTCTCTCAGTCAGGCCGTTCTTGTAGTCACCGGATCCTGCGCTCTTATTGCGAGTTATTTAGAGCCCCAATCGGTATGGTCATCCTTCTTTGTGTAGACTGGACTAGTCGTCACGAGACCGGTGCCCTCAACTGGATTGCAAACCTAGTTGTGTTTTCATCCCACCGATAAAGGCCTCGTCATCCAGGGCTTTTCGGCTGTTCAGAAGCTCAACCGCATCCGCGCCGGCGCGGTAGCGCAGAGTGTTTGTGCCATCGGTCACTGAGGCCCAGATGACCTCTGCCACAACACTCGGCGGAGACACCTGTGACCTCATTTCCTCGCTACCCCAGGCAGCAAACAAAGCTTGAACTACTGGCTGGTACTCGGTCATTTCTTCATCGTTGACGAAGTCAAACGACCGTCCACCAAATTCGGTCGCGATCATTCCAGGTTCAATAAGCTTCACTTTGACGCCCGCAGCCTCAAGCTCGTAGTGCAGGGCTTCGGAAATCCCTTCCACGGCAAACTTCGTACCGTGATACAACGTCCCAAGCGGAAAAGTCATCTGGCCACCAATCGAAGAGATATTGACGATCGTGCCTGACCGATTGGCACGCATATGCAGCAGAAGGGCCTTTGTCGTTTCCAGCAACCCGATTACGTTGGTGTCAAACTGCCGGCGGACGCGGTCCATTGGAAACGCCTCAAGCGGACCATATGCACCGTATCCTGCGTTGTTCATCAACACGTCGATCTTGTTGAATTTATCCATCCCGGCCGCCACAGCTGCTTCGATTGACGCAGCATCCGTCACATCGAGTCGTGTGACGAGAATGTTGTCTTTTCCCGTCAGATCCTCCTCCTTTTCCGGTGCACGCATTGTCGCAATTACGTTCCATCCGCGGTCGGCGAACAACTTTGCGGTTTCCTTGCCTATGCCGGACGAAGCACCGGTAATCAAAATAGTCTGGGTCATGCGAGAGGATTCCTCATCTTATATTCCTCCCAGATAGCATCGTAGCCAATGAGCGCCGTGCCCGATCGTCCAAATGATCTGCCCATTTCTCCGGTCGCATAGCCTTTTGTGTTCAACATAGTTGCTAGGAGCCTATAATTCTTGAGCAAAGGAGATGCCCTAATGGTGCCAGAAACTCTGATCAAAGATGTTTTCAGTCATGTTGAAAATGCTGGAAGCCTTGGCATGGGATGTGAAACAGGCGTTGATGGACTTTACGCAATCGCGAACGTCGCAACCACGGAATGCGCGGCATCGTTTTATGAACCGATCATGTGCCTGGTGCTTCAAGGGGCCAAGGAAGCTTACATGCGCGACCGTGTGGTTCGCTACGGAGCCGGCGACGCCTTGATCGTTAGCCACGCAGTTCCAGTGGAAGCGGCTGTGATCAAGGCAAGCCCTGACGCCCCCTATGCGGCGCTTGCGTTGCGGCTCGACCTTGCGCTCGCTCGTAGCCTCTATGATGAAATCGGCGGCGTAGATCAAGCGGACCACGACATAAGCTCTTTGAATGTAGCGGCATCCGATACTGCACTAATAGACGCAATGGACCGTTTATTCCGACTATCCAAAGACCCGGTGGAAGCACGTGCACTCGCTCCTCTGGCGCTAAAAGAGATCCATTTCAGACTTTTGCGCGCTGAGCACGGTGGCACGTTGCGGCAATTATTGCTCCAAGGCAGCCCGGCCAACCGGATCTCGAAAACGATTGCCATCATTCGCAACAACTTCAAAACAAACATCGCGGTTCCCGAGTTGGCATCGGAGTGCGGAATGAGTCTTTCTGCGTTCCATGAGCATTTCAAATCCGTGACCGCCACCACACCGTTGCAGTACCAAAAGGATCTTCGCCTTCTGGAAGCCAGGAGGTTGTTGTCGTCTAACGGCCTATCCGTCGCAGCCGCTGCATACGAGGTGGGCTACGAAAGCCCGACGCAATTTAGCCGAGAGTTTTCAAGAAAATTCGGGTTGTCTCCAATCGCTCAAAAGCTCGAAGGGAGAGTTCTGGCGGAATAGCTCTAGCTTGTGTCGAAGCATTGGTTGATCGCGCATTCGATGGCTACTTCGTCCGCACAATTGCCGTTAGTCTCGTCGCCAAACATCAAAAAGCTCACCAAACGTTCCCCCTGTTTTGCTAAGCTTGCTGAATGTGCGGACGACTCGGCAGACCTGAAATGACATGGGCAGAGCTGTATGCCCTGCAGAACTGGATCGTGAACGGCGTTCCCATCCCGACGCAGCGCGATCCGAGTGCCCAAGGCCTGTCTATGAGCTGGAACGTGAAGCCCACTCAGATGTTGGATATGGCGTTTAGACTGCCGAGGGCCGTAGGCGGCAATCAGAGGGCGCTAAGGCGCTGTGGGCTGAGCGTAATCGCCTGATGGCTCTGGCGCGTGAAATGGAGCGAGCATTGGTCTGACAAATGGCAGGCCCACAACCCCAGCAATATCAATGCCCGTTCAGTAAATTAGCTGCACAGCATCCGGGCATCTGCTCAGATAGCTGTAATCAGTGCGTTTGCCGCTCCTAAAAAACCCGCTACTGCCGCTGCACTCGCCAATAGTATAAAGACGACTTCAATCGCACTTAGTTTCATGTTTTGCCCCCAAGCAAGTCTCACATTGGACTTAGGGCAACCGTCGATGACCGAAAAGAACATCATGATTTACGTGGCGGAAGCCTGCCTTGCTCAAGGCGTCAATCCGCTCAACTATCTATGCATATTACTTATGGTTGAGGGCATGAACGGTACTTGAAGCTTGACCTGTTGCACCACTGCACCGCTTCTATCGCTTGAGCCCTCTCTCTCGCCCACACGCCCCCATTTCGAGTCTGAGCTTCACAATCCCTGCATCACTGGTTCTGTGGTGTTCAGCCGCTCGTATTGCTCTATTGCTGACAAGTACTCCGCAAGCTGCTTGCCTTCCTCGGTATCTGGTTCCGATCCCCATAGATACTCGATCTCTCGCAAGGCGCGCGGTATTCAGTCGGGGTGCGTACAGTCGTCATGGCAACACCTTAAAGCTTAAATCAATGTCAATTGTGATACCTGGAGGCGAACGAATCTGATAGCAGGTAGCCAGAGCAATTTTGCGACATCCTTAACTAATTGCTGACAATACCTCAGCAATCCTCAACAACCCGAGCCATTTGATTAAAGATTATAGAAGGAAGCAGATGACTGGCACGCACCGAAAGTAATCGGGAAGCACACCAACGCGATTGTAGAACCGAGTTTTTCAACGCAATCCACAGGAAGCGGACTTTGGATCAAAGGTGCAGCTAATGCTCTAGCGGAAAGCTCTCACGTATCCAGTATGATCCTTGCGGCAGTTCTGTTTTGTCGCCGTGGCGACCATAGAAAGCCAGTTTGCAGCGTGAAATTCAAACTACCCTTTCGCTGCGCAGTATCATAACCGTCGTACTACAGGGTCTTGACACAATTTGCTTCAATGAGGTTCGACAATCGTTTCTGACTACGCAACAATTACCCTTTTTGGACATAATTTCGTCCTAATGCTAACGATAACTCTGACCTTAAAACTATTAATGTAGCTTTGAGCATGAAACTTATCGTTCAAATACCAGCGCTTAACGAGGAGGAAACACTTGCAGACGCGATTGCGGCTATTCCCCGGTCCATTCCTGGCATCAGCGATGTTGAAGTGCTGGTTGTCGACGACGGCTCTACCGACCGAACAGTCGACGTCGCCTGGGGTGCCAAGGCCGATCACGTCCTGAAGATGAGCAGCCATGTCGGCCTCGCCCGCGCATTCAGCGCCGGGATCGAATATGCGCTTTCATTGGGTGCCGATGTGATAGTCAATACCGACGCCGACAACCAGTATTGCGCGGATGATATCCCGGCCCTGATCGATCCGATTCTAAAACGTCAGGCTCAGATTGTAGTCGGTGCCCGCCCGATCACCGAGATCGAAAGCTTCTCCCCGTTGAAGAAGGCTTTGCAACGGCTAGGCAGTTGGGTCGTACGCTTGGCCAGCAAGTCGGAAATCCCCGATGCGCCCAGCGGGTTTCGCGCCTATTCCCGCGATGCCGCCGCCAGGCTTTGTGTGGTAAACACCTATACTTATACACTGGAAACGATCATTCAGGCAGGCCGCAAGCATATCCCGATGACCTCAGTGCCGGTCCGGGTCAACAAGGTGACACGCCCGTCCCGTCTATTCAGGGGTATCCCCGAATATGTCACCCGCTCAGCTCGAACCATCCTGAGAGTCTTTGTGATCTACGCGCCGCTGCGGTTTTTCTTGACGCTTTCGGCAATCTTTGCCCTGCCGGGCATATTTGGTGTGGGTCGGTTTCTTTTTTATTACGCAACCGACGGGGGCGCCGGCCACGTGCAGTCGCTGGTTCTGTCCGGCGTGTTGCTAGCGATGGCCACAATCCTGTTTGCAGTTGGTATCCTAGCCGATCTCATCGCCGCCAACCGCAGTCTGCTGGAAGACATACGTGCCCGCGAATTACTGCGTACACCTCGTAAACCAACCCAGGTAATCACCATCGACCCGGCTAGGGCGGTCGAGAATGGATAACACGGTAATTGACGGTCAGAAGATCAACAATCTAGCGGGAGTTATCACCCTAGAAGGCGTCGTGCGTGCCAGCATTGCCGTTGTCTTCGCGCTGATTTTGGTGCTGGCCTATACTCACAATGTGAACTGGGACGAATTCTATTTTCTGTCTCATGTCCATGCCTTTCTCGATGGTCGACTGGACCGGCCGATGCAGACCTTCTTCGTCCATGGCTTCACATGGCTCGATGCGCTACCGGGCCATGAGATGGAACAGATCTTTGCAGCCCGGCTTGTGATGGTTGCCTGTCTCGGTCTGACCACATTTTCGGTTCACCGCATCGCCCGACATTTCACTGATCGGCGTTTTGCCGATATTGCTGCTCTGGGTTTCCTGACCTCGGGCTTCGTGCTGGCCCACGGTGCCAGTTTCCGGGCCGATCCGATCGCTGCGGCGCTGCTGACCTCTTCGATTGCGATTCTGCTGACCACGCGCCTGTCAGTCTGGCAAGTGATGGCTGCGGCGCTAATGAGTGCCTTGGCGGCTCTGGTCACGATCAAATCGGCGCTCTACCTGCCTGCGTTTCTGGCGGTATTGGTGTGGAGGATTGAAAATCGCGCGGTGGTAATGCGGATCATCATTGCGGGTTTTTTGGCAGGCGGCATATGTGCTTTGCTCTACCTCTGGCACGCGTCTGGTATAAGTGTCGCCGAGGGCAATGAAGCCGCGAATAATGCGAAGGATGCGCTGAACACCACACTGTTGAATAGCGGGATATTTCCGCGAGCGACGGAGATTCTCAGCTGGGTGATGTTCAGCTTCCCACAGATCATTCTCGTGGGGATCGGGTTGAGCGCCGGATGGAACGCTCGGCGGGCTCTCTTGCTGATGCTCTTCGCTGCACCGCTCCTTTCGGTGGTGATCTATCGCAATGCCTTTGTCTATTTTTTCCCCTTCGCCGTGCCACTCCTGATGGTAGCGGTAGCGATCGGAGCACAGCGGTTGGGGTCATCGCGTCGTCTGGCACAGCTAGTTATGGTGATGCTGGCGGGGTTCTGTGTTCAGGTAGTCTGGACCCTGCCTGATCGCGCGGACACCCAGCACGCCACCATTGCGGAGATACATCGCCTTTTCCCTGAACCGGTGGCCTATATCGACGATAGCCACATGATCGCGACTTTCCCAAATCCTGGGTTCTTCATGTCAGGTTGGGGAGTCGCGCACTATCGGACAGCAGGCCATCCTGTCTTTGACGGGATCATCGCGGAGCATCAACCGCCCTTGCTAATCGCCAACAAAACCGCGCTGGCGCAGACGATGGATCCAATGTTGTCGGACGGCATCGCGCCGGTCCTGCTGCCTGAGGACCACGCAATACTGCGCGAGTCATACGTACATTATTCGGGATCGATCTGGCTTGCCGGGGGGGCGGTTACACTCACCAGCGGACCCGACTGGCTCGCGCTTCCGTTCTCCGGAAATTATCGGGTAGAAGCCAGTAAACCAATACAGATCAATTCAAGTGTCGTTGAGTCTGGCGACGTGCTCAACGTGGGAACGGAACCAGTGGAAATCTCCGGACCGGAAGGCGTTACCGTCAGGCTGATCTGGGATACCGGCGTGGCTCCGGTGGCTCCGGGAAGCCTGGACAATGATATCTATGTCGGCTTCCGGATGTTGTCCCTATGAACACCGATATGTCCCCCACCCCCCCGGCGGCACGCGCCGCTCCGGCGGTGCCCGAACTTTGTGACAGGCGGGTAGTTTTTTGGGGCACCTACGACCTCAGCAAACCGCGCACTCGAATTCTGCGCGCAGGGCTGCAAGATCTTGGCGTAGAGGTGATCGAGATCCACGCCGAAATTTGGCCGCAGCACGCTGATAAAAGCCAGCTGAACCTGGCGGTGATGATCAGAGTGTTACTCCGCGCATTGCTAGCCTATCCACTTTTGATCCTGCGCTATCTGCGTGCGCCCCAACACGATGCTGTGCTCGTACCTTATCTTGGGGCTCTAGATACATTGGCGCTGTGGCCATTTGCTCGGTTGCGGCGGCAACAGATAACCTGGGACATGTTCCTTTCGCTCTACGACACCGTCATCAATGATCGTCGCATCGTCACGGCTAAAACACCGGCAGCGTGGATGCTCTGGGCCACCGAATGGCTGGCCTGCCGAGCCGCGCACCGTGTCTTGCTCGACACAAAGGCGCATGCCGGGCACATTGCGAGGATTTTCAATTTGCCCGAACACAGGTTGGGTGCGGTGCCGGTCGGAGGTGAGCCGGGGTCTTTCCGGCGCCTACCGGCACCTGCGCTCCATGACGGCGCCACGCGGGTGCTGTTCTATGGCCAGCTTATCCCGCTACACGGGCTTGAGACGATACTGACCGCCGCGACTTCGGAGCGAGGCCGCGAGATCGACTGGCATCTGATCGGCACCGGGCAGGAACGCAAATTGCTCGACACTGCATTGGAGGGGACCGCACATGATCACATCTCCTGGCAGGATTGGGTTCCGTATGAAGAACTGACCGAGGCGATCTCGCGCACCGATATTTGCCTGGGCATTTTTGGCGCCTCCGGCAAGGCCGCGTCGGTGGTGCCGAACAAGGTTTACCAGGCGCTGATGTCGGGCCGTTCGGTCATCACCCGGCACTCACCTGCCATGACGGAAACCTTCGGCAGTGACACACCGGGTTTGAAACTGATCCAGCATTCCGATCCCGGGGCGCTGCTGAACGCCATCGCCGACTTGCGGGCCGAGGGTTATCCGGCGCTGCCGGCGGACAGGTTGGACATGGCGCAACCGCCCGAGATCGCCCAGGTCCTTTGCCGATACTTGTTTCGCTACACCCTTCAAGCCGGATAGAATTGTGAACGATATGACAGATACGACGCTTACTCCTGCCGGGCATTGCGGTTCTGCCACCCGGCACAAGCATTTCGGCCCGGCGTTGCCGCATGCCAACTGGGTGCCCGCACCGCGCTATCTGTTGAGGCGCGACCGGGTTATGCGGCACGTCCGAAATCTGGCGCCTTGCAGGGTTCTGGACATCGGATGTGGACCGGCTGCGCTGCTGTCCGAGTTGGCGGCACGGGGTTTCGAAGCCTATGGCGTGGATCGTTCACGGCAGGCCCTGAAACTGGCAGGGGCGCTCAATACTCCAGCCGGCCCGATGACGCTCGTGCCCGAGCTCGATCCGGATTGGAAAAGCTCGTTCGATCTGATCATGTCATTTGAAGTGATTGAGCATCTTGAGCAAGACATTGAGGCCATGAGAGAATGGCAAACCTATCTGAAGCCAGGTGGGCGACTGATTTTGTCTACACCTGCGCACCCGTCCCGCTGGAACGCGGCGGATGTTTGGGCCGGTCATGTTCGGCGTTACACCAAAGAGCTTCTGATACGTTCAATTCAGGACGCTGGCTACACCGTCGAAACCGTCGAATGCTACGGCTTTCCGTTGGCCAATATCATGGAGCACTGGCGTGCTCGGGCCTATGGAAAGATGCTGAAAACCAATGCTAAGATAGGTAAAAAACTGAACGATCTTACAGACGAAAGCGGCAGCGACCGTTCTGTTGAAAGTCGCTTCTGGCCTTTGTTTTCCTCGATACCCGCGGTGGCAGCAATGCGGGTGTTTTGCCAGTTACAGCGTCCGTTTGTAAAAACCGAACTCGGAAACGGATTTCTTGTAGTTGCGCGCAAGATCTAAAGAGATGGCCACAGTCCTGCGCTATATCGGAACTGTCGCCGCCCTGGTTTTCATCGGAGTTATTCTGGTGCGCCATGCGGGGGAGATTACGGTGCTCGACCTTGGATCAGGTAGCGCCCGGTTTGCTTATGCAGGTGGGTTCATCCTCTACGTTCTGTCGCAGTTCGTCGGCGCGGTGGCCTGGCGGGTGACGCTGAGCATTCATGATGTGTACCTGCCGCGCGCCCGCGCCGAAAGCCAGCTTCTGGTATCGCAGATCGGGAAATACATCCCCGGAAACGTGGCCCATCTTCTGGGGCGCTTCGCGCTTGCGCGGGCCGACGGGGTGCCATCCGCTATTATCGCGTCTTCGCTCCTGCTCGAGGTTGGTTTCCTGTTCACCAGCGGTGTCATGATCGTCGGGATTCTGCTGCTGACCATGCCTGAGTTGGTCGCTGCGATAACGGCAGACCTTCCCGAAACCTGGCTCGATGGACAGATGGTGTTAATTTTCTTTGGGCTTCTGGCCTGTATCGCGATTGGTCATATCGTGACCTGGCACAAGGCAGGGAAACCACAACTCTCTTTTTTGAAATGTATAATCGTGCTGTCGCTGCATAGCTTCAACTTCTTGATGCTGGGCGTATCACTCTGGTGTGTTGCGCTAGCGATCTACCCCGAGGGCGGTGCCAGTATGTGGCAATGCATGGCGATCTTTACCACCGCCTGGGTTGCAGGGTTTTTGATGCCAGGGGCACCCGGTGGCATCGGCATTCGGGACGGGATCATCGCGCTCGGCCTTGGGCTCTTCATCGACCAGGGAGCCGGTCTGGGTGCAGCAATCGCGCATCGTGCAATCTCAGTTCTGGGCGATGTAACCGTGTTTGGACTTGGCCTAACATTGCGCCGAAACCGAAGCGATGGTGAACAAAAATGGGCATAATCGAATGCTGGCCTTATTGTCGTCGTTGATGAACAAGTGCGAACCTTGGGAATGGCGGGAGCAAGGAACTAATCTGTGCCGATTTGTTAAGAAGTTTGGAGAACAGTCACGGGAACGTTACTTGTCCGGTCCTGAACTCGAACGGCTCGGGAAGGCGCTGCGCGATCTGGTAGACGACGGCACAATTTGGCCGGATGTAGCCAACCTAATCAGGGTCCTATTGCTGACAGGTGCGCGAAGGAACGAAATCGCCACCTGCGAATGGGATTGGATCGATTGGGGGCGTCGGGTCATCTTTCTGCCCGATAGTAAAACTGGGGCGAAACCACTTTTTTGGGAGACCGAGCTATTAAAATTCTAGACTCACAGAAAGTAACTACGCGCGCTCCGGATTCGGCTCACATGTTCCCCGGCAAAAACAGGACGCGCCATTGGTTAACTTGTCGAAGCCTTGGAAAATGATCTGAAAAGCCGCGGATCTGAAAGACATCAGAATACATGATCTTCGCCACGCCGCCGCCAGCATCGTTGTGGGGCAAGGCGTTGCCCTTCCTATTATTGGGCGCTTGCTAGGGCATACACAAACTCAAACAACCGCACGTTACGCGCATGTTGACAGCGATCCGGCACTGGCTGCGGCCAATGCAATTGGTAACGTCGTCGGCGAGTCTATAGCATAGGCATGAAGCTCACTGAAAATAGACATTGAGATGACCAGTCTCAGCGCTTGGCAAACATTTCTTACCTGCGACTTCGGTCGGAAGCTAATGTTTGCCGTAACTAAATAGTCTTGATCGGCCACACAGCTGACATTCGAAATCTCCGGTTCATCTTCCGCTCAAAGCCCAGAGCGGACCAAATAGTTTCGCGTAAGTTTTGTTTTAGGTGGCCCCAAATTGGTGAAAGTGCCATCTAACTAGTGGACCAGTTTCAATCCGACGGGAGGCTGGTACTGTCGAAATAGCGTCTAAATCCTTGCCTTCGGGCCTCTAACTTTACGTTCAGCCGTTACTTGCAAATTCGTCTTCCGGCTCTCCATCCGGGTTTTGATCTACTTCCTCCAGTTCGCCATCAACATCATCGTCCTCTTGGCCGTCGGCATAAACGCTTCCCTCATCCGAAGTGCCAAGTGTGGCTTTAACCGATTCTTCATCGGGATTGGAGGCACGGACGGCGTCAAGGACGCGGTCTTGCTGTTCCTCCGCGACGATTCTGTCCTCAGAAAAGTCGCCTTTGTAATGCCCCAACAAACTGGCCTCCGCGTCATGCACCGCCTCCGCAGCCGCCAACTGATCGTCCGTCGGTTGCCCTATCTTATTTCCGTCCTCATCTGTTGTTACGTCGTACGCATCTTTCACCGCTTGTGCGATTTCTAAATCTTCAGGTGCAATCGCATCGGGAGTGGCCGCGTCATCGGCAAGAACCTGTTCAGCTTCCTCAAGCGTCATTGAAGCCGTGTCCAAATAATCATACGCCGCAGCAACTTCCTTCACTTCTTCAGAGCTCAAGTCGTTATCTTCACCCATGACATGACTGAAATTTGCGTCGGCTACTGCAAGGCCAGCGGATAGGCTTACCGACCCCGTAGCTTTCGCATACTGTCCGTTCGCGATATGCGCGAGTTTTGCATTTATACTGGAGTTAATGGCACCATTCAGTTTGCCGAGGTTGCGCGGGGCAAGTGTACCATCATCAAAGAGTTTTGCTTTTCTGATTGGTGGTCTCGGGGATTGTTTAACACTCGCTTTATTTGTTCGTGTTGTGGTGGTCCGAGCCTTGTTCCCGTTGAACAGACCTTTGACGCCGTTTTGCTTCAGGTTGCGGCCTAAAGTCTGGAAGTCTTCCTTCACAGCCCTACCTAAACGACTGCCGTTCTTTGACTTATGACTTTTGCTCGCAGACTTCGTGTTTGTCCCGTTGAGAGTTTTGTCTGAACCCCATCCCTTTTTGGCATCTTTTTCACCGCTGTTGCCACCCTTTCCGCCACCCTTGCCACCTCCGTTATCCCCTTTTCCGCCGCCGTTACCTCCACCTTTGCCGTTAAAATTTTTTGCATATGCGTAATCGGTGGCGAAAACGGTCACGATTGGCGCGACTACAAATGCAGACAGTACGAGTGCGGAGACGCTCACTTTAAGGAAGTTCAACACGGCAGAAACCCTTTTCGTTTAGAGAAATACGGGTCAGCGGCGGCGAACGAATGCCATCCCTAAGAATGTTGCTCAAACAGGGCCGTAATGTGGCAGCTCTCCGACTTTCAGGAGTCGTTATTTTTAATTTAATATTAAAATCTTAGCCTTTGTCTCCAAAAGAATCACTTGGGAATAAAAGACTGTTAACAATAGCAGTAGTTCTAAAGTTTTGTCTCCAGCAGCGATCAAAAAAACCACAAAAGCGGAAATAATTGGAGCATTAACACTCGGTTCATGTGGGATCTGAAAAAAGAATAAATAGTTATTACGAGTTGACTATGGTTAAGCAAAGAAAAAGGGAGCTATTCCCATCTTTAAACGACGCCGAGGTCGAAACATTTGGCCCGGACAAGAATAGCTCCCTAAAACCTATGATAAGAAAGGCTATATTTGCTGCCCCGATATTGTTGTATTTTCTTCTACTGGCCTTTTTTCTAAGTAGAGCGTCCGCCGCTAGCTATGTATCGATCCTGTAGTAGAAGAAGGCTTTTGCCCTAAGATAGACAATGAGGGGTCCGCGCATTTAGACGAGACAGCGAAAGATAGTTCTGTTCGTCCACTCCGCCTTCTGAGCAATCCTTCAATTGGTTCCGGAGCTCTGCGCCGCAGCAAACGGCAGCCTTGTTCGCACAGCTGACGCTCCTCATTGTGAACGCCGAGTGTCCCGTTTGAGCCCAAAACAAACGGTACTGTGCAAGCACAGAAAGCGCTTGACGGATCCACGGCAGAGAGAATTTTTCGCTTCTTGCTTAGATTTGATAAGTGTAAGGCGCGTCAATAATGTCGGTACTTAAATGACTGGAGCTTGTCTGGTGATGTCCATGCTATAAAGGGACAATTGGACACCATGAGGTGTCAAAAAGCCTCTACGACACGAGGCAAATAAAGGAATTAACTATGCCGCTATATGAACGTCGTACGTATCAGGTGCACATGGGGCAAATGCCAGGACTAGTTTCGCTTTACCGAGAGAAGGCTTGGCCCGTAGTCGAAGCGGCCGGTCTCGCGAAAAACTGCGTGGGATATTTCATCACCGACACTGGAGCGCTGCACCAATTGGTGCATATCTGGAGGTTTGAGGACGACGCAGAACGCCGCTACTTCTGGGAAAAACTCCTCGGTATCGAAGCTTTCCCATTGGCTGAGATACGGGCGTTTCTGGTCAGTCAGGAAAACCAGCTTATGCGCGGCGCGTCTTGGGGCCCGACAGCGTAACGTTTTCGGCGATTTTAAACTATGGCCGCAAAGCAAATGTTGGGCTTAAATGCAGAGAGTATCCGCAGTTTTTGAAAAATCATTCTATTTAGCAAGTTCTCCAACTATGCCAACGGCGTCTACGACCGTCGAAAGATCATCAGTAACTTCCAAAATTTCATCGTTGACGCGTATGTAACGATTGCCTTTTCCCGGAGGTTTTAATTTCCAGTTAGCAAGGTCTCCAATGTCCGTGTAGTCCAAGTCGCTGGGAAGCTTGGCGCCCCTTGTATATCTCTTTATTTGTCCCGGTGGCACAGCTTTCTGGCCTTTGCTTGGTTTGCCGTCCAGCTGAACTTTCTTGTCTTTTGAATTTCCGCCTTTCTCTTTGGCGGACGCCAAATCTACGCCTCCAAATGTCAAGCTAAGAGCAAGCAACCATACGAATACGGAATAGATCTTCACGCGATGTCCCTTCAATTTCACAGAGTTCTTACTAACAATGCACAAGTCACAATTGCTATGAAAGCATCAAATTATGAAGCAATGATCGATGGTGTTCCAAACCATTGCGCTTGTCGATCTGGCTTTGAAAGCGCCTGGACAGTCTGGCCATGATGGATGTGTGCGTGTATTTTTTTGAGCGAGCGCAAATACCCGTGCCGAGTACTCTTTCGGGGGAGAGTAAATGACAACAACACACACAGGTTATCTGCTTATTGCAGATATCACCGGCTAGACGCAGTTTATGACATCTTCAGAAATGGATCACGCCAATCCAATCATGCAATCTCTTCTGGGAGTTTTGCTTGAGCAAGTTGGAGACCCGCTGCACTTTTGGAAAACCGAGGGCGACGCCGTTTTAGCGTATTCGATACGACAGGATTTTCCATCGGGTGAGACGTTTCTGACCATATGTGAAAATCTCTACAACGCGTTTGCGCAACGACAACAGAACATAATCGCGAATACAACATGCAACTGCAATGCCTGCGCAAATGTGAGCACACTGAATCTCAAAATCATAGACCACCACGGCCAATTCGACGAAATTCAAATGGGTCCTGCCAAAGACATATCCGGTGCCGATGTCATTCTGGTTCACAGATTGACCAAGACAGATGTTGCAGAACATACGGGCATTCGCAGCTATGCCCTGTTTAGCGAAGCAGCCGCAGACGCAATGGATATCAGTGAAGTAATGGAACCCTTTTCGCAGGATATCGAGCACTTTGGCGAAGTCCGCATGAAGGTCTATGATCTGGCTAAATCGTGGGAGCGCCTGCGCGCTAAACGCCAACGCCATTTCCTCGCCGAAGAAGATGGGGTTTGGACATTCCGGCACCATTTCAACGCGCCTATCGGCGTGGTTTGGGAGTTTCTTGTAGATCCTGAGCACAAACAGAAATGGATGGACCGCATCAAGACGGTCACGGTGGAGAATACACAGGGACGTCTCGCCCCCGGATCTGACTATCATTGCGCCCATGAGCTGGCAGACTTTTACTATCGCGTCACTGATTGGGAGCCGTTCGAATACTTTTCGACGCGAATCCAAGATCCCGCCCGTCCGCACATCAGCCTGCCGGAAACCTATCATCTGACGGAAAACAATGGTGGCACTGATTTGCGCTACACATTCGGCGAAGCAACTGATGCAGCTGGAAACCGTTCAGAAATCTCTGAACAAGAGGCGGCGGCATTTCTGGCGGAATTTTGGGCTGCGTCCTTTATGGAAATGAGCAAGCAACTCGGCCTATCTAATTAACGCCATTCGGCTCAAAGACCAAACCAATGTCGAATTATTGGTAGTCTCCAAATCTGTCTTATCCGAAAGGTGGACGACGGCGCGAAAAACCCCGCGGCCGTACTCCACGAATAAAGGTCACGCTACCGCGCTACGTAAGTCACTTTCAATGAGCGTTACCTGCGAATGCAAAGCAGCGGATTTGACCCTTAGGCTGTTCCGCACTCCCTATGCGTCGAAATTCCAGATGTCGCGCTGAACTTTCCAGCCGTCGTCTCCTCTTCGAAAGTAGAGAATATACTTCCCAGCAAGTTCTTGCCCACCCATTGAGCCTGTCAGCGTTCCCATCGTGACCGCAAAGTCTCCGCTGACATGTGCTGCGGTCGGATTGGCCAAAACGTTCTCCAAGCCCCCATCAATTGCCGCCTGCCAATACTCTTGGATGGCAGCGTGGCCAGACATTGTAGGAGCACCCGGTGGCATGACGGCTCCATCTTCAGCGTAAGCCGCTGTTGCCATACCCGCGTTCTTGGCATTGATCCCTTGAATGATGGACGCGTCGAGCGCCTTTACAATTTCAACATCCGACATCTTTTCCTCCCAAGTTTACCCGCTGGTGCCAAGAGACTATCACAAGGGCCTGTCTCGATGCTCATCTTCGTACGCCACGTGAGAAATAGTTAAAATTGGAGAAGCCAATTATCGCGGCTTTGGCCATATTGTCGCTGTAGTTCAGGCGCACAATGAACGGCTGCTTAGTCCGCACAGCGGTCATTGATAAACTACGTTGCGAAAGACTGCTGTGAGCCCAAAGCGGTCACTTGCAAACGCTCCCGATGTCACGCTTATGTAAGTAATGAATTCGCTACAAAAGCCGTTTGTTCCGTGGCCGCAGATAACGCAGTTAGTGGCACTTGGAACGCCAGTCTTTTTGCTTTCTGTTTTGCTCGAGCTGCCGCACGCAGTTGGAATGATTGCTTTCGCCGCTGGGCTGCTGGCTACCGTTTTCAGCAACCGAAAATGGGGTTTGATTTCTGTCGCGTTAACGGCGGTGGCATATCCGGTTGCGGCTTTGACAGGAACTACGGGTGTTTTTTTCGTAGGCGCTCTTCTGGCGATCGGAAGTATGCTGGCGTTGCGTCAAGCTGGGGCCAGAGCTGTTGGGTATGCTGCGTTCGGCTGGTCCTATCTAGTTTTCTCTGAAGCAACGCATCCGGATGCCTCAACTATGACGTATTATGTTTTCGGAGCGCTCTGGGGTGTAACCTCTGCTAGGCTGGTGGGAATAGAGGCACTAATGGCACCCAAAGGCCCGGACCTGGAGCTCCCACCTTTCGCTGTAAGATGTGCGATAGTCATCGGCTTCTTGGCTTCGCTGGTACTAGCGATGTTTCTGCCGATAGAACGTTCCTATTGGGTTCCGTTCGTTTATTTGAGCGTACTCATAGCAAACGGCACGAACGGGTTGAGCATGTCTTTATCGAGGATGATCGGCGTTGTTTTGGGTGTTGCAGGTGTCCTTTTACTCTCTTGGCTCGAACCTCCACGCTGGTTCGAATTCGGTCTCGCGACGGTTGGTTTTGTATTGGCGATCAGGATCATTTTGGCATTCCCAATACTTAGCCGTGCCTGCATGACCGCAGCAATTATCCTTATGCTGATTTCTGTTGAACCCGATGCCGCCTCTTCAAGACTATTGGCTGAAGTAGTCAGTGTTTTGGTTTTGATGCTGCTCGCAGGTTCCATCAGTTTTTTTGCACCCAAGGAGGAAGCGACGGGCGATCAGAACTAGGCCAGATTAATTCTCCAATGAGGAATTGGTCTAATGAACCCTCGTCGACATAAAGCAGTCAAAGGACCGCTCAGGGTCCATATTCTACTTTTTCGTAACAACTAGACTTGTGCGTCAGGGGTCAGTTCGCCGACGCTGAACAAGACCGGAAATGACACCAACTATGAGGCCAATCGCTAGTGCACTCGGCATTTTCAGGCTCCAATCTGCCGACAAGAGATTTCCCTCTGGGAGCCAGTAGGCAAAGAACACGCAAAGCGCGACAGCATAAACCAATGCCGAAAACCCGTATGACGCGTTGCGTCTTCCAAAGTTTTTTACGATCGAGTGCGATCCAAAAACTGCGGGCAGGCCAACAAGAATTGCCGCAAAAACTAAATTCAACATCTCTACCCCCTGAGCGGCATTAACCCCGAACTGGGTAGACAATCCTTACAATAACAATGGGTTTCAGTAAATCGCGGTCAGATCCTGGTCTCGGCTTATCTCGGCCCTGGACACTAAACCGCTAACCTAGGTTGCGGTGTATGCCTCGCAAAAGGAAGAAGAACTGCCGCGAGGGAGAGGCGGTAAATCTCGCGCGACTCGTACTCGTCGAACTAAATGAACTTCTCACAAACCTGACAGAAACGGTACGGCGAAAAAGAGACTGAGATCCGACGGTTCTGCGTAATAGTCGAGCGACACCTAAACCCAAAAAAGTATGAACAGGGAGGCGAAGCCATGACAACGCGACGAGATTTCATGAAGTCTGTTCCAGCTGCTGGAGCTGCATTCGCGGTGGCGGCGCATATAGCGCTTGACGATTCGCCGGCCTTTGCCCAATCGGCTTCCACCCCGCCAGATGGGCACTTTCATCCCAAAGGAAAGGCGCCTTCCGAGCACACACTCAAGGTTCTGGCCGAGGCACGCGAGAAGCTACCCTTTTCGGACACGCGGGACTTCGATGAGAATGCCAAAGGTCTTATCGCCGAAATGCCCGAGAAGAAGATCTTGACCGATACCGGCAATGTCGCCTGGGACATGGAAAGCTTTGACTTCTTCAACGAAGACGTCGATTGGCCAAGCATCCACCCCTCGCTACAGCGGATCTCGCGTCTGAACCAGAACTACGGGCTCTACGAGGTGATCCCGGGCATCTATCAGGTGCGCGGTCTCGATTTGTCTCAGATGACATTGGTGCGCGGTAAGACAGGTTGGATCGTCTTTGATACCCTAATAAGCTCCGAGACCGCGCGAGCGGCCTGGGATTTGTTCCAGCAGCACGTGGGCGAGGGACTTCCGATTACAGCCGTAATTCACTCGCACAGCCACGGCGATCACTGGGGCGGCGTGCGGGGTATCGTGGACGAAGCGGATGTGCGCGCCGGCAAGATCGAGATCATTGTTCCGCGCGACTTCATGGAGTTTACGATCTCCGAAAATGTCTATGCCGGCAACGCCATGAACCGTCGGCTTTCCTATCAGTACGGCCAGCAGTTGCCGATCAGCCCCTACGGTTTCGCGGGACAAGGCCTAGGCCACCGGGTGTCGTTTGGAGAAGTTGGGCTGATCTCGCCGACCAAGGTCGTCGAGGAGGACATCGAGTATCTCGAGGTCGACGGCATTCGAATGGTGTTCCAGAATACGCCTAACACTGAAGCGCCTTCGGAGATGAACACCTACATCCCAGAGATGAAGGCGCTATGGATGGCCGAAAATGTTAACGCGACGCTGCACAATATCTACACTATGCGAGGTGCAGAGGTTCGTGATGCGCTGATCTGGTCGAAGTACATTGCCCAAGCGCTTTATCTCTTCGGCAACGAAGCCGACGTAATGTTTACGGCGCACCACTGGCCCCGCTGGGGCAATGACCGAGTACAGGAAGTTCTGCGGGCCCAACGCGATCTCTATGCGCACATGAACAACCAGGTGTTGCATCTTGCTAACCAGGGCGTGACGATCAACCAAATCCACAATGTGTATAGGTTGCCTGAAAGTCTGGAGCAAAAATGGTATTGCCGCGGCTATCATGGTACCGCGCGCCACAATAGCCGTGGAGTTATCCAGAAGTATCTTGGGTTCTGGGATGCTAATCCTGCAACGCTAGTGCCGCCTTCTCCCGAAGACTCGGCACCTCTCTTTGTCGAGATGATGGGCGGTGGCGCGGCGATTCTGACAAAAGGCAAGGAATTGCACGACACAGGCGAGTACCTGATGGCCGTCGAGATTCTGAACAAGCTCTTTCTCGCCGAGAACGACAATCAGGAGGCGCGAGATCTGCTGGCTGATTGCTATGAGCAGCTTGGTTATCAGGATGAGAACCCGGGTATTCGCAATTGCTACCTCGCAGGCGCCTACGAACTTCGCTCGGGGATCTCGGATGCGCCGGTCGTAAAAGGCTCTAGCCCAGACGTGATAAGGGCGATGTCCACAGAACTATTTCTCAACTTCCTCGGCATCCGAATGGACAGCGGCAAAGCCGAAGGCATGAAATTCACCATCAATATGATCACTCCAGACAATGGCGAGAAATTCATAGTTGAGATGGAGAATGCGACACTAACAAATATCGAAGGCTTCCTGGCTGACGACGCTGATCTGACGCTAACAATCAACCGCGCGGATCTCGAGCGTACGATGGGCGGCGAAGTCACTTTGGATGCTCAAATTGCCGACGGCACCGCCACGGTGGAGGGTGACGCGGAAGTTCTTGCGCAACTAGCCTCGACCATGGTTGATTTCGATCCCTTGTTCGAGCTCTTGCCGGGAACCGCGACAGCGCACGAGGTCGAACAGGCAAATGCCTACGAGGCTGTGCCAGGCGCGCCAATCGCCGAGTGACGCGACCAGACAAAAACTGATAGTGCGCTTGTCCAACGAGCCCTTCGAGACGATGTGTACCGATATGCGAGCGACAACTTTGCCCGCATTGCGGTCAGGCAAGTAGATTTAGATAATAATCGCACCGAGCACAAATCGTGTGTTCGTTTCGGGCGCAGCTTTAAATACGCATGGGTGGACCTCCGATCATTGAGCAGCAGCTCAAGCCAATATCTGAATGCAGATCGGGCGCGGTTTGCATTCATTCATTGGTTCCGGCATCCAAACTGGAATCCTACATTGCAATGTGCCTTCAGCCGTTCGGTATCCTCCACAGTCCAATTTTTTGGAGCAGTGACTTCGGCCCATGGCGTAATGTAATCCCGTGCAACATAAGCGTGTCCATGGCCTGGTGGCGCACCGAAGGACAAGGCCATGTCGAGCGCCAGTTGGAAATGCGTTACGACCGGGATGAAAACAAGGTGCCTTGAGACATCCTCAGCCGGAGGTTCGTTCATCCAAGGTGGCGCGCGCCATACCGAAAGTGGATCATAGAAGACGATCGGGTCGCTGGAATACTGCAGGAATACGATCCTCATATCACCCCAATCCGAAACAGCTTGCGAGGCATCCGAGAAATGGGATGAATATCTAACCAACGATCCGCTTCCGATGGTTGGAAGAACCCAGGGGCTACCGGGTTCCCGGGCGTTCTGAACATGTTGCCAGAACCGAGACGGGAATGGCGGGCCGACCCAGAATGCCCCGTCGATCGGATCATCAACCAGGCGGAAGAGGTTCGTGGCATACATCGATGACCACGCGCCAAGGCTTAGACCATGCGCATATAGCCTTGGGCGACGGTCCTTCGGCAGTGTCCGCCAATATGCGTGCACCACGTCGAGAAGCGCCGTCGCTTGATTGAGGCCAGTTCGGGTTTCCAGAACTAGGGCCAAGGGCGATTGCAAGTAGGAGTATTGTACGCTAACCGTCGCGATGTCGCCATTGTGCATGTATTCCACAGGATCGTGAGAACCGGGGTCCATCCACCCAGTCCCCGTGGGACTTGTGACGATTAGAACTTCCCTGTCAAAGGCATTCAGCCGCTTCAATTCGACCAGCGCCAGGTCGGCCCGTTCCTGTGGCGTCTCGCCGTTTGCTCGGCCGACATAGACTCGGATCGGGTTCATAGCAGGTTTGCCAGTAAACGCGGATATTGCCTCGGCGTCCGGGCCGTCCAGGACAAAATCCCGGCCCGGCTGACCCATCGCGGCCCAGTCGATCAGGGACGCTTCAGAGCCTGCTTGGTCCGGCCGTTCGGGCAAGGCGGGCGCGACATCAAAGAGCAGTTGAGCAGCCTCGTAGCTTTCATCAAGACCCTTGACCACCCGATCAAATATACCGTCGCGGCTGACGACAACAATAATCAGCGCAACCGTCACGAAGCCCAGGACGTTTGCCCTTCGCGGAGGCATGAATCGATACAAGCGACCCCTGATCCATCGAAAGAAGGCCGCCACAAACGCGCCGATTAGAAAAAAGACTGCGAAGGTTCCCGCGCCCGCCAAAAGTATCTGCACTAGGTGTTTAGCGTCGGCGAGCTCCATCCCCATCTTTGCACGAATCTCGTTTTGCCATTCGAGGCTGAGAGATAGTGCCCAGATCGCAAATCCGGCGACCAAGGCTGCAAAGATAAGGTTCCCGCCAAGCGCCAACCGCCCACGCAATCGCGGCAGATCTGCAGCAAGCCAAACCAGTTCGATCACCCGCCCCAAAAGGTATCCAAGGGCAACCAAGATCCCGCCTAGTATTCCCTGAACCAACGGCTCGCGGGGAATGAGCGATGGGGTTAGCGAAGCAGCGAAGAACAGAAGACCCAAAAGCATGCATGGTAGGGACATCCCAGTAGTCAGTGACCTTATCCACCGCACGATCGACCCTCCCTGAACAAAATCAGTTCGATAAGCTTAGTAAAATGCCGGCGTATCGGCCATGTTAATCGCGCATGATCCGGGTGTTTGTCCCGCGCTGTCCCAACTTTCTAGACTTCAAAGCAAATAGTTCAGATATCTCTGATGTTCGACGCTTTTCTGAAGTAGTCATTCGATTGCTCAGCAGTAAACGGCAGATTTGTCAGCATAGCTGACTTTCACTGCATCGGGCTCCATTGTCTGCTATGCGGACAATCTTCCAGCCGCTTCCTTCTTCTCAAGTTCCGCTGCGGGTCTGAGACCGACATCTTTGCTTTCCCGAAATTGGGGATGGTTCTTCTGCTGTCTTTTAGTGCAAGAAAGAGTGTCTTTGCTCCTATTCACGGATATGAAACGTGTTGAAACTCATCAAGAATGCGCGCCTCTATTCACCTGAGCCAGTTGGTTTAGGCCATATTCTCACCGCGGGTGAACGCATCATTTACCTCGGTAGCACACAGCCCGAATTGCCGGATCAACTTCAGGCGGAAATCATTGACGTCGCAGGTGCAGCGGTTGTTCCAGGTTTTATTGATGGACATGCGCATATCACCCGGGGGGCGGAGAAACCGGACCAGCCAGTCGGGTGCCACCGATGGTCCTGTCCTCCTTCACCCGTGCCGGTGTCACCTCGGTGGTTGGGGTGTTGGGCACGGACGATCTGACCCGCAACACGCAAACGCTGGTGCAACAGGCCTACGGGCTGCGTGAAGAGGGACTTTCGGCTTGGTGTCACACTGGTGGGTATCATGTCCCACTGACCACCCTCACTGGTTCAGCCCGCGGAGATATCGTGTTCCTTGATCCGGTCATCGGTGTTGGGGAGTTGGCGATCAGTGATCACCGGTCTAGCCAGCCAACATTGGATGAATTCCTGCGCATCGCAAGCGAGGCGCACGTCGCGGGCCTGATGACCGGCAAAGCGGGGATCGTGCACTGCCATATGGGAGATGGCGAGCGGGGTCTGTCGATGTTGGAACAGGCAATTAAGATTTGTGAAATCCCCTCACGCATCTTCAATCCAACCCATGTCAATCGCAACAAACCACTCTTCGAACAGGCCGTGGCGCTAGCACGGCACGGATGTTACATCGACGCTACCGCATTCCCCTGCCAACATGTCGAGCCGGGCATCTCTGCTGCTGAGGCCTACATTCAGTTTCGCGATTTGGGCGGTCACGCGGACCGGTTCACCATCAGCTCTGACGGTGGTGGCTGCCTGCCCGCCTTTGACCATGAAGGCGATCTGACACGGTTCGGTGTGGGTTTGCCGGACACTTTGCCGGACACGCTGCGCGAACTCACCAACAGAGGAGTACCAATGCCCGAAGCGCTTGCTCCGCTGACCTCAAATGTCGCCGACCTGCTGAAGCTGCACCGAAAAGGTCGTCTGAACGTGGGTATGGACGCCGATTTGGTCGTTCTTGACGAAAACACTGCCGTGCGGCATGTGATGGCCCGGGGGGAATGGCGTGTACGTGACGGCCAGATAGCCCGACGCGGCATGTATGAACAGGTTTGAGCGTCCGCGCGGTCCCCGGTGGCTGCCCGCTATAGCACCGGAAGGTAGTTAAGATATGTGCCCTGCACCCATTGATGCAGAAACCCCGCGCGGGTTCATCATTCCGATCGGCGGCGGTGAAGACCGCGTTAAGGAAATGCAGATTCACCGAAAGTTCGTAGAACTGTCCGGCGGTGCCGACGCTGATATCGTCGTGATCCCAACAGCCTCGATGCTGGAAGAAACCGGACCGGACTATAACCGCATCTTTTCCGAGCTTGGTGCAGGCAAGGTTGAATTCCTGCCTATCTCGCGCCGCGCCGATTGCGACAACCCGGATTACGCGGGGATGCTGGATCGTGCTACCGGGATTTTTATGACCGGTGGGAACCAGTTGCGCCTGTCAGCGATTCTTGGAGGCACTCTGGTCGCCCAGAAAATCCGGCGCCGAAACGCGGCAGGGGTGCCGGTTGCAGGAACCTCGGCCGGTGCTTCGATCATGTCCGAGCATATGGTAGCAGGTGGCAGCAGCAACTCTGGTCCAGCCGAAGGTAACATCACGCTGGCTCCCGGTATGGGTCTGACCAACGCCGTCATCATTGATCAGCATTTCACCCAACGCAACCGCCTGGGTCGATTGCTAACCGCTTCATCTTTTAACCCTTTTCTAATCGGATTGGGCGTTGACGAAGACACGGCGGCCTTCATTGGGCCCGATAACGTCTTTGAAGTAATCGGCAGCGGAACGGTTACCGTGGTGGATGCCAGCCATTTGACCCATTCTTCGATGTGGGATGCCCGTCGCGGCGAAGCACTCAGCCTTCTTGGACTTCGGCTTGACGTTCTTGGTGAAGGGTGCCGTTATGATCTGACGGCTCGCCAGGCTTTTCCGCCGGATGAGCATATGGCGTTCTGCACATTGCCGGATCTGTCCGAGGATGAGGCCGCCAGCGGGGGGAAACAATAAGCTAACCAACGGGGAGCCTCATGAAAATAATCTCGACCAATGTCTTTGTCGGCCCGAACGTCTGGGCAAGTTTTCCGGTCATTCGCCACGTCATTGATCTGGGCGTTCTGGAAGATTGGCCTTCGGCCAAAATTGGTTCCGAGTTTATTGATGCCTTGACCCAGGCCCTTCCCGGTCTGGCGGAACATGGCTGTTCCTACCGCGAACCCGGTGGTTTCATCCGCCGATTGCGCGAAGATGAAGGCACTTGGCTTGGTCATGTTTTGGAACATTGTGCCATCGAAGTGCAGAACGTGGCCGGTTCGGATGTAACCTTTGGCCGCACGCGCGGCACAGGCGAACCCGGCCAATACAACATGGTTTACGAATACCGCCAGCGCGATGTTGGTCTGGACGCAGGCAAGCTGGCAATGCGGCTGCTGATGCATCTATTGCCGCAATCACTCAAGGAACAGGTGGACTACGACTTCGACCCGGAATTCAACTGGGATGACGAGTTGCGTAGCTTTGTGCTGCGGGCGCAGCGCAAGGAGTTTGGTCCCTCAACCGGCTCATTGGTTAAGGCCGCGCAAGAGCGTGACATCCCTTGGATCAGGCTGAATTCTGGGTCACTGGTTCAGTTCGGGCACGGCAAATACCAGAAACGCATTCAGGCAACCATAACCTCTGAGACCAAGCATATCTCGGTCGAGATTTCCTGCGACAAGGAAGACACCCACAATCTGCTGAACGATCTGGGCCTGCCTGTGCCACAGCAACGCATGGTCTATTCCGCGCGCGAAGCCGTGCGCGCCGCCGCACGGATCGGGCACCCGGTGGTGGTCAAACCGCTCGATGCCAATCATGGGCGCGGTGTTTCGATCAACCTGAACTCGGATGAAGAGGTCGAGGCAGGCTTTGCGGAAGCCGAGGAACATTCCCGCAGCCGCGCCATTCTGGTGGAAAGCTTCATCACTGGGTTCGATCACCGGATGCTGGTGGTGAACAACAAGCTGGTCGCGGTGGCCAAGCGCGTGCCGGGCCATGTGGTAGGCGATGGCACGCAGACGATTGCCGAACTGGTCGATATCGTGAACGAGGATCCGCGCCGTGGCATCGGGCATGAAAAAGTGCTGACCATGCTGGAGATCGACAATCAAGCCAAACGCCTGATGGAAAATGCGGGCGTTACTGAAGAAACTGTGCTGCCTGACGGCGAGGTCTTCTATCTGCGATCAACCGCGAACCTGTCGACCGGCGGCACGGCCATTGATCTGACGGATGTGGTGCACCCTGACAACCGTGACATGGCCGAGCGTGCCATCATGGCCGTCGGGCTGGATGTGGGCGGCGTCGATTTCCTGATCGACGACATCACCAAATCCTACAAGGATATCGGCGGCGCGATTGTCGAGGTGAACGCCGCCCCCGGTTTCCGGATGCACGTGGCACCGTCCGAAGGTCAGCCGCGCGACGTGGCGGGCAAAGTGATCGACATGCTGTTTCCGGCCACCGAGGAAACTCGCATCCCCATCGCGGCAATCACCGGAACCAACGGCAAGACGACCACTTCAAGGATGCTGGGGCACATCATGAAAACCAGCGGCAAGACCGTTGGCATGACCTCGACCGATGGTGTTTATGTTGACGGCAAGCTGAGCGTCAAGGGCGACATGACGGGACCCAAGTCGGCACAGATCGTTCTGCGCGACCCGGCTGTCGATTTTGCGGTGATGGAAACCGCACGCGGCGGACTTGTGCGCTCGGGTCTGGGCTATCAGCGCTCGAACGTAGCGGCCTGTCTGAACGTCTCGGCAGATCATCTGGGCCTTGGCGGCATAAACACGGTTGAGGAACTGGCCCTTGTCAAACGCGTGGTGGTGGAAAGCGCCACCGACACGGCAGTTCTGAATGCCGATGACATCAACTGTCTGAAAATGGCCGACTATGCCGGTGCGGATCAGATCTTTTATGTCACCACCAATCCGGGGCACAGCCTGGTCAAGGAACATATCAAGGCAGGCGGCAAGGCCATTGTGCTTGAAAAGGGCATGAATGGTGACATGCTGACCATTTATGACAACGGTCTTCATATCCCGGTGCTGTGGTCGCATCTGATCCCGGCGGCATTGGAAGGCAAGGCCATTTTCAACGTCCAGAACGCGATGTTCGCCGCCGCGATGGCCTATAGTTTCGGAGTGGACCTGGACAATATTCGCCACGGGCTGCGCACCTTCGACACCAGCTATTTCCAGGCACCCGGGCGGATGAATGTCTATGACGAGCATCCTTTCAAAGTGATCCTCGACTATGGCCACAACCCTGCCGCGCTCAAGGCGATGGCGGCGCTGGCCGATCAGTTGGAGGTCAAGGGTCGAAGGCTGTGCGTTGTTGCGATGCCGGGCGACCGGCGCGATGAGGATATTATCGACGGGGCTGCCGCATTGGCGGGGCATTTTGATCATTTCATCTGCAAGGCAGATGACCGCCGCCGGGGCCGTGGACACGACGAAGTGCCGCAAATGATGCGGCAGGCCCTGATCGACAACGGCGTCGATGATGCCGCAATCACGATCATCCCGGATGAGGTCGAAGCGGTGACTGCAGCGTTGGAACAGGCCGCACCGGGCGATTTGCTGGTGATTTTCGGTGATGACACAACGCGCTGCTGGAAGCAGATCATCTATTTCAACTCCGATAGCGAAGCGCCAGTCACAGAGGCTGCGCCGGTGGCAAGCCCCATCGACACCTCGTTCGAGGACATGTTCGAAAGCGACCAGAACCTGATCCGGGATGCGCGCGGCGTGCGCCTGGCCCGCGACATCAGCGAAGACGCGGATTGAGCGGGGGTACCGGAATGGACCGGATCGAAGAGCTTGAAAACGCGCTGACAATTGAAAGCGCGTACGCCGATCATATCCGGGTAGACGATGCCCGACGCTTGACCGGGCCGGGACTGTTGTGGAACCGCCCCGGCGCGGTGATGGATGTGTTTTTCACCGATATCGGCAGCGCGCAGGTCACCGCTTTGTGGGAGAAACACGCGCGCCGCGTGCTGGACGCGCTTGGCTGGCAGGATCAGGACGTAACCCACCGCACTTTCACCGGTGGCGTCAATCTGGCGATTTCAGCGCCGATGGATCAGCTCTATTCCGCGATCTTCGCGGTGCAAACCGTCTGGCATTTCTGTGCTGCCGAACTGTTGGCATCCGAGCCCGGCGATTTCGATCAGATGGTTGCGGATGTCAAAAGCGTCATGGAGAAGGAAGCCAATCCCGCGCTGATCGCCCTGATTGCGGCAGCAGAAGCGCATGGTGTGGATATCCTGTGCGATGATGACGAAGTGTCGATCGGGCACGGGACTGGCAGTCAGACCTGGCCGGTCGATGCGCTGCCTACCCCCGATGACGTGGACTGGTCCGCTCTGCACAATATCCCGGTGGCCTTCATTACCGGAACCAACGGCAAAACAACCACAACCCGTTTGCTTGAGGCGATCGCGCGCGCTTCGGGCAAGGTTGCCGGGCTGACTTCGACCGAATTTGTGCGGGTGGGAGACGACATTCTCGACCGTGGCGATTATTCCGGCCCCGGCGGCGGGCGAATGCTGTTGCGTGACAAAAGGCTGGAGGTCGCCTGTCTGGAAGTCGCGCGCGGAGGTATCCTGCGCCGGGGTCTGCCGACCCGCGCGGCAACGGCAGCGGCGGTCACCAATGTGGCAAACGACCATCTGGGGCAATACGGGGTCAACACGGTGCCGGAACTGGCTCAGGCCAAATTCGCCGTGCATCGCACGCTGGCCGAGGGTGGCGTGCTGGCACTGAATGCCGATGACTTGTATATCCGCGCAGAAGCGGAAAATACATCCGCAAATATCTGGTGGTTTTCGCTGGATGCGCAAAACAACCTTGTCCGTCAGGCGCGTGATGCGGGCAAGTGCTGCGCCTATGTGCAGGAGGGAGATATCGTCTTTTTCGACGGCGCGGCCGAACAGGTAGTGATTGCAGTTTCCGATGTTCCCCTGACCATGGGCGGCGCTGCGAAATACAATATCCTGAACGCGCTGGCGGCCTTGTGCCTTGCCTTGGCACTGGACTTGCCCGTTCAGGGGGCTCGGGATGGGTTGGCCGGGTTCAAACCCGACGCCAAGGACAACCCCGGACGCTGCAACGAGTTTAGTTACAATAATGCGCGTGTTTTTGTGGATTTTGCGCATAACCCGCACTCGATTTCGGCCGTTTGCGATGCGCTATCAAGCCTACCGGCGAAACGGCGTTTCATTATGCTCAGCCATGCTGGCGATCGGTCGGATCAGGATATCCGGGACGTTACCGAGACGGCGTTAATTTTTCAGCCCGACGTGGTCGTCGCAGCCGAACTGGAAGGGTATTTAAGAGGCCGCGAATGGGGAGAAATCCCGGACCTGATCGAAAAGTCTGCCTTAAAACAGGGATATGACGCGCAACAAGTCCTCAGAGCATCTTCGCCCTCTCAGGCTGCCTCGATGATATTGGAAAAGCTGGAACCGGGTGATCTTGCCTTGCTGTTGGTCCTGTCCGAACGCGACGCCGTGCTTGCGATGCTCGACGGGTAAAAACAAAGACGGTTGCAGGATTCATGGCGTTGCAGTTGGCACGGGGCAATATCAGCAAGCCCAGATGCAGACAGGCAGAACTCCGGGCACCTAAAATGTTGCGCCTTTGCCTAGAGACCGTTCAGTGGCGGGATGGCGCAGGACCGGCCATTTGATCGTTGCCCAGCACTTGGTAGTTAGGGCTCAGTATTTCGGTTCCCATCAGCAAGCATGACCAGCTGGTCGCAGCCCAAACCGGACGTTGGCGCCAAGGTTTTGCAATTCCTGAAATCCAGACAAGTTGACCAAAAATCCTTTCAACTAAGATGTTCAATGAACTTGCCACAGCCGCACACGAAAGAGTTCATGTTGGACGGATTTTCGTCCTAACTTATCGGGATAGGACAGCGGACCAAAATGCCATTACACTAAGTTTGCAACGGGTTGGAGGTGTCTTTGTCAAATGAGATTAGAAGACTTTCCGCAATAGTGGCTTTCGACATGGTTGGCTACAGCCGACTAATGGAGTTGGACGAGTCCGGAACCCTCGCGCGGCAAAGAACTGTCCTGGATAAGATCATTAACCCAAAGGTGATCGAGTTTGACGGTCGAGTAGTGAAGACCATGGGAGACGGAGCACTGATTGAGTTTGCCAGTGCCGTAAGCGCGGTTTCATGGGCGGCTTCGGTACAACGCGCGATGATCATTCACGAACGTGATCAGGATGCGGATAAACGAATCTCTTATCGTATTGGGATCAATCTCGGTGACGTTCTCGTCGAGGGAGACGAATTTTTTGGGGAAGGGGTGAACGTCGCTTCTCGCCTGGAAGGATTGGCTGAGCCCAACGGGATTAAGATCTCGGATACGGTATTCAAAAGCGTGAAAGGCAAACTGGATCTTGGCTTTGCCGACGTCGGGCTCAACAAGGTCAAGAATCTTTCGGAGCCAATACAAGCATTCAAAGTGCTTCTTGACCCAGGTGATGCCGGCAAAATTCTTGCCGATGCAAACCCGATCTCAAGCCGGATCGGAAAACCTATGGTTGCCGCAGCGGTTGTTCTTTTGGTGGGTTTGAGTGTCCTCATCGGTTCAATCTGGACTTCGAGCTTCGGTGATCCCGACGATGGAATATTGATCGTCCCGTTTTCGGCCGAAACAAGCTCTGACAAGGTCTCAGCGGATGTCGTGACAGAGTTGTTTTTTCGATCATACGGCAGGCTCAGGCAGTTGCCTTCTGCTTCGTACAGTACATCGATGCGGTACAAAGGTATCGCCGTCACGTTAGTGGACCTGAAACGGGACATTGATGTCAGGTATGTTCTCGATGGGTCAGTCAGAACACACGAAAACGAAATCGAAATCCGTGCGCGTCTCAGAGATGCAACAGAAAGCGGCGACGGCGTCATCTGGCAGCAAGTTGTAGAAGGGGAAAAGACCGGCTGTTCGACCTTGTCAGCGACCTGAAATTCAAAGCAGCTGGCGCGCTGAAGCTCAAACTCAACCCGGTCGAGCGCCGTTTTTTTGAAGAGACGCCCACAACTGACCAAAACGCATTTCTTGCCTATGCAAACGCCGATAGGTTGCTGCACAGCAAGGATTTCACGGATATCGGTAAAGCCCTGCCATTATATGAGGAAGCAATCTCGCTAGATCCAAACTTTGTTGCGGCAAAACTTGGATATGCAGAAGCCAACTTTCAAATCTGGGAAGGAAGCTACAACACAATACGTTTCACGCTGGACGCACTGGATGAAGCAAAGACTATTATCCGAGATGTGCTCAGCTCCGATCCCTCAAATTCAATCGCTATTGGATTGCAGGTCAGATTGCTATTGCAGCAACTCCAAAGGGACCGCGCTTTGTCTATAGCGAGAGCCGCAGTTTTCAACAGCCCAAGCGAACCAAGCCTTAGGCTTGTGCACGGGCTCACTTTGAATGCGGTTGGCGATTACGAACAGGCCATTGAGGCGTTCAATCAGTACGAGGCGCTGTCTGCGCGCCTTAGTTCGGGCGACAAAGGGGATCTGGCTTGGAATTTACTCCGGGCGGGCAACAGCCAGAAGGCGCTTTCGTTGTTGCTTAGCATTCCGGAGAACGAACTGCGCGAACAGCATTTTAGATTTCTGGCGGAAGCTTTTTTCCGCGAAGGCGACAGCGAAAAGGCCCGTGAATATATCCAGCGTTTTCTGACCAATAACGTATGGCTGAATGTGATGTGGATGAAGCCATGGTTCGAAATTTATGATGATCCTAATGTATTCATAATCTATTCCGAAGCAATGTTGGCGTCTGGATTGCCTGAATGGCCTTATAGTTACGACAAGGGGCGCGCAGGGGACCGCATCAGGCAAGATGAGCTACTTGAATTGTATTCCGATCGGTTCGAAGAACAGTTCACGACAGGCCCATTTGGAACGCCATATTCAGAAGAACGAAGATCTGACGGAACGGTCGAAATGGAATTTGGTTGGATGAATGGTATCCCTCTCAATGGGACTTGGAGTATCAAAGACGATGCTATTTGTCAGAGGCTTCCTTCGGTCCATCAGGGGAGAGAACAATGCCATTTCCTATATCGTAACGCGGATAGGTCGACCGAGACCAATCGGCATGTGTCAGCAGTCTTGTCCTTCGGTGTGATCGATTCAGAATTCATACGTGTCAAAGAGTATTGAATGCCGCGCATTGCATACCTCAATGAATTCTGCGGATGCCAGATTGGTGTTTTAGAAGTCGACATGAGCACTTCTTTTAAAGACCACCTGTGAGAACTAATCGAATTTTGCAAAGTCTGCTTCCCGCGCATAACCGCGGTTAGTTGATCGCGCAGCATCGGTCACTATGGGCTCTGAGCGGTCGTTCGCTGCGTTCCGTCTGAATGACCGCTTTACGGACAAAGCCGCCGTTCAGTTTTTGGGTGGTTCGTAGGGATCAGGCGTTCCTGGTGGGATTGGAGGGTATTCCTCGAAGGTTGCAATGTGCTGCTGCAACTGCGGCAGCGCCTTTTCGGCCGCCCATGTGTGTGGGAAGAGCACGCTTTCACGCTCATGCGGATCATTCAGAAGGTTGTAGACCCTAGGTGTGTCGAAAGACTCCGTCGCTCCAAAAGCCGTTGTGTTCTCTTTGAACAGAACTTTCCAGTCCTTCCATTTTACGCCGAATATCTGCTCACCCATGTAGACGATCACGCCTTCTCGGCTTGAGTTTGGTTGGGCACCAAGAAAGAACTTTGACTGGTCGATGCCATCAAAGGCCCTGTCATCAGGCACCTTGCCCCCTGCAAAAGCCGCAAGTGTCGGATAGAGATCCATTGAGTGGACAACATCGTTGCTTTCTGAACCGGCAGGGATCTTTCCCGGCCACTTGATTGCAAAGGGTACACGCATGCTTCCTTCGAGGCTGGTGAACAGAGTGCCGCGCCAAGGCCCGGCTGTCCCATGTACCGCAGGAACCGGCGAGACGTTGGCATTTCCAACCGGAAGAGCTTCGGGGCCGTTGTCAGCAGTAAATATCACCACGGTGTCGTCGGAAACACCTGCCGCTTCAATCGCATCAACGATGCGTCCGATATAGCTATCTGTTTGAAACAGAATGTCGGCCCAGACGCCGTTTCCAGTGGTGCCATCAAACTCCTCGGACGCGATATTTGGATAGTGGGTCTGCGTGTATGCAAGATAGATGAAAAACGGCGCATCTTCGACACTCTTCGCTTCGATAAAGTTGATAGCCTTTTTCGTCAGTTCGCCATCTATCTCGCCGCGATAGTCGAGATCGTAGTCCCGCGCGATGGTTGCTGGCTCGCCTGCAACACCCTGCATCACAACAGGCTCTTCCATGTTGGCTTCAGCAAATCCCGGAAGCGTGCGCCAGACTGTAACGTCAGTGGTCTCAACTCCGTAAAATTCGTCGAATCCTTGATTCGTTGGATAGCGTCCTTCGGTCCAGCCAAGGTGCCACTTGCCGTACATGGCCGTGTTGTATCCTACATCCTTTAGCATCTCAGCCATTGTGATTTCCCACTGAGTTAAGCCGTAGACGCCGCCGCCCAGTGGGACCGTGTGGTTGCCGCTTCGGATACCGTATCGTCCTGTCATGGTCGCTGCACGGGACGGCGTGCACTGGCTTTCCACGTTGAAGTTTGTGAGTCGTAACCCTTCCGCAGCGAGGGCGTCCATTTCGGGAGTCGCTGTGCCACGGATAATGCCGCCACCGTTGAAACCGGGCTCACCCCAACCAAAATTATCTAGAAATATGAATACGATGTTGGGTTTATCTTGAGCAGAAGCAACCGTGGCAAATAGAAGAGTTAAGGCCAGTAGGAATGTTCGCGATAACCATTTCATAACAACGACTCCAATCAAGATCACGGATTCAAGACTGAAGAACCAAGTCACCAGTCGTCAAGAGCATCCAGTTTGTAGCGGAACTTTAGCACAGCGGCTGAACGTCAAAGTTACGTGCGAAGCTGTGGTCCGGGATTAGTCGAACCTCCCCCGGGATCTCTTATTCCCAACTAAGAAAAACCGTTGTTTTCCTTGACGAACAGCCACGTCAGATGTTGGCATGGGCTGGCATTCAGCTCGGCTGGGAGGTTCAAATGAAGTTTTTTCTGACGACATCAACAGCAATAGTTTCCGCAGCATTCATAACAAGCTCTTCACATGCTCAAGAGGCTGCAGAAGGTGGGCAAGTTGGAGAGATGACCATATCAGTTGATGATATGCGTGAACCCGCGCCTGCTGATTTCTCACCTTATGCGGGTCGAGATTTTCCTACACGCCCATTGTGGGGTGACACTCACCTGCACACGTCAAACTCGCTCGACGCCCGCGGATTTGGTGTCATACTGAGCCCCGACGATGCCTATAGGTTTGCACGTGGTGAGGAAGTCACCACATCGCACGGCCTGCGCGTGAAGCTGTCGCGCCCGCTCGACTGGCTTGTTGTATCCGATCATTCTGATGCCATGGGTGCAATGAATGAAATCATCGCGGGAAACTCCACACTGATGCGCGATGCAACGCTCCGAGACTGGAGCGAACGGCTTAACGCGGGCGGAGACGTTGCACTTGGAGCCACTATGGAAGTCATTGAAACCTTTGCTGGCATCACCGGCGAGGCACTTCCCGAGGCTGTCGCAGATCGCAGGTTCGTACAATCCGTATGGGACGAGTTCACACAAACTGCGGATCATCACAACGCCCCCGGCACATTCACTGCGTTCATTGGGTACGAATGGACGTCCACCGAAGCTGGCAACAACCTCCACCGTAACGTGATTTATCGAGATGATGCCATTCGCGCCCGGCAAATGCTGCCCTTCACAACCGCAGAAACCTTTAATCCGGAACGGTTATGGGACTGGATGGAAACATATGAACAAGAGACTGGCGGTCGTGTACTCGCCCTTGCCCACAACGGCAACGTCTCTAACGGTCTAATGTTCCCAGTCGAAACTAACCCGGAAACGGGTGAACCGTTGACAGAAGATTACGCAGAACGGCGTGCGAAGTGGGAACCAATGTACGAGATCACCCAAATCAAGGGTGACGGAGAAACGCATCCGTTTCTCAGCCCGAACGATGAGTTCGCGGACTATGAAACCTGGGATAAGTCCAATCTGGGTCCGACACCCAAAGAAGACTGGATGCTGCAATACGAGTATGCCCGTGAGGCTTTGAAGAACGGTCTCAAACTAGAGGCTCAGCTCGGCACCAATCCATACAAGTTCGGAGTAGTGGGCTCGACTGACAGCCATACGGCTTTGGCCACGGCGGAAGAAGACAATTTCTTTGGTAAACACTCTGGCGTCGAGCCGGAACCTGGCCGTTGGCAGCATGTCGTTGGCGAGTTTGATGCCTTGAGGATTCTCGGGTGGGAAATGGCAGCCTCTGGCTATGCAGCGGTCTGGGCTCAGGACAACACACGCGAAGCCATATTCGACGCCATGGAACGGAAAGAAGTTTACGGGACAACCGGTAGTCGCATCGCGGTTCGTTTCTTTGGTGGTTGGGATTTTACGGAAGCTGATGCTAGGTCTCGTTTGCCCGCAGAAATAGGATATGAAAAAGGCGTTCCGATGGGTGGGGACCTCGCAGGCGCGACAGAAGGCGCGGACGCCCCAACTTTCTTGGTCGCTGCGCTGAAAGATCCGTTCTCCGGCAATCTCGACCGTGTTCAGGTTGTGAAAGGTTGGTTAAATTCCAGCGGCGAAACTGAAGAGCGGGTCTATGACGTGGCTTGGTCGGGAGACCGAGAACCCGATGCGGACGGCAACCTGCCAGCGGTGGGGAACACCGTGGATGTTGCAACGGGCACATTTACCAATTCCATAGGGTCTCCAGAGCTGATCACTGTTTGGACCGACCCTGAGTTCGATCCTTCAGTGCGGGCTTTCTACTATGCCCGTGTCTTGGAAATTCCTACACCGAGGTGGACAATTTACGACTCCGTTCGGTTCGGAGACGAACTTCCCGCGGAGGTTCCGACGTCAACGCAGGAACGCGCGTACACTTCGCCAATTTGGTATACACCCGAGGACTGAAATATACCTAATCCGACGTCGTTGCGTTAAAAGCCCGGCAGTTCCTGTCGCAGCAACACTAAGCTGATGCATGCGTTCATGCGAACGTCCGCTTAGGGCTGCCGATTCAACCGATCGCCGCAACACACTCTTCGAACTTCTCTGCCGGTGAGAAGTAATTCAAGGTCATTCT